>JAJTGU010000140.1 GCA_021297985.1 Rubrivivax sp.
CACCCTTCAACCCCAGGTGCAGGCGAAGAACCTCGCGCACCTGGTCGCCGACGCGGTGGGCGGGGTTCAGGCTGTTCAGCGCGTCCTGGAACACCATCGCGATCTCGCGGCCGATGATGCGTCGGCGCTCGACCGGCGCCATCGCCAGCAGGTCGCGACCGTCGAAGCGCAGCGCGTCGGCGCTGACGACACCGGGGGCGTCGATCAGGCCCATCAGCGCCATCATCGACACCGACTTGCCCGAGCCGGACTCGCCGACGATGCCCAGCAGTTCACCGGGCTCGACCGAGAAGTCGACACCGTCGACGGCCGTGAAGCCGCCGAAGCGCACGCGCAGGTTGCGGATCTCGAGCAGCGCCATCAGGCCGCCTGGCGCAGCTTGGGGTCCAGCGCGTCGCGCAGGCCGTCGCCCATCAGGTTGATCGTCAGCACGGTCACCAGGATGGTCAGCCCCGGGATCGTGACGACCCACGGCGCCCGCTCGATGTAGTCGCGTGCCGCCGACAGCATCGAGCCCCATTCCGGCAGCGGCGGCTGCACCCCCAGGCCGAGGAAGCCCAGCGCCGCGGTCTCGAGGATGGCCGACGAGAAGCTCAGCGTCGCGGCGACGATCAGCGGCGCCATGCAGTTGGGCAGCACGGTGTCGAACATCAAGCGCAGCGTGCCGGCACCGGCGACGCGGCTGGCGACGACGTAGTCGCGCTGCAGCTCGGCCAGCGCCGAGCCGCGTGTCAGGCGCACGTAGCCCGGCAGCGCGCCGACGGCAATGGCGATCACGGTGTTGACGAGCCCGGGCCCGAGGATGGTGACGACGCAGATCGCCAGCAGCAGGCCGGGCAAGGCGAGCAGGATGTCCATCGCGCGCATGATCACCGGCGACGCATAACGCTCGAAGAACGCGGCCACCAGACCCAGCGCGACACCGGGCAGCAGCGCCAGCAGCACCGAGGCCAGACCGATCAGCAGCGACACGCGGGCGCCATACAGCAGACGCGACAGCAGGCAGCGGCCGAGTTCGTCGGTTCCGAACGGGAACTGCGCGAGCCCGCCGGCCTGCCACAGCGGAGGCGTCAGCAGGTGCTCGCGGTACTGCTGCACCGGGTCGTGCGGCGCGATCCACGGCGCAAACACCGCGGCCACGACGATGGCCGCAAAGACAAACGCCGCCACCAGCGCGCCGCGGTTGGCCGCAAACGCGCGTGCGAATTCACCCAGCGGCGACGGCACGTCGGGCCCCCCCTCCCGCCGCGCGGGAGAGGGCTGGGGCTGGGGCGTGGCCTCGGCGCTCAATGCCCGCCCCCGCGCAGCCGCGGGTTGACGACGCCGTACAGCAGGTCGACCACGAGGTTGACGACGATGAAGGTCAGCGCCGACACCAGGATGCCGGCCTGCACGACCGGGTAGTCGCGCCGCGCGATGGCCTCGATCAGCCACTTGCCGATGCCGGGCCAGGAGAAGATCGTCTCGGTGAGCACCGCGCCGCCGAGCAGGCCGCCGACCTGCAGCCCGAGCACCGTGAGCACCGGGATCAGCGCGTTGCGCAGGCCATGCACGACGACGATGCGCCCCGGCGGCAGGCCCTTGGCGCGCGCGGTGCGCATGTAGTCCTCGCGCAGGACCTCGAGCATCGAGCTGCGCGTCATGCGCGCGACCACCGCCATCGGGATCGTGCCGAGCACCGTGGCCGGCAGCGCCAGGTGCAGCACCGCGCTGCGCCACGAGCCGGGTTCGTCGGACAACAGGGTGTCGACGAGCATGAAGCCGGTGACGAAGGGGATGTCGTACTCGATCGCGACGCGGCCCGAAACGGGTGTCCATTCCAGCCCGACCGAGAAGAACATGATCAGGATCAGGCCCCACCAGAACACCGGCATCGAGTTGCCGACCGTCGCCAGCGCCATCACCGCCTGGTCCAGCCAGGAGCCGCGCTTGAGCGCCGCCGCGACACCCAGCGCCAGCCCGCCGACAACCGCCAGAAGCAGCGCCGCGAAGGCCAGCTCGATCGTCGCCGGGAACAGCACCAGGAACTCCCCCAGCACCGGCTCGCGGGTGACGATGCTGGTGCCCAGGTTGCCCTGCAGCAGCTCGCCGACGTAGCGGAAGTACTGCACCACCAAGGGCTGGTCCAGCCCGAGCTTGGCCATCAGCGCCGCATGGGCGACCGGATCGAGCCTGCGCTCGCCGACCATGATCTCGATCGGGTCACCCGGGATCAGCCGGATCATGAAAAACGCGACCAGCGTGACCCCGATCAGCGTCGGGATCAGCGTGGCGAGTTTCTTCAGCAGCGGGGTCACGGGCAGCGGTGGGCTCGCTCAAGAAAAACGGGGCCCGCGCGGGGCCCCGGTGGTGCACAAGCCGTGGATCAGAAGAAGCGATAGGTCATGCGCAAGGTCAAGGCACGGCCACGAGGATCGCCAACGCGGGGATCCCAGCCTGCACCGGCAAGGAAGTCCACGTTGTGGGCCGTGAACGGCGGATCGGTGTTGAGCAGGTTCTTGATGCCGGCAGAGATCGACAGGTTCTTGATCCCGGTGTATGCGACCGACGCGTTGTACACGGTGTAGGCCTCGACACGGGGATTGAAGCCGGGCGGAATCGTACCGACCGGCTTCTCGTCGAAGTAACCACTGGTGTAGCTCTGACCCAGCGTTCCGCTCCAGCTGCCCTGCGAGTACGTGAAGCTCAAGCGGTGCTTCCAGCGCACGAACAGATCGCGCGAGTTCCACTGTCCAGCGGTATTGACGTAGGGCTGTGTTGCAAACACGCGAGACTTGAAAGCATCGATGTACGTGCCGTCCAGGCTGGCGCGCCAGCGCCCTGCGCCCAGGCGACCGTTGCCCGACACGTTGATGTCCCAACCCCGGGTGATGTCGCCCTCGGCGTTGACGAAACCGGCACGGATGAATCCACCAGGGCCATCCAGGCGGCCATTGGTGCCGCGGACCAGGTTCTCAGGGAAAGTCGTGAAGTTGGCCACGACCTGCTGCGCAGTCAGTTCGTAGATTCGGTCCTTGCGCGTGACCTCCCAGTAGTCGAGCGACGCCGACAGCCAGTCGGTCGGCTGCACGACGATCCCGAACGTGCCCTGCTTGGAGGTCTCCGGCATCAGCGTGCGGTTGCCGCCGGAGCGTGCGAGCGGACGGATCGCGCAGACGTCCAGGCCCTCGTTGCCGGTCGGGCACAGGACCGGGTCACGCAGGTTGCCCGGCACCGGCCCTTCGCTGGTGGCGCCGTAGAGCTGGAAGAAACTCGGCGCCCGGAAACCGCGGTTGTACGAGCCACGGATCTTCATGCGCTCGAAGGGCGTGAAGAGGAACGAGACCTTCGGGTTGGTGGTGTCGCCGAAGTCGCTGTAGCGGTCGTGCCGCACGGCGCCAGTCAGTTCGAGGTTGCGATAGACCGGCAGGCTCAACTCGAAGAAGACGGCCTTGATGTCGCGCGATACCTTGGGGAACTCGGCGTCGAATGGCGCGTCGCGCACCGGCTCGGTCGAGGTCTGGCCGTTCTTGAAGAGATAGGTCTCCTTGCGGACATCGAAGCCGACCGCCGCATTGACAGGGCCGAACGGCAACTTGGCGACCTCGCCCGACAGCGTGCCGTCGAACTGCTGCAACGAGGTCTTGCCGCCGAACAACTTGGTGCCCGACGCCTTGACGGCGTCGATCTCGCTCTGAACTGCCGGCGTCTGGCTGCCGTCGAGGGAGAACGGGTTTACGCGCCCGGTCGCAAGCAAGGTATTGAATCCGGCCGTGCGCATGTAGCCGTCGATCAGCAGCGAGTCGGCTTTGTCGCCCGCGACCGATGCGCCCAACTTGTAGTCGAAGCCCCAGGCCACCCCATCCAGGCCCACCAGTACCCGGTAGGCCGTGTTCTCGGTTTCGATGGTCCGCTTGCCGCAAGGAATGCAACGCCAGCGGTACGACAGAGGTCTGGTGTTGTTGAACGAGGGAATGAACGTCGTCAGATCGATGTAGTGCGGACCGCCCACCGGGTACGCGTTCCCGGCGGCCACGCTGGTGATGATCTGGCTGTGCTCGAACTGCTTGGTCGAGGTGTTCTGGGCGGCCAGGAGTTCGACGAAGGCGGTGTGGTCCGACGAGAACTTGTAGGCGGCCCGAGCCATCAGGTTGGCACGCTCCACCGGCTGGATCAACACCTGCTGGCCGGCGTAGTCGTAGTCGCACGCGAACCGGGCGCCCGGGCTGCCCCAGAGCGCCGACTGGTACTGGCCCATCTGCAAGCCGTCGGCACATCGGCTCTGGAAACTCAGCAGGTTGGCCCGGTTGTAGGTCTGCGTCCCCGTCGTCGGCAGCGTGAACGCCGTGGGCAGCGCGGAGCCGGGACTCGTTTGCAGGGTGGCAAACGGCGGGCCGCTGGTGTCCGGCGACAACCCACGCTCCGGCTGGCGGCCGTTGACGAAGGGTCGGTCGCGCGCGTCGAGCCGCTCCTGGCGGTCCACCGCGAGGCTGGCGACGAAGTTGAAGCCCTGCCGATCCGGAGAGCCGACCCCGTACAGCACAGAACCGCGGTAGATGTTGCCACCGCCGTCTGTGGTCACGTCGGCGAATCCGGTCACTTCAAGACCCCGGTAGTCGCTGCGCAGGATGAAGTTGATGACGCCGCCAATGGCGTCAGTGCCGTAGATCGCGCTGGCACCGTCCTTGAGTACTTCGACGCGCTGGACCGCGGCCAGCGGGATCGAACTCAGGTTGACGGCATTGCCCTTTGCACCATGGGTGCTGATGCGTCGGCCATTCAGGAGCACCAGCGTGCTGCTGGCCCCCAGGCCACGCAGGTTGGCACTGGTGTTGCCGTTGTTGTTGCGGTCCGTGACGCCGTTGTTGGCGATACCGGTGTTCGACGAGAGGTTGTCTGCGCCCGTGCCGTTGGCCGTCAGCGTCGCGACCAGCTGTTCCGCGCTGGTGATGCCCTGGCGCTCGATCTCGTCCCGGCTGATCGTCTGCACCGGCAACGCCCCTTCGGCCGCAATGCGCTTGATGCTCGACCCGGTGATGGTGATGCGCTGCGGCTCGGGTGCCGGCGCCTGGGCAAACACATGGCTGGCGAAGCCAACGGCCGCCAGGCTGGCGGCAACAACTTTCAGTTTCAGCATGGCGACGGGATCCTCAAGGCTGCCGATGTCACAACAAGACACGGTTTTGCCGCAGCGCGTCAATTTGGCCCATCCGGGACAACCAGTGGACCAATCCCGTGGCGTGGCGCGCGCGCGTCATCTGAAGGGCCGCGCACCCGCGCCTGTGCTCCCGCGCGAGCTGCGGCATCGACGCAACGATCCGCGCAAACCCGTAGTGCTGCAACAGGACTTTGCTGCCACTCTTTTGCGACCGGCAGGCATGGGCCACCGGACCCTGGAAAAGAGCGTGGGACAGCCACGCGAGCGCCCGCGCTGGGTGGCTCGCACTGGACTATGGCGCGACATGGACAGCAACGTCCATGCCGTCATTGTTTGTTGTCCCGCCCGTCGACGCCCCGTCGACCCCGCCCCAGGAGTCCCGCGCATGAGAACCACCCCCACCTTGCTGGCACTGGCCGTGGCCAGCCTTTGCAGCACCCTGGCCGGCACCAGCCTGGCCCAGACCGCCGGCACGGCATCACCTTCAGCCGCCGCACCCGCCAACGAGACCGCCGAGGCGCGCGCCCAGCGCCTGGCCCGTGAACAGGCCGAGGCACAGCGCCAGAGCGCGCCGGCGGCCGAGCGCATCGTCGTCACCGGTGCGCGGCGCTCGCAGTCGGCGAGCACGGTGCCGTTCAACATCTCGGCGATCAACGGCGAGCAGCTGCGGCAGGAAAACGTCACCGACCTCAAGTCGCTGATCTCCGAGCTGCCGGCCGTCAACGCGCCGGGCAACAGCGCACGATTCGCCGACTCGGTGACGGTGCGCGGTCTGTCGATCGCACCGGTGAACGCCAACAACATCGAGCAGTTCGTGCGCTCGACCATCGCGTACTACGTCGACGAGACGCCGCTGCCCAACGTCGGCCTGCGCATCAAGGACATCGCGCGGGTCGAGACCCTGCTCGGCCCGCAGGGCACGCTGTACGGCGCCGGCAGCCTGGGCGGCACGATCCGCTACATCAGCAACCAGCCGGTGCTGCGCCAGTTCGAAGGCCGCGTCGGCGCCAGCCTGTACCAGAGCAGCGGCGGCGGCCTCAGCAACGACCTCGACGCCGTCGTCAACGTGCCGCTAGGCAATCAGTTCGTGCTGCGCGCTTCCGTGGCCCGGCTGGACGAAGCCGGGACCACCGACCGCGTCTCCAGCCCGCCGTGGCGTGGCAATGCGGCCTGGAGCAGCAAGCCCAACGCCGGCCAGAACGTCTACAAGGACGACGACTGGCAGGAGGTGACCACCGCGCGCGCCGCGCTGCTGTGGCAAGTGACGCCAGGCGTCAAGCTCACCCTGACCCACACCCAGCAGGACCAGCTCGCGCACGGCACGCGCGGCGTTAGCGTGCAGCCGCTGGGGGTGGCCAATGCGCGGTCGCCGGCCGAGCTCGACGCCGCCTGGCGCAACCCCGGGCGCACGCTGGCGCAACTGCCCTGCGCGCCGAGCTGCCGCTTCACCGACGCGCGCGAGACGCCGTTTGCCGTCAACGCCAACACGGTGCTGGCCCGCTACCCGGAGTTCGCCGACCGCGACTTCTCGATGACGTCGTTCGACCTGGACGTGAACCTCGGCTTCGCCGACCTGCGCAGCTCGACCAGCACCTTCAAGGACAGCCGGATCGGTCAGGCCGACTACGCCAGCCAGGGCTGGGTCTTCTACTACTCGCTGGGCGACCTGGGCGGCGACATCGCGAGCGACCGCTCGGCCTACATCACCTTCGACAACACCTACAAGGGCGTGAGCCACGAGACGCGCCTGATCTCGCGCGGCAGCGGCCCGGCCTCGTGGATCGCCGGCCTGTACCACACCAAGCAAAAGCGCAACCAGCGCTTCAACGAGGTGCTGCCGGGAATGGATGTCTTCCTGGGCAACAGCAAGGCCACGCGCAGCCCGCTGCCCGACGTCGGCTACGGCGAGGACCTGGGCAGCGTCTACACCGAGACCGCGCTGTTTGGCGAGTTCAGCTACCGGCTGACGCCCGAGTTCCAGCTCACGCTCGGCGGGCGGCTCTTCGAGTACGAGGACACGGCGAAGGTCGAGATCATCGACTACTCCGGCGGCTTCGTGGACAACCGATTCACCGACACCCGCGGCCAGAGCGGCAAGAGCATCTTCAAGCTCAATGCGTCGTACCAGTTCCAGCCCAACCTGCTGTCGTACCTGACGGTGTCGCAGGGCTTCCGGCGTGGTGGCGCCAACGGCTTTCGCAACGTCGGCGCGCGCGTCATCGCCAACGACGCCCGCGAGTACCAGCCCGACACGACGACGAACTACGAGCTCGGCCTCAAGGGCCACCTGCTGGGCGGCGACCTCTACGTCGAGACCTCCCTGTACATGATCGACTGGAAGAACGTCCAGACCTACCGCAGCCAGGACATCGACGGCTTCCCCGTCAACGGCACCGCCAACGGCCCGCGCGCCCGCAGCGAAGGCCTGGAGTTCGCGCTGCGCTGGCGCCTGGCCGCCGCCTGGCAGATGACGTTCTCCACCGGCACCGTCGACGCGCGCTGGACCGAGACCAAGCGCCACTGCCTCTATACCAACGGAACCTCGTGCCGGACCTGGGCCGAAGGGGGCAAGCTCGGCGGCTCGCCGGACTGGAAGCACCGGCTCGGCATCCGCTACACCACCGACATCGGCAGCGACATGTTCCTGCGCGCGTCGCTGACCGGCCGCTATGTCGGCAAGACGCGCTCCGACCGCAGCGACTCGATCGCCGGGAACGACGGCGTGTTCATCTACCCCGCCTACACCACCTACAGCGCCAGCGTCGGCATCGGCAAGGGCAAGTGGGATGCCCAACTGTGGGTCGCCAACCTCAGCAACACACGCGCCCTGGTCTCCAACCAGACCGCCGGCGCCGTGCTCGGCGAGCGGCTGATCTACACGCTGCCGCGCACGCTGGGCGTCAACCTGAGCTACGCGTTCTGACGCGCGGGGCAACGCCCCGCA
>JAJTGU010000004.1 GCA_021297985.1 Rubrivivax sp.
CCAGCACCAGCGTGTGGCCGTCGGCGGGTGCCTCCAGCGCGGCCTGGGTGCCCAGCGTGCCGCTGGCGCCGGACCTGTTGTCGACCAGCACCGTCCAGCCGGCGTCGGCGCGCAGCCGCTCGGCGACCTGGCGCACGCGCAGGTCCGAGGTTCCGCCGGGTGGAAAGGGCACGATCCAGCGGATCGGGCGCTCGGGCGCAGGGAACGGTGGATGCGGCTCGGGCCCGCTGTGCGCCTGCAGCACGGTGGGGCAGGCGGCGGCGGCCAGCGCCGAGGCGGTGGCACTGAGCAGCCGGCGGCGGCTGATGGGCGAAACGGGGGCCGGCAAAGCAGGCAGCAGCATGGGGCGAAGCGCGGGTTTTCGATGACCGGTGACCCGCCGGTGGCGCCGGTGGTCGTGACCACAATGATCCGATGGAAATCCGACCCGTCAGAAAAAACCTGGCCCGAATCGCCCTCTCGGCGCCGCTGTCCGCCTTGGCCATGGCCACATTGCTGGCCGCTTGCGCCCAGACGCCGCCGGGCCACGACGCGGCGAGCATCGCCCGCAGCGCGACGATCACGCGCACCGCGCATGGCGTGGCGCACATCGTCGCGCCCAACCTCGCGACGCTGGCCTTCGGCACCGCCTACGCCTACGCCCAGGACAACATCTGCATGTCGGCCGACCACCTGCTGACGGTGCGCGGCCAGCGTGCGCGCTGGCTGGGCAGTGCCGGGGTCGGCGAGCTGGGCCGGCGGCGCCTGCCCAACGAGCAGATCGACACCTTTGTCGGTGCGCTGGTCGACGATGCAGCCCTGCTGGCCCGCTGGGAACGCAACGCCAGTGCCGATGCCAAGGCGATGATGCTGGGCTATGTCGACGGCTACAACCACTTCCTGCGCCTGAACGCCGGCCGCCTGCCCGCCGCCTGCAACGGCCAGCCCTGGGTCCAGCCGCTGCGCGCCGTCGACATGCTGCGCAGCACCGAGCTGGCCGCCGCCGCAGGGGCCGCCGCGCTGGCCCAGGCCGTGGTGTCGGCGCGCCCACCCGTCGCCACGCCCGCGGCGCTTGTCGAGCCCAAGGCGGAGCCGAGGATCGACCTGGCCGCAGCCGAGCACCTGCTGCGCGAGTGGGGCGTGATCGACCCACCGCTGGGCTCCAACGCCTGGGCCTTCGGCCGCGAGACCACGGCCGACGGATCCGGCCTGCTGCTGGGCAATCCGCACTTCCCGTGGGTGGGCATCAACCGCTTCTGGCAGATGCACCTGACGGTGCCGGGCCAGCTCGACGTGATGGGCGCTTCGGGCGGCTGGAGCCCGGTGGTGCAGATCGGCTTCAACCGCGACGTCGCCTGGACGCACACGGTGTCCACCGGCAAGCGCTTCACGCTGCACGAACTGACCCTGGTGCCCGGCCAACCGACAAGTTATGTGGTCGATGGCCAGCCGGTGGCGATGGTGCCCAGGCCGGTGAAGATCGCGGTGCGGGGTGCTGACGGCGCCTTGTCCGAGAAGACGAACACCGTCTGGACCACCCGCTTCGGCCCGGTGCTGGTGCTGCCGCAGGCGGGCCTGGCCTGGACCGCGCAGCGCGCCTATGCCGTCCAGGACGCCAACGTCGGCAACCAGCGCATGTTCGACACCTGGCTCGAGATGGCCAAGGCGCGCGACGTGCAGGGCCTGCGCCAGGCCGCGTCGCGCCTGGGCCTGCCGTGGGTCAACACCATCGCTGCCGACCGCGCCGGCAACGCGATGTACGCCGACCTGAGCGTGGTGCCCGACGTCGACGCGGCGCTTCTGGCGCGCTGCGCCCCCAGTCCCCAGGCCGCGGCGCTGTTCCGCAGCCCGGCCGGGCTGGTGGTGCTGGACGGCAGCAAGGGCGACTGCCAGTGGCGGCGCGACCCGGCATCGCCGGCGCCGGGCGTCATCGCCCCCAGCCGGCTGCCGGTGGCGATCCGTGGCGACTGGGTCCAGAACGCCAACGACAGCTACCTGCACACCCACCCGCAGCAGACGTTCGATGCGTCGATCTCGCCGCTGGTCGGCGACGCGGTGGTGCGCCGGGCGCGCACGCGGGCCAGCATTGCCGAGATCGGCGAACTGCTCGCCGCCGGCAAGATCACGCCACAGGCCGTCCAGCAGCGCTTGTTCGACAACCGCAGCTTCACGGCCGGCGTCGTGCTGCCCGACCTGCTGGCCGCCTGCGAAGCGACGCCACCCAGTCAGCCCGAGGCCCGCGAGGCCTGCACCGTGCTCAAGGCCTGGGACCGCCGCTTCGACCCCGGCTCGCGCGGCGCGATGCTGTTCCGCGAGTTCTGGAGCGCCGGTGCGGCGATCCCCGGCGTCTGGCGGGTGCCGGCCGACCCCGCCCAGCCGGTGACCACACCCAGCGGCCTGAAGCTGGCCGACGCTGATGTGGCCGGCAAGCTCTGGGCAGCGCTCGCCGCGGCAGCCGGCAAGATGCGCAGCGCTGGCTTTGCCCTCGACGCGCCGGTGTCGGCCGTGCAGCGCTCGGCGCTCGGCGAGCCCGCCATCCCGGTTCATGGCGGCATTGAAACCGAAGGCGTGCTGAACAACGTCGGCAACCAGTTTTCGCCCGCGCTGACGCCCCGCGGCTGGCTGATCGACTACGGCACCAGCTACGTGCAGACCGTGCGCTTCGACGCCCGCGGCCCGGTCGCGAGCGCGCTGCTGACCTATGGCCAGAGCTCCGACCCGGCGTCGCCGCATGCGACCGACCAGATGCGCGCCTTTGCCGACAAGCGCTGGCCCGTGCTGCCGTTCCACGCCGAGGACGTGGCGCGTGCGCGCGTCGGAGAGGTCCTGCGCATCACGCGGCCCTGAAGCGCCGGCTACGCTTGCGCCTTGTCGACATCCGCCGAGGACCCCATGACCGCCATGCCATCCCGACCGTCGTTCCGCCTCGCCTGGCTCGTGTCCGCGTTCGCCGCCGCCCTGTCGGCGCCGGCGCTGGCCCAGGCGCCGCAGAAGTTCAGCTTCGTCACCAACTGGTTCGCGCAGGCCGAGCACGGCGGCTTCTACCAGGCCCAGGCGGCGGGGCTGTACCGCAGCGAGGGCCTGGACGTGACGATCCGCATGGGCGGGCCGCAGGTCAACGGCATGCAGCTGCTGGCCGCGGGCCAGGCCGACTGCATCATGGGCGACCACATGCAGACCTACTCGGCCTGGGCCCAGGGCATCGCGGCGGTCACGGTCGCGGCCGCGTTCCAGAAGGACCCGCAGGTGCTGATCGGCCACCCCGGGGTCGTGAACCGGCTCGAGGACCTGAAGGGCAAGACCATCCTCGTCTCGCCGGCCGCGAACTCGACCTACTGGCCCTGGCTGAAGGCGAAGTACGGGCTGGAGGACCGCCAGAACCGGCCCTACACCTTCAACATCCAGCCCTTCGTCGCCGACAAGAACCTGGTCCAGCAGGGCTACCTGAGCAGCGAGCCGTATGCGATCGAGAAGCAGGCGGGCTTCAAGCCCAATGTCTTCCTGCTGGCCGACCACGGCTGGCCGCCGTATGCGACGACCATCGTCTGCATGGAGAAGACCGTGCGCGAGCGCCCGCAGCAGGTGCAGGCCTTCGTGCGCGCCAGCATGCGCGGCTGGAAGGACTATCTGCAAGGCGACCCGAAGGCCGCCAACGCGTTGATCCGGCGCGACAACCCGGCGATGACCGACGACGCGATTGCCGTGGGCATCCGGCTGATGAAGGAAACCGGCATGGTCATGGGCGGCGACGCCGCCCGGCTGGGCATCGGCATCGTCACCGACGAGCGCATGAAGCAGACCTACGACCTGCTGGTGCAGATGAAGCTGCTCGACCCGGCCAAGGTCGACGGCCGCAGGACCTACACGACGCAGTTCGTGCGCGACCTGAAGGTGCTGCCCTGAGCCACGACGGGCCCGCGCCGGCCCTGCGCCTGAGCGG
>JAJTGU010000139.1 GCA_021297985.1 Rubrivivax sp.
AGCGCACCATGCCGATGCCGCGCTTGACGAGATTGGGCGCCAGCGCGTTGTTCGGCAGCGCGATCGGCACGAACTCCTCGGGCACGTTCTCGACAAGGTCCATCTCCTCGGTCAGGAACGACAGCCAGCGTGGCTGCTCGGCTTCGATGATGGCGATGTGGACCTCGTCCAGCAACGGCAGTCGGCGACCCTTCAAGACCTGGGCGGCGGCGACAAGCCTGCCGTCGTCGGCCGCCGGCTGTTCGTCGTAGCGGATCTCGCGGTAGTTCGGGTTGCGCGCCAGCACGATGCGCGAGCTGCGCTTCCACTGCTTCAGCACGAAGGGGCCGGTGCCGACCGGGTGCTCGCCGACGCGGTCGCCGTAGCGCTCGACGACCTCGCGCGCCATCGCGCCGGTGAACGAGGGGTCGGCAAAGTAGTACAGGAAGCGCGGCGAGGTGTTGCGCAGCCGGATCTGGAAGCGATAGCGGTCCAGCGCGCGCAGGCCTTCGACCGGCGTGTCGTAGTCGAACGCCACCTTGTCGGCCATCGTGCGCTTGCGCAGCTCCGACAGGCCCACGATGCCGGCGTTCTCGAGCAGGTAGAGGTTGCCGCTCTTCCAGCGGGGGTCGTAGTGGCGCTTGAGCGAATAGACGTAGTCCTCGGCGACCAGCTCGCGCGGGCGGCCCCCGAACGCCGGGTCGTCGGCAAACACGATGCCGGGCGTCAGGCGGAACGTGAAGGTCCGGAAGTCGGCCGACACCTCGGGCATCTCGGCCGCGGTGTTGGGCCGCATGCGCGTCGGCCGGGCCAGGAACTCGTACTCCAGCGGCGCTTCGAAGAACCCGGCCACGACCGTGCGCGAGTACAGGTCCGTGATCGGCGCGATGTCGAAGCTGGTCTCGGCAACCGGGAAGGCATAGCGCAGGATGCGTGGGCCGTCGCCGGGCGCGGCCTGGGCCCCTGGGAGCCCGCCGACCGCAGCCGCACTGCCGATCGCCAGCAGCTCGCGCCGGGAGAGGCCGCCGCCCGAGCCGGCATCGGCCTCGCCGCTCACGCCGAAGGCTCCGGTTCGATGTCGGTGAAGCGCCAGTAGTCGCGCACGAAGGGGTGCGGCTTCAGGCCCACCACCCGCGCGTTCGAGACCCAGGTCTCCATGTGGTGCGAGGTCACCTTCATCGGCATCAGTGCCACCGCGCGGCGCAGCGCTTCGGCGATCAGGGCCTGGCGCTCGGGACCGTCGGGCAGCGCACGCTGGCGCTCGACCAGGGCGTCGACCTCGGGTACGCCGAACCGCGCGTGGTTGCTCTGGCCCTTGTTGCGCGAGTGCAGCACGTCCAGGAAGTAGCTGCCGTCGGGCGTGGCGGCGCTCCAGCCGGTGTTCCACATCATGCGCTGGCCGGCCCGGCTGGCCTTGATGTTCTCCTGCCACTGGGCGACGCGGAACTCGACCTTCACGCCCAGCGCCTTGGTCGCCTTGTGCCACAGGCTCTGCAACTGCCGGGCGAGCTGGGTCGGCTCGCTGTACATCTCGAGCACCAGCGGCTGGCCATCGGGGCGCTCGCGCCAGCCGTCGCCGTCCTTGTCGACATAGCCGAAGAGGTCGAGCAAGGCACGGGCCCGCGCCAGGCTGTGGTCGCTCATCAAGGTCTTGAGCTTGGAGTCGTAACCACTCACGCCCGGTGGCACCAGGGTCTGGGCAACCACGCCCTGGCCATGGCGGGCGATGTCGATCTCGCGCTGGCCGTCGTAGGCCAGCGCGACGGCACGGCGCAGTGCCACCTTGTCGGGCGTGTAGCCGCCGGTCACCGGGTTCTCCATCGCGAAGTAGGTGTACCAGCTCACCGGCACCGGGGTGCGGCGCAATTGCACGCCCTGGCGCGCCAGATTGGGCGCGAGCTGGCCGTTGGGCGAGGCCAGCGACGTGAACTCCGGCGGCACTTCGAGCAGATCGGCCTGGCCGTTGAGGAAGCTCAGCCAGCGCGGCTGCGCTTCTTCGACGATCTGCAGCTCGACCCGGTCGACCAGCGGCAGCGTGCGGCCCTTCAGGCGCGTGGCGGCGGCCACATCGGCCGGGTCTGTCGGCTCGGGCTCGGCCTCGTAGACCTCGTGTCGGTGGCGCGGGTTGCGCACGAGCACGATGCGCGCGCCGCGCAGCCAGGTGTCGAGCACGAAGGCGCCGGTGCCGATGGGCTTCTCGGCGATGTTCTTGCCTTCGGCGACGACCACCTCGCGCGCGAGGGCGCCGCTGACCGCGCCCGTTGCGAACACGTAGGGCAGCCGTGGCGCCGGGCGCGCGGTCCGCACCTCGAAGCTGTAGCGGTCCAGGGCGCGGATGCCCTCGACCTCGGTGTCGTAGTCGAACGGCGCCTTGGCGTCGAGCGCCTTCTTGCGCAACTCGGTCAGGCCGAGCAGGCCGGCGCCTTCATAGTGGAACAGCGTCGGGCTGCGCACGGCCGGGTCGTAGTAGCGCTTGACCGAGAACACGTAGTCGGCGGCGACCAGCTCGCGCGGCTTGCCGCCGAAGGCCGGATGCGGCGTGAACTCGATGCCCGGCTTGATGCGGAACAGCCAACGCGTGAAGTCGGCGTTCGGCTCGGGCATTGCCGCCGCGGTGTTGAGCTTCAGCTTGGCCGGGCGGGCCAGCGGGTCGTAGGTCAGCGGCGCATCGAACAGGCTGTTGGCCAGCGCGGCCGAGATCACGTCGGACACGAAGGCCGGGTCGAAGCCGTTGTCGCGGTTGCGCAGCACGCAGCGCAGCACGCGCGGCCCGCCCGAAGCCCCTGCAGCGGGCGAGGCCGATGCGGCAGCGGCGGCGGCGCCGGACCCGATGGCGGCGGAACCGGCGCCGAGCGAAGCCAGCGCACCGACCAGGGCGCGGCGGTGGCTGTCGGGAGGCAGGATGGGGTCTGGCATGGGCGACGCTCCGCTCGGCGCGAAGGCGCCGTTTCGGGGCCGTGAAGTCTAGGCGCCGCGGCCGGGCCGTGGGCCTGCCAACCACCCGGATGCGAGGGGGAAACCACGCCCCGCCGGTGGCGGAGAGCGCCAATACACTCGCGCATCCCAAATTGGGGTGCCGCTCGCACAACGGGGGCGCCCGAGGCGAACGATTCCATGGCGGCCTACCTGATCCGACGCCTGTGGCAAATGATCCCGACACTGCTCGGGGTCGTGCTGCTGGTGTTCTTTCTCTTCAAGTGGTTCGGCGGCGACCCCGCCGAGGTCCTGGGCGGACTGAACGCGACGCCCGACCAGATCAAGGCGATCCGCACCCAGCTCGGGCTGGACGAGCCGGTCTGGTACCAGCTCTGGATCTTCATCAAGCAGATCGTCACCTTCGACTGGGGCAAGAGCTGGGCCACCAACGAGTCGGTGGCCAACCTGTTTGCGACCCGCCTGCCGGCGACGCTGACGGTGATGATGCCCATCCTGGTGCTCGAGGTGGCGCTGGCACTGCCGATCGCGATGTGGGTGGCCTACCGCCGCGGCAGCCTGACCGACCGCACGATCATGGTCGTGACGACCATCGCGCTGTCGATCAGCTTCCTGGTCTACGTCATCGTCGGCCAGTACGTGTTCGGCTTCCAGCTCGGCTGGTTCCCGGTGCAGGGCTGGAGCGACAGCCTGGCCACCAACCTGCTCGTGTATTCGCCGCTGCCGGTGCTGCTGGCGGTGGCCGTGAGCCTGGCGCCGCAGACGCGGCTGTACCGCAGCTTCTTCCTCGACGAGCTGGGCCAGGACTACGTCCGGACCGCACGTGCCAAGGGCATGACCGAAGGCGTGGTGCTGTTCCGCCACGTGCTGCGCAACGCGATGATCCCGATCCTGACCAACATCGGTTTGCTGCTGCCCGGCATCTTCGTCGGCAGCTTCCTGATCGAGGTGTTCTTTTCGATCCCGGGCCTGGGCCGCGAGGTGCTGCTGGCGGTCAACCGCAGCGACTTCCCGGTCATCCAGGCCGTGACCATCTACCTCGCACTGCTGACCATGGTGATCAACCTGTTGACCGACCTGGCCTACAAGGTCGCCGACCCGCGGGTGGTGTTCAAGTGAGCGGCGCCGCCAACCCCAGCGCCGCGGCCCTGGCCGTGTCGGCCCGGCTCGACGACGCCCAGCAGAAGAGCGAAGGCGTCTGGCACGCCGCCTGGCGTCGCTTCAAGTCCGACCGCGTCGGCTTCGGCTCGATGTGGATCGTGCTGTTCTTCTTCGTGCTGATCGCACTGGCCGGCACGGGCCTGATCGCCAAGAACTGGCAGACCGAGGTCGGCGTGCCCAACGCGCCGCCCACCCTGCTGGGCCCCCGGGCGGCACAGACCAGCGGAGCGGTCGAGTCGCCCACCGGCCCGAACGTGGACCTGTCGGCGGTCGACCCGCTGGCTCCGCGCTACCAGGAGTGGGACGAGAAGGCCAAGCAGTACCAGACCACCGAGACGGTCAAGAGCGAGACCCTGCCGTTTGGTGGCGACCGCCTCGGCCGCGACGTGCTCGAGAAGGCGATCAAGGGCACCGAGATCTCGGTTTTCGTCGGGGTTGCGGCGGCGCTGTGCGCGACGCTGATCGGCACCCTGATGGGCGCCTTTGCGGGCTTCTTCGGCGGCAAGGTCAACGACCTGCTCGAGTGGGTCTACAACGTCTTCGAGAGCATCCCCAACATCCTGCTGATCTTCGCGTTTGCTGCAGTGGTCGGCCGCGGCGTCGAGAGCGTGGTCATCATCCTGGCGCTGACCGGCTGGACCGGCATGTACCGCCAGGTGCGGGCCGAGTTCCTGAAGCATTCGAGCCGCGAGTACGTGCGCGCGGCCGAGGCCATGGGCGCCAGCTCGCTGAGCCGCATGTTCCGCCACATCCTGCCCAACGTCAGCCACGTCGTGCTGGTGCGCATGGGCCTGCTGGTGGTGGGCTTCATCAAGGCCGAGGTGATCCTGTCGTACCTGGGACTGGGCGTGCGGGTCGACCAGGTCTCGTGGGGCACCATGCTCGCCGAGGCCCAGGCCGAGCTGATCCTCGGCCACTGGTGGCAGCTTGCCACCGCCACCCTGTTCATGGCGGTGTTCGTCACCGCCTTCAGCCTGATGGCCGATGCGCTGCGTGACGCGCTCGACCCCAAGCTGCGCGGCCTGGAGTGAGTGCACCCATGTTGTTGTCGATCCAGGACCTGAAGGTCCAATTCCGCATGGGCCGGGGCGTGATGGCCGACGCCGTCAAGGGCATCAGCTTCGACATCCCGGAGAACACCACGGTCGCGCTGGTCGGCGAGTCCGGCTCCGGCAAGAGCGTGACCGCGATGTCGGTGCTCAACCTGCTGCCCGACAACGCGGTGCGGTCGGGCCGCATCCTGTGGCAGGGCAAGGACCTGCTGCAGACCTCGATGCGCGACCTGCAGGCGCTGCGCGGCCGCGAGATCGCCTGCGTGTTCCAGGATCCGATGTCGTCGCTGAACCCGGTGTTCGACGTCGCCAAGCAGATCTGCGAGCCGCTGATGCGCCACATGGGCCTGGGCAAGGCTGCGGCACTGAAGCGGGCCGAGGAGCTGCTGCACGAGGTCGGCATCCCCGAGCCCAAGCGTCGGCTGTCGAGCTACCCGCACGAGATGTCCGGCGGCCAGCAGCAGCGCGTGATGATCGCGATGGCGCTGGCCTGCGAGCCCAAGCTGCTGATCGCCGACGAGCCGACGACCGCGCTGGACGTGACGATCCAGCGCCAGATCCTGGAGCTGCTGGGCAAGCTGAAGAGCAGCCACCGGATGAGCGTGCTGTTCATCAGCCACGACCTCGGTGTCGTCGGCGAGATCAGCGACCACGTCGTCGTGATGCGCCACGGCCAGATCCGCGAGAGCGCCGACGTGGCCACGGTGTTCGCGTCGCCCAAGGACGACTACACCCGCGCGCTGCTGGCCTGTCGCCCGAGCCTGGAAGGCAACCCGGCGCGGCTGATGGTCATCGACGACCACATCGCCGCCGCCAAGCGCGAGCGCGACGGCACGGCCGCACTGGCCGAGGTGCAGGCCAAGCCCAAGGACGCCGACGCGCCGGTGGTGCTGGAGGTCAAGTCGCTGGCCAAGAGCTTCTGGCTCAAGCAGGGCGTGTTCGGCAAGCGTGAGTTCAAGGCGGTGCAGAACGTCAACTTCAAGCTGCGTCGCGGCCACACGCTGGGCGTGGTCGGCGAGTCCGGCTCGGGCAAGACGACGATGGGCCTGACCCTGCTGCGCCTGCACGAGCCGACCGGCGGCGAAGTCATCTTCGACGGCAAGAACCTGCTGACGCTGACCGACCGCGAGCGCCAGGCGATGCGCCGGCGCATCCAGATCGTCTTCCAGAACCCGTACGCGAGCCTGAACCCGCGCTTCACGGTCGGCCAGACCCTGGTCGAGCCGATGAACATCCACAACATCGGCAGCGGTCTCGCCGAACGCGAGGACCGCGCGCGCAAGCTGCTCGAGAAGGTCGGCCTGGACGGCCGCGCCTTCGGCAAGTACCCGCACGAGTTCAGCGGCGGCCAGCGCCAGCGCGTCGCCATCGCGCGCTGCCTGACGCTCGAGCCCGAGGTGCTGGTGCTCGACGAATCCGTGTCCGCGCTCGACGTGTCGGTGCAGGCCCAGGTGCTGAACCTGCTGCGCGACCTGCAGGACGACCTCGGCCTGGCCTACGTCTTCATCAGCCACGACCTGGCGGTGGTGCGCTTCATCAGCGACGAGGTGCTGGTGATGAAGGACGGCGTGGTCGTCGAGCAGGCGAGCTCGCAGCAGATCCTGGCCGCGCCACGCGAGGAGTACACCCGCCGGCTGCTGTCGGCCGTGCCGCGGGGCTACCAGGGGCGGGCAGCGACCGGCGCCTGAACGCCTTGCGGTGAATACGGAACCTATTCGCCGCACTTTTCGCGGTGAATAGTCCCGATGCGGCGATTGGGTCGCATAATTGCCGCATGTTCAACGGCGAATACCGTTACATCTGGCAGCATTCCGACTGGCCGGCGATTCACTTCGACTCCGCCAGCCTGGCCACGCCGTTGGCGGCGCTGGCGCTGCGGGCGGGTCAGTTGCAAGGCCGGCTGACCGACATCGGCTTCGAACTGCGCGCGCCGGCCAGCCTGGCGGCCCTGACCGACGACGTGATCCGGACCAGCGCGATCGAAGGCGAGGTGCTCGAAGCCGCCTCGGTGCGCTCGTCGGTGGCCCGCCGGCTCGGGGTCGACATCGGCGCCCTGGCGCCGGTGGACCGGCATGTCGAAGGCGTGGTCGACATGGTGCTCGACGCGACCCAGAACCATGCCGCGCCGCTGACCGAAGAGCGCCTGTTCGCATGGCACCGCGGCCTGTTTCCGGAGGGTCGCAGCGGCTTGAGCGACATCCGCACGGGCAACTGGCGCGACGACGCCAAGGGGCCGATGCAGGTCGTCTCGGGCCAGGGCCGGCGCGCGCGCGTGCACTTTCAGACGCCGCCGGCCGACCGCCTGCCGTCCGAGATGCGCCGCTTCCTGCACTGGGCCAACAGCCCCACACCCGAGCCACCCTGGCTGAAGGCCGGCATCGCCCACCTCTGGTTCGTGACCCTGCACCCCTTCGACGACGGCAACGGGCGCATGGCACGCGCCGTCGGCGACCTGATGCTGGCGCGTGCCGAAAAAAGCGGCGAGCGCTTCTACAGCCTGAGCGCGCAGATCCAGCGTGAGCGCTCGGCCTACTACGACATGCTCGAAGCGACGCAGCGCCAGGAGACGCTCGACGCCACGTCCTGGCTGCACTGGTTCCTGAAGACGCTCGCCGCCGCTCTGGACCACGCCCATGCCGAACTCGACAACAGCCTGGCCAAGCGCCGCTTCTGGCAACTCTGGGCCGGCACGGCGCTGAACGAGCGTCAGGCGCGGGTGCTGAACCGGCTGCTCGACGGCTTCGAGGGCAGGCTGACGAGCAGCAAGTGGGCGGCGATCGCCAAGTGCAGCGCCGACACGGCGCTGCGCGACATCCAGGGCCTGCTCGCGCTGGGCCTGCTGCGGCGCGCCGAGGGTGGTGGCCGCAGCACGGCCTACGAGTTGGTGGGCTGAAGGCGGGCGGCGCGATGGCCCTGTTCCCGCAAGGCCTGAGCGCCATCGACGCCCGCTGCACCCCCGGCGAGCGGCGGGTCCTGCAGCAGCTCAGGCGCTGCCTGGAAGACGACCACCTGGTCTGGCACGACATCGCCATCGGCCCGCGGGCGCGCCAGCCCGACTTCGCGGTCCTGTCGCCACGCTGGGGCCTGCTGCTGCTGGAGGTCAAGGACTGGAAGCGCACGAGCCTGGTCGGCGGCACGCCCGACGCCGTCGAGCTGGACACCGCCCAGGGCCGCAAGACCGTCGCCCATCCGCTGCGCCAGGTGCGCGACGTGGCGATGGAGCTGGTGTCGGCGATGCAGGCCGATCCGGCGCTGGTGCACGGCCCGGGGGCGTTCCAGGGCAAGCTGCTCTTCCCCTACGGCTGGGGCGTCGCGATGGCCGGGCTGCGCGGCAAGGACGTGAAGGGCAGCGACTTCGCGACGCTGTTCCCCGAGTCGCGCACGCTGCTGCGCGAGGACCTGGACGAAGGCGTCGAGCCGGCTGCCTTCCAGCGCCGGCTGTGGGGCATGTTCATCGTCAGCTACCCGCACACGCTGACGCTGCCGCAGCGCGACCGCATCCGCTGGCACCTGTTCCCCGAGGTGCGACTGGGCACGCAGACGGCGCTGGACTTCGGCGCTGAACGCGACACGGCCGCGCCGCCGCTGCCCGACCTGATGCAGGTGATGGACCTGCAGCAGGAACAGATCGCGCGCACGCTGGGCGAGGGCCACCGCGTGATCCACGGCGCCGCGGGCTCGGGCAAGACCATGATCCTGATCTTCCGCGCGCAGCACCTGGCGCAGGCGGCGCGGCCGGAGCAGCCGGCGCTGGTGCTGTGCTTCAACCGCGTGCTCGCCGACCGCATCGAACACCAGCTGCGCTGCCGCGGCGTCGACGAACGCGTGCAGGTGCGGACCTTCCACGCCTGGTGCCAGGACATGGTGCGAAGCTACAGCCTGGACGTGCCCGGCGGCGAGCGCGGCGCGCTGCGTGGCGACGCCTACTTCAAGGCCCTGGCCGACACCGTGGAGCGCGCCGTCGAACGCGGGCGCGTGCCGGGTGGCCAGTACACCGCGATCCTGATCGACGAGGCGCACGACTTCGACGACGCCTGGCTGCGCATCGCCACGCGCATGGTCAGCCCGACGACCCAGAGCCTGCTCGTGCTCTACGACGACGCGCAGAGCATCTACCAGGGCCGGCGGCGCAAGTTCAACTTCGCCAGCGTCGGCATCGAGGCCCGCGGCCGCACCAGCGTCCTGCGCCTGAACTACCGCAACACGCGCGAGGTGATGGCACTGGCCGTGAACTGCGCCCACAGCCTGCTGCACGCCGACGACGGCCTGCCCGCGGGCGACGACGAGATGCCACTGGTGCAGCCGGCAACCGCCGGCCGACGCGGGCCGCTGCCGGTGCTGATCGTGGCCCGCGGCGAGGCCGACGAAGCCCGGCTCGTGGCCGAGCGCATCGCGACGCTGGTGGCCGACGGCGTGGTGCCGAACGACATCGCCGTGCTCGCCCGCGGCAAGCGGCTGCTGGCGCCGGTGGCGCGGGCTCTGGCGGCTCAGGGCGTTGCCATGCAGTCGATGCACGACGAGGCGTTCCGCCGCTTCGACTGGGCCGCCCAGGCCGTGCGCGGGCTGACGCTGCACAGCGCCAAGGGGCTGGAGTTCGCGCACGTGTTCGTGATCGGCCTGCACGTGCTGCCGTTTGCGAACGAGAGCATGGCCGACGCGGTGCGGCTGCTCTATGTCGGCATGACGCGGGCCACGCAGGCCCTGGTGCTGTCGGCGCAGCGCGAGGTCGAGCTCGTGCGCCGGGTGCGCCAGTCGCTGGCCGAAGTGGCGCTGGACGCGGGCGACCGGCCGGCGCCTCAGCCCCGGCGCGGACCCAGCTCCTGACGGGCCTGCGCCAGCTGGCGGTCGAGATCGGCCTCGCTCAGCCGCTTCAGGGCGCAGAAGTTGGCCTTGCTCAGCGGGCTGGACTCGAAGGCCCGCAGCAGCATCAGCCTTTCGCGCTGGGCCGGGTCCACCGGCAGGGCGGTCTCGGCAGGCGGGCCGTCTCGCCGAGGGGCCTGGGGCGGGCGCTGCTGGTCGCTCGCCATGCGTTCGGGCCGCGGACCCCGCTCGCCGGCATGCAGCGGACGCTGGCCTTCGGGGCGTGGCGAGCGTTGACCCTCAGGCCGCGGAGGTCGGGGCCCATCGGGACGGGGCGGACGCTGCTGACCTTCAGGGCGCGGGGGCCGTGAGCCCTCGGGCCGAGCCGGGCGTGGGCCTTCCGGCCTCGGCGGCCGTGGACCTTCTGGACGCGGGGGCCGAGCGCCTTCCGGACGCGGCGGGCGGGCACCCTCCGGGCGCGGCGGCCGTGGACCTTCCGGGCGTGGCGGCCGTGGGGGCCGTTCGCCATCAGCGGTGGCGGGGGCCGGGGCCTGGGCGGCGCGGGCACCGGCCCGTTCGGCGGCGCGCTTGGCGAGCACGATCTCCCAGCGGCGTGCGAGTTCGACACGCGCCGCTTCCAGGTGGACCGGGTCGATCTCGCCGGCCGGCTGGCCGTCCAGGTCGATGCGCTGCGCGCCTTCGGCCACCAGCGCCTTCAGATAGCCGGTGCTGGTGGTGTGGCGGTGCAGAAAGATCGACAGCGTCTTCTTGGTGAAGCGACCGGGCGCGCGCTGCTGGATGTCGGACTGGATGCGCAGCTTCACCGGCTTCGGGCCGGGGCCACCAAACAGCGCCGGGAACAGCGCCGCCAACGCCGCCGCGGTCTCGGCCGGGCTGGGCTCGGCTGCCTTGGCAGGCGCCGCCGGAGCATCGGGCCCTGCACCGGGCGCGGCATCGGTCACCGCATCGGCCACTGCATCGGCCACCGCATGAGCCACATCAGCGGGCTCGGCATCGGTCACCGCAGTGACCTCTGCATCGACGGCCTCAACCGCTGCAGCCTCGGGAGCAGGGGCGGACTCGGCCTCGACATCGGGCACTGCCGGTGTCGGCAGTGCCGTTGGCGCTGCGGCCTCTTCGTCGGGCCGTTCGGGGGTTTCTTCGGACATGGGCGGGCGCAGCGCGGGCGGACAAGCAAACCGGGGATTGTGCCGCGCGGACCTGCCGCTGGGGTCAACGGTAGCGGCGGGCCAACGACTCGGGCGACTCGCCTCGCCAGTAGCGCCAGCGCAACTGCCACATCAGGCCGATCGTGCGCCAGACGCCGTGCTTCAGCCACCGCCGGCCACTGGTCTGCACCTTCAGCCCCAGGCAAGCCGGTGGCCCGGCGAGATGCCTGAACCGGCGCGAGAACTCGACGTCCTCCATCAAGGGCTGTTCGGCAAAACCGCCGAGGCTGCTGAAGACGCCGGCCTTGACGAAGATCGCCTGGTCGCCGGTGGCGATGCCGGTCAGACGCGAACGCAGGTTCATCAGCGTCGCGATGACCGGGAACATCGCCGACCCGCGCCCGGCGTCGCCCACGATGCGCACGTCGAACCGGCCCCAGGGCGCGCCCGCTGACAGCGCTGCGCTCGCGGCTTCCTCGGCCCCGGGTGGCAGGACGGTGTCGGCATGCAGGAACAGCAGGGCCTCGCAAGGCTCGGCGCCGCCGGGGCGCGTCCAGGCGACGCCGGCGTTCATCTGGCGCGCCCGGCCCGGCGGGCCGGCCAGCACCACGGTGCAATGCGGCTGGGCCAGCGCCACCGTGGCGTCGCGGCTGCCCCCGTCGACGACGACGATCTCGTGCCCGCGCGGCCGCCATGGGGCCAGGGCCTGCAGCGTCGCGGCGACACCTTCGGCTTCGTTCAGGACCGGCACGACGATTCGCCAGCGCATCGGGGACGTGCCGGTCAGACCGCGCCGCCGGCGTGGCGCGGCGCCAGCGTGCGCAGGCCGGGTGCGGAGTGATGGATACGGGCCATGTCAGGGTGTCACGAGGCTTCGCGAGCATACGTCTGCGCCCAGGCTCCGGGCACCGCCCGGGCGGGCTCTGCACGGATCGGCGGAAACGCTTACTCTTGCCGCCCCCGGCCCGGCTGGGGCCTTTCGAACCCCACTTGCCGACCCCTGCTGCCGATGTCGCTCCGCCCCTCCGCCGCCGCCCTGAGCCTGCTGACCCCCGACCGTCTGGCTGGCATGCGCCGCGGCATCGAAAAGGAAAGCCTGCGCTGCGGCCCCACCGGCGCGCTGGCGTTGACGCCACACCCGCCCGCGCTCGGCGCGCCGCTGACGCATCCGCAGATCACCACCGACTTCTGCGAGTCGCAGCTCGAGCTGGTGACCGGCGCGCACAAGAGCGTCGAGGCCACCTTTGCCGAGCTGCAGGCGCTGCATCAGTTCGTCTACCGCACGCTGGCGCGGCTGGGCGACGAGCGCATGTGGGTCGGCTCCATGCCCTGCGGCCTGCCATCGGACGAGACGATCCCGCTGGCGCGCTACGGCAGCAGCAACGTCAGCCGCGCCAAGAGCATCTACCGCATGGGCCTGGGCCTGAGGTACGGCCGGCGCATGCAGACGATCTCGGGCATCCACTACAACTGGTCGCTGCCGGGGCTGGACAACGACAGCTCGTTTGCGCTGATCCGCAACTTCCGCCGCCACAGCTTCGTGCTGCTGCTGCTGTTCGGCGCCAGCCCGGCGGTGTGTCCGAGCTTCGTCGCCGGCCGCGAGCACGGCCTGGAGCGCCTGAGCCCGCACGCCCTGTACCTGCCGCACGCGACGTCGCTGCGCATGGGCCGGCTGGGCTACCAGAGCGACGCGCAAAGCCGCATCGCGGTCAGCTACAACGGCCTGGAGCCCTATGCCGCGTCGCTGCACGAGGCGCTGACCAAGCCCTATCCGCCCTATGCCGCGCTCGGCATCCGCAGCCTGGGCGGCGAGTACCACCAGCTCGCGACCAGCCTCCTGCAGATCGAAAACGAGTTCTACGGCACGATCCGCCCCAAGCGCGTGATCCGCCCCGGCGAGCGCCCGCTGCACGCGCTGCGCGAGCGCGGCGTCGAATACGTCGAGGTGCGCTGCATGGACCTGGACCCGTTCGAGCCGGTGGGCATCAGCGAGACGACGGCGCGCTTCATCGACATCTTCCTGCTGCACTGCATGACGAGCGAAAGCCCGCCCGACACGCCCGACGAGATCGCCGCGATCAAGCGCAACCAGCACCTCACCGCCGCCCAGGGCCGCGAGCCCGGCCTGCAGCTCGAGCTGCCCCGCGGCGGCCGCATGCCCATCCGCGACTGGACGGCCGAGATCCTGGCCGGCTGCGAGCCGATCGCCGAGCGCATCGACACCGCGCTGGGCGGCGACCGCTACCGCCAGGCGCTGGCCCTTGCCCAGCAAGCCTTGGAACAGCTGGACAGCCTGCCCAGCGCCCGCATGCTGGCCCTGATGCAGACCGAGTTCGCCGGCAGCTACACCGCCCTGATCCGCCACCAGTCCGACCGCCTGCGCCAGCGCTTCCTGAGCCAGGACTGGAGCGTGCAACAGCAAGCCGAACAAGAAGCCGCCGCCGCCGAAAGCCACGTCGAACGCGGCCGCATCGAAGCCGCCGACGAAGGCAGCGACTTCGAGTCCTGGCGCCTGCAGTATCTGGACGCAGGCAAGCTGTGGCCGGAGGGGGTGAGGGCGGCTTAGGGCGCCACACCCAAACGGGGGAATCTGGCAACCCCCTCCAAGCCTGCTTTCGTGGGATCGAAAGTAGCGGCTTGACTGCCTAGGCTGCAACCATACGCCGCAACTCGACGGCGCAAGGGAGCATCAGCATGGGACCGATTTCGCGCAGCAGCACCTTCACCGCGGTCGCACTCGCGGTCTGGCTGGGGTGGCCTACGGGTGAGGCCAGTGCGTTCAAGTGCATGCGGGATGGGGTGCAGTACGAGTGCACTTACATGACACTTGGAAAGACATGGCGCGGGGAGTACCCAACGCAGGTCTACCAGGACATCGCGCCGACCACTGCCGGCGTGGATGCTTGGTTTCGGATCGTCATGCCGCAACGCGAAATCGGTTACTACCTCGCTTGGGCGCAATCAACTCGGTTTCGCCGTGTCTCCGGCGAGTTCTTGCCGTTGTCAGATCGATACGCCTACCTTCGCGAGCCAGGTAACGCTGGGCTAGGGCTGTACACCAGGACTTTCGTAGTCGCCTACTGGTGGGGCGAGACTGTTGTATGGACGGACGACGGGCGCCCAACCCCAG
>JAJTGU010000161.1 GCA_021297985.1 Rubrivivax sp.
CCTGGTCGACCCAGCGCACGACGTAGCCCAGGATGCCCTGGACGTTGTTGTCGACCTCCTGGCGCTTGTCGTCGGCGCTCCAGCCGGCGTCCTCGGCCACCGGGACCGTCAGCAGGTGGGCCAGCAGCGTCTCGCGCTCGGCGTCGGCGTCGATCTTCTCCATCGTCGCCTGCACTGCCGCGACGTCGACGCGGTGGTAGTGCAGCGCATGCAGCGTCGCGGCCGTCGGGCTCGGCACCCAGGCGGTGTTGGCACCGGCCTTGGGGTGCGCGATCTTCTGCTCCAGCATCGCCGCCATCAGGTCCGGCATCGCCCACATGCCCTTGCCGATCTGCGCCTTGCCACGCAGCCCGCACTGCAGGCCCACCAGCACGTTGTTGCGCTCGTAGGCCTGGATCCAGGCGGTGGTCTTCATGTCGGCCTTGCGCCGCATCGCGCCGGCGTGCATGCCGCTGTGCATCTCGTCGCCGGTGCGGTCCAGGAAGCCGGTGTTGATGAAGGCCACGCGGTGCGGTGCGGCGGCGATGCAGGCCTTGAGGTTGACGCTGGTGCGGCGCTCCTCGTCCATGATGCCGAGCTTGACCGTGCCTTCGGCCAGCCCCAGCAGCTGCTCGACGCGGGCGAACAGATCGCTTGCGAACTGCACCTCGGCCGGGCCGTGCATCTTGGGCTTGACGATGTAGACGCTGCCGTTGCGGCTGTTGACGATGCCCTGGGCCCCGTTGCGCTGCAGGTCGTGCAGCGCGATCGTCGTCGTCACGACCGCATCGAGGATGCCTTCCGGGATCTCCACGCCGCCGTCCAGTAACACGGCCGGATTCGTCATCAGGTGGCCGACATTGCGCAGGAACATCAGGCTGCGGCCGTGCAGGCGCACCTCGCGCAGGCCGTCCGGGCTGCGGTAGACGCGGTCCAGGTTCAGGCCGCGCACGAAGCTCCGCCCGCCCTTGCTGACGGTTTCGGTCAACGTGCCCTTCAGGATGCCGAGCCAGTTGCGGTAGCCCAGCACCTTGTCTTCCGCGTCGACCGCGGCAACCGAGTCCTCGAGGTCGAGGATGGTCGACAGCGCCGCCTCCAGGATCACGTCGGCGACCCCCGCCTTGTCGGCGCGGCCGATCGGCGCCGTGCGGTCGATCTGGATCTTGATGTGCAGGCCGTGGTGGCGCAGCAGCACGCGGCTCGGTGCCGCCGGGTCGCCCTGGTAGCCGACCAATGCGCCGGGTTCGGCCAGGCCGACCACGCGGCCCGAGGCCAGCGTCACGCACAGCGCGGCGTCGTGGATGCTGTAGCTCAGGGCGTCGGCGTGGCTGGCGCCGTCGCCCTTCAGCGGCAAGGTGTCGTCCAGGAACTGGCGCGCAAAGGCCACGACGCGTTCGCCGCGCACTGGGTTGTAAGCGCCGCCACGCTCGGCGCCGCCGGTCTCGGGGATCGCATCGGTGCCGTACAGCGCGTCGTACAGCGAGCCCCAGCGTGCGTTGGCGGCGTTCAGCGCATAACGCGCGTTCAGGATCGGCACCACCAGTTGCGGCCCGGCTTGCAGCGCCAGTTCGGCGTCGACGTTCCGGGTCGTCAGCTTCACCTCCGCAGGCACCGGGTGCAGGTAGCCGATCTCGCGCAGGAAGGCCTGGTACGCCGCCATGTCGCGGATCGGCCCGGGGTGGGCCTGGTGCCAGCGGTCGAGTTCGGCCTGCAGTCGGTCCCGCTCGGCCAGCAGCGCGGCGTTGCGCGGCGCCAGGTCGTGGGCGATGCGGTCCAGCCCGGCCCAGAAGTCGGTGGCGGCAATACCCGTCCCGGGCAGGACGTCGTGGTCGATGAAGTTCAGCAGGCGGTCATCGACGCGCAGGCGGTGGCGGGTGGAGCGGGTGGGATCGGTCATGGCAGGTCTCGTGACGTCCAGGCGGCTGGGCCAAAAAGGGCTGGAGTTGCAACTGTATTCAGTACCCACGTTCGGATTAAGACCCCAAAAGACCGAGGATTAGTGCTTCTCAGGCGCACAATCAGGCCATGGACAAGCTCAAGCAGATCGAGTCCTTCGTCGCGGTGGCCGGTAAAGGCAGCCTGACGGCGGTGGCCGCGGTGGAAGGTGTCGCACCGGCGGTGATCGGTCGGCGCATCGATGCGCTGGAAGAGCGGCTGGGCGTCAAGGTGTTCGTGCGCACCACGCGGCGCATCACGCTGACCCACGAAGGCACCGCCTTCCTCGAGGACTGCCAGCGGCTACTGACCGATCTGGCCAACGCCGAAGCCAGTGTCAGTGCGGGCGGCGTCAAGGCCAGCGGCCACTTGCGGATCACGGCGCCGGCCGGCTTCGGACGCCGCCACGTGGCCCCGCTGGTGCCGCCGTTCCTGGCGGCCCACCCCGACGTGAGCCTGTCGCTGAACCTGTCGGACCGGGTGGTGGACATCGTCAACGAGGGCTACGACTGTGCCGTGCGGGTGGGCGATCTGCCCGACTCCAGCCTGGTGAGCCTGCGCCTGGCCGACAACCGCCGCATGTGCGTTGCGGCCCCGGGCTACCTGGAGCAGCACGGCACCCCGCAGTTGCCCGCCGACCTGGTGCGCCACCGCTGCCTGACGCTCAGCTCCGATGCCAGCCAGACCCGGGGCTGGGCCTTTGTGGTCGACGGCGAGGTCACCCACCTCCGGCCGGGCGGGCGCCTCGATTGCAGCGACGGCCAGGTCCTGCACCGCTGGTGCCTGGACGGCCTGGGCATCGCCTGGCGCAGCACCTGGGAGGTCCAGCGAGACCTCGAATCGGGCACCCTGGTCCAGGTGCTGGCCGAGCACGCAGCGCCGGCCAACGGCGTGTATGCCGTGTTCCCGCAACGCAAGCACCTGCCGTTGCGGGTTCGGCTGTGGATCGACCACCTGAAGCTGGCCTTCGATCAGCCGGACTTCTGGCAGCGCGACGTCGCCTGAGCGCGGCGCCCGCGCAGGGCGCTTGAAATTCGCCCCGCGGCGATCAGGCCGGCTTCTTGTCGGCGTCGGCGACGCACTTCTTGATGTGGCTGGTCTTGGCCGCACCGGCGAGCTTCTTGTCGGCGGCCGACTTCTCGCACATCGCCTCGGCGCCACTGGCACCGGCAGCGCCCATGTCCTTCTCGCACTTCTTGACGAAGCTGGTCTTGGCCGCGCCGGAAAGCTTCTTCTCGGCGGCCTTGGCTTCGCAATCGGCATTGGCGGCAAGCGCCTGGCCGGCAAACAGGCTCAGGCTCACAAGGGCGGCGGTCAACAGGGTGCGCTTCATCAGGGTTCCTTTCATCGGACTGGCCGACAGGGGGCAACAGGGGTTTGGAGTGGGTGCCTCAAAGGTGCACCGCGACATTCAACGTCCTCGGGCGGCGCGGGGTCCACAGGGTTGGCCCGAATTCGGACGTCATCGTTACAAGATCCGCCGCGGATGCGCCAGCGCTTCGTGGGCCGCGTGCAGGCGGCGCACCAGCACACCGATGAAGGCCTCATTGAACAGGTGCCGCGTCGCCAGGGAGAGCTGCATCAGAGTTTCGGGCACGAAGCCCAGGGTCGTTGCCGGCTCGGCGACCAGGATGTCGACGCTGTGCAACTTCAGCTCGGGGCTCGGAGCGAGGTAGGCCATCTCGCCGACCGAACTGCCCGGACCGAGCGACGCGACCTTGGCGCCGTCCCGCCAGATCTCGATCCGACCCAATGCCACGATGTGGAACTGGGTGCCCTCGTCGCCCTTGCGGAACAACACGTGGCCAAACGGGAAACGCTCCCAGCGTGCGCGGTGCACCACTTCCCACAGCTCCACGTCTCCGAACCCGATGAAGAAATCCAGCGAGCGCAGCAGCGAGAAGCGCTCGGCGTCGAGCACCTCCTGCAGGCCGCTGCGCTGCAAGGCGCGGTCGCTGGCCAGGGCCGACAGCTCGTGGGCGAAGGCATCCCAGTCGCGCGGCCGGGCCTCGCGGTCCTTGGACAGACTGCGTTCGATCAAGGCCACCAGCCGCGGCGGCAGCCCTGCGCGCAGATCCGCCAGCGGAGGCGGCGTGGCGTTGAAGATCTGGTGCATCACCGCCTGTTGTTGCACCGCGTCGTGCGGCGGGCGCCCGGCCAGCAGGTGGTAAAGCACCGCGGCGAGCGAGTAGATGTCGGCGCGGGCGTCGACCTGGGTGCCGTCGAGCTGTTCGGGCGACATATAGGCCAGCGAACCGACACGGAAGACCTGCGTCGAATCGGCGCCCAGGTTGAATGCCGACCCGAAATCGCCGACCTTGATGTCGACCAGGCGATCGCCGTCCAGCACCGCCAGCAGGTTGGCCGGCTTCACGTCGCGGTGGATCAGCCCCTGACGGAAGCAGTAGTCAAGGGCCTTGGCGCACTTGAAGCCGATGTCGACCACGGTCGCCAGCGGCAGCAGGGTATCGGGCCGGCAGTAGCGGCGCAGCGTCGGGCCCGGGACGTACTCCATCACCAGGTAGGACTCTCCGCCCTCGTCGAGCACCGCATCGTGGATCTGGACGACGTTGGGGTGGTGCAGGCGACCCGCCAGCGCGGCTTCGGACTCGAAGAAGCGCTGCTGGAAGTGCAGCTCGCGGGGGTCGACGACGCCCAGGCGAATCCGCTTGATCGCGACCTCGCGCTGGTGGAACGGGTCGTGGGCAAGGAACACCTCGCTGGTGGACCCTTCGCCAAGCTTGGCCTTGACGCGGTACTTGCCGATCATCCCCGGGAGGCTGCCGGAGTCCGCCACGGCACGGGCGTCGGAATCCGCGTCGAGGGCGGCAGGCGTCGGGGTGGGCGGGACGGCAGACACAGCTCCGATCATGCCGTGCCGCGGGCCGTCCCTAAAATCGCTTTCCATGTTGCAAGCCAAACAGGCGCTGCTGCAGGCCCTGCAGGTGGCGCTGTCCGAAGTCGGCAGCGGGTTTTCCGCCCCTGAGGTCCCGCCAGCGGCCTTTGAATCCCCCAAGCAGGCCTCCCATGGCGACCTGGCCATCGTCGCGGCGATGCCGCTGGCCAAGTCGATCAGGAAGAACCCACGCGAGGTTGCCGCCGCACTGGTCGCGGCACTGCAGCGGCAGCCTGCCGTGCAGCGCTTCGTGGCCGGGATCGAGATCGCGGGCCCGGGCTTCATCAACCTGCGCCTGGCCCCGTCAGCCAAGCAGGCGGTGGTGGCCGAGGTGCTTGCCGCTGGCGACCGCTTCGGCCTGCAACCCGCGAGCGGACAGCGGGTGATGGTCGAGTTCGTCTCGGCCAACCCGACCGGTCCCCTGCACGTCGGCCACGGCCGCAACGCCGCACTGGGCGACTGCATCGCGGCGCTGCTGCAGACCCAGGGCCACGAGGTCCTGCGCGAGTTCTATTACAACGACGCCGGGGTCCAGATCCAGAACCTCGCGCTGTCGGTCCAGGCGCGGCTGCAGGGCCGGGTGCCCGGCGGCGACGGCTGGCCCGAGGCGGCCTACAACGGCGAGTACATCGCCGACATCGCCTCCGCATACCGCGCGGGCGAGACCGTGCGCGCCGACGACCGCAGCTTCACCGCCAGCGGCAACACCCAGGATCTGGATGCCATCCGCCAGTTCGCCGTCGCCTACCTGCGCCACGAGCAGGACCTGGACCTGCGCGCCTTCGGTGTCGTGTTCGACCACTACTTCCTGGAGTCGAGCCTGTATTCGAGCGGACGCGTCGAAGACACCGTCGCCCGGCTCGTCGCCGCCGGCAAGACCTACGAGGACGGTGGCGCGCTGTGGCTGCGCAGCACCGACTATGGCGACGACAAGGACCGCGTGATGCGCAAGTCCGACGGCAGCTACACCTACTTCGTCCCCGACGTGGCCTACCACCTGGCCAAGTACGAGCGCGGCTACGGGCAGGTCATCAATGTCCAGGGCACCGACCACCACGGCACGATCGCCCGCGTGCGCGCCGGACTGCAGGCGGTCGGCCTGGGCATCCCCGCGGGCTACCCGGACTACTCGCTCTACAAGATGGTCACCGTGATGCGAGGCGGCGAGGAGGTCAAGCTCTCCAAGCGTGCCGGCGACTACGTCACGCTGCGCGACCTGATCGACTGGACCAGCCGCGACGCGGTGCGGTTCTTCCTGGTCAGCCGCAAGGCGGACACCGAGTTCGTGTTCGACATCGATCTGGCGCTGAAGACTGGCGACGACAACCCGGTCTATTACGTGCAGTACGCCCACGCCCGGATCTGCTCGGTGCTGGCCCAGCATGCGGCGCGTGGCGGCGACGTTTCGCAGGCGGCGCTGGCCGGCGCCGATGTGTCGCTCCTGGTCGCACCGAGCGAGACCGCGCTGATGCTCGAGCTGGCGCGCTGGCCCGAGGTGCTGGTGCGGGCGGCAGCCGAACGGGCGCCGCATGACGTCGCGTTCTACCTGCGTGCGGTGGCGGCAGCCTTCCACGGCTACTACGCGAGCGAACGCTTCCTGGTCGACGACAGCGCGCTGGCGAGCGCGCGCATCGCGCTGCTCGCGGCCACCGCCCAGGTGCTGCGCAATGCGCTGGCGGTGCTGGGCGTGAGCGCGCCGCAAAGCCTGGTGCGCGCCGACGAGCCGGCGGCGGATCCCCACCCGGCCGCCGAGGAGGCCCCCCATGTCCGTTGATCCCTACCCACGCCGCGAGCCCCCGACGTCGCGTCCGGCCCGACGCGGCAGCTTCGTGCTGGGTGTCGTCGTCGGCCTGCTGATCGGGCTGGCGCTGGCCCTGGGCGTGGCGCTGTACATCACCAAGGCGCCGGTCCCCTTCATCGACAAGGTGCCGCAGCGCACCGCCGAGCAGGACAAGGCCGAGGCCGAGAAGAACCGCAACTGGGATCCGAACGCCCCGCTGGGCGGACGCCCGACCCCGCGCCCTGCGCTGGCCGGTGCCTCCGCGGCCGGCACGGTCGGTGCACTGCCGGCGGCCTCGGCGCCGTCGGCCGTCGTGGCAGCAACCCCCGCGGCCGTGGTGGCTCCACCGGTCGCGGCCTCTGCACCGCGATCGGCCCGCGACCCGGCGGCGATCCTGGCGGGCTCAGCATCGCCCGGCCCCACCCAAACACCCCCCACGGTACCCACTCCAGCACCCGCTGTGGCGCCCGTTGCCGACAACTTCGTCTACTTCGTGCAGGCCGGGGCCTACGGCCGCAACGAAGATGCCGAGCAGCAGAAGGCCAAGCTGGCGCTGCTGGGCCAGACCGCGCGGATCAGCGAGCGCGAGCAGTCCGGCCGTGTTGTCTACCGCGTCCGGGTCGGTCCTTTTCCGCGCCGCGACGAAGCCGATGCGCTGCAGCAGCGGCTGACGGACAACGCAATCGAGTCCCAGATCGTTCGTGTCGAGAAGCCCTGAGCGACGGCGCCTGTGGAACTTGCTGGCAACCGCTACGCTCCACTCGGACGACAGCCCACTCCTTCACCGCTCCACCGAACGGATCCTGACCCCATGAAGCGTCGCGAACTCCTGCAACTGCCCTTGGCCGCGCTGCCAGCGGCATCCGTGGCCCTCGTGCCTGCCGCTGCCCAGGCCCAGGGCGGATTCGTCGAAGGCACGCACTTCGTGCGCCTGGGATCGCCGGCCCAGGTGTCGCTGCCGCCGGGCAAGAAGATCGAGGTCGTCGAGTTCTTCTGGTACGGCTGCCCGCACTGCAACAGCTTTGAGCCGCTGCTCGAGGACTGGCTCAAGCGGCTGCCAGCGGACGTCGCATTCCGCCAGGTCCACGTCGGGTTCACGCCCATGCACCAGTTGCACCAGCGCCTGTTCTTCGCGCTTGAGGAGCTCGGCCAGCTCGGTGCCCTGCACCGCCGCGTGTTCGCGGCCATGCACATCCAGAACAAGCGCCTGCTGTCCGAGTCCGAGATCGTCGACTGGGCGGCGGCTCAAGGCTTGGACGCGGCCAAGTTCCGCGCGGCCTACACGGGCTTCAATGTCGACGCCAAGGCGCGTCAGGCCCGTCGGATCACCGACGCGTACAAGATCGACGCGGTGCCTGCGCTGGGGGTCAACGGTCGCTTCTTCACCCAGGGGGGCCTGGCCGGCGGCCTGGCACGCATGACGCAGGTCGCCGACTTCCTGATCCAGCGATCACGCACTCAAGCCTGAAATATTGCCGCCCTGGGCGGGGCGGCGCGGCAACTTGCATGGCTAGAATGCCTGCAAGATTTATGCCGCACCAATGCCAAGCTTCGCCCGCCACCTGTCGGCCGCGCTGACCGCCACGACGGCCCTGCTGGTCGGGGTGCCGGCGGCGGCCGAAAAGGCCGACCGCACCAAGCCCATGGTGGTCGAGGCCGACCGACCGGGAACGCTGGACCTGCAGCGGCAGGTCGTGGTCTTCAACGGCAATGTCGTGATCGCGCAGGGCACGATGCAACTGCGTGCCGAGCGCATCGAACTGCGCGAGATGGCCGACGGCTACCGCGCCGCGGTGGCCTTCGGCGCTCCCGGCAAGCCGGCGAGCTGGCGCCAGAAGCGCGATGGCCTGGACGAGACGGTCGAAGGTGTCGCCGACCGGATCGAGTTCGATGGCCGCGCCGACACGCTCCGGTTTCTCGGCAACGGCCATGTCAAGCGCCTGCGCAGCGGCGTGCTGGCCGACGAGGTGAGCGGCGGCACCATCGTCTGGGACAACACGGCCGAGGTCTTCCGTGTCGAAGGTGGGCAGGCCAGCGCCACCAATCCCGGCGGACGGGTGCGCATCGTGCTCAGTCCGCGTGTCGAGACCGGGACCCCTTCCGCGACTCCAGCGGCGCCCAAGGTCGAGCTGACCCCCAGCCGTGAGCTGTCCGGCGACACCCCGGCCGTGTCGCGCCGGCCATGAACGACCGCCTGGAACGTCCCGAGCCGGTCGCGGGTCCGGTTGCTCTGGCATCGGCGAGCCGCCTCGAGGCCGAAGGCCTGCAGAAGAGCTACGGCCCGCGGATGGTCGTCAAGGACGTCCACCTGGCCGTCGCCGCGGGTGAAGTCGTCGGCCTGCTCGGACCCAACGGCGCTGGCAAGACGACGACCTTCTACATGGTCGTCGGTCTGGTGCGTGCCGACGCCGGCGAGATCCGCATCGACGGCCATCCGGTGCAGCGGCTGCCGATCCACCGCCGCTCGCGGCTGGGCCTGTCGTACCTGCCGCAGGAGGCGTCGATCTTCCGCAAGCTCACGGTCGAGGAGAACATCCGCGCCGTGCTGGAGCTGCAGATCGACGCCCAGGGCCGACCGCTGAAGTCCGCGCAGATCGACACCCTGCTCGATGGCCTGCTCGCCGACCTGTCGATCGCCAAGCTGCGGGAGGTGCCGGCGCCGGCGCTTTCGGGCGGCGAACGGCGCCGGGTCGAGATCGCGCGCGCGCTCGCGACCCAGCCCCGTTTCATCCTGCTCGACGAGCCGTTTGCCGGCGTCGACCCGATCGCCGTGATCGAGATCCAGCGGATCATCGGATTCCTGCGCGCGCGCGGCATCGGCGTGCTGATCACCGATCACAACGTGCGCGAGACCCTGGGCATCTGCGACCGCGCCTACATCATCAGCGAGGGCTCGGTGCTGGCCGAGGGCCGACCCGAAGAGATCGTCGCCGACCCCCGCGTGCGGCAGGTCTACCTGGGCGAGAACTTCCGGCTCTGACGCGATGATGAAGCCGTCTCTCCAGGTCCGGCTGTCGCAGCACCTTGCGCTGACGCCGCAGCTCCAGCAGTCGATCCGCCTGTTGCAGCTGTCGACGCTTGAGCTGCACCAGGAAATCGGCCAGATGCTCGAGCAGAACCCGTTCCTCGAGGCCGAGGACGACGGCGGCATCTCCTACGACACCGCGCCCGAGCGTGCTTCGGCCAGCGACACCGCGCGCAACGACCGCGAAGCCGTCGCCGCCGAGGCCCCGGCCGGCAACGACGACGGCGGCAGCACGAGTGAAGGGGTGGCCGAGATCGGTGCCGAGGAGTTCGGCACGCCCGGCCGCGACGACTGGGAGAACGGCACCGAAGGCGACGACTTCGACGGCATCCGCGAGACGCCCTCGGGCAGCTCCAGCAGCAGCGGCGACGGTGGCGACGACGGCCAGGATGCGTCCGAGCGGCGGGCTGGGGTCGGCACCCTGGCCGATCATCTGCGCACGCAATCGCTGGCCTTGCGCCTGTCCAGCGAGGACCGCGCGGCGCTGAATGTGTTGATCGACAGCCTGAACGAAGACGGCTGGCTGGATGACACGCTGCAGGCGATCGGCGAGCGGCTGGCGGAGATGTTCCAGCTCGACGACCCCGAGGAGCTGGAGGTGCTGAACACCCGGCTTGAGCACGCGCTGCGCTGGTTGCAGAGCCTGGAGCCGCCGGGGGTGGGCGCGCGCAACCTGTCGGAATGCATCGCGCTGCAACTGCGACTCAAGCCGCGCAGCCCGGCGCGAACGCTGGCGATGCGGATCGCGCAGGACCACCTGGACCTGCTGGCCCGGCGTGACTTCAAGCGCCTGGGCGCGCTGACCGGCGCGGACGAGGCGCAGATGCGCGAGGCCCAGGCCCTGATCCGGGCCTGCGAGCCCAAGCCCGGGCGTCCGTTCGTCGACGCCGAGTCGAACATCGTCGTGCCCGACGTGATCGTCAAGAAGACCGGCCGCGGCCTGACCGTGGTGCTCAATCCCGACGTCATGCCCAAACTGCGCATCAACGACTTGTACGCCGCCGTGGTCCGCGGCCAGCGTGGCGCCGGCAGCACGAACTTCGGCTCGCGCCTGCAGGAGGCGCGCTGGTTCGTCAAGAACATCCAGCAACGCTTCGACACCATCCTGCGCGTCAGCCGAGCCATCGTCGATCGCCAGAAGGGCTTCTTCAGCCATGGCGCGATCGCGATGAAGCCGCTGGTGCTGCGCGAGATCGCCGACGAACTGGGGCTGCACGAATCGACGATCTCGCGCGTGACCACCGCCAAGTACATGGCCACGCCCAACGGCACCTACGAACTGAAGTACTTCTTCGGCTCGTCCTTGAACACCGAGGCCGGTGGCAACGCGTCGAGCACCGCGGTGCGCGCGCTGATCCAGCAGTTCGTCGCCGCCGAAGACGCGGCCAAGCCCTTGTCGGACAGCCAGCTTGCCGACATGCTCGAGGAGCAGGGCATCCAGGTCGCCCGCCGCACGGTGGCCAAGTACCGCGAGGCGCTGAAGATCGCGCCGGCGTCGGTGCGCAAGGCGCTCTGATCCCGAAGGCCCCATTCGCGATGCAACGCGGCGCCGTCGAGCTGTTCCTGCCCTGCGCCGGCGGCACCGAGGCACTGCTCGCGGCCGAAGTCCAGGCCATCGTCGGCCGCCCCGCCGACAGCGGGCGCGGCGGCGTCTGGATCCGCGGCGATGCCGGCACCGCGATGGCCTTGAACCTGCACAGCCGGCTCGCGCAGCGGGTGCTCTGGCCGCTGGTGGACGGGCCCTATGCCGACGAGCATGCGCTTTACGCGATGGCACGGCGCGTGCCCTGGGCCGACTGGCTGACGCCGTCGATGACCTTGCGCGTCGACACCGTGGGCATGCGTTCGCCGCTGCGCAGTCTGAACTTCGCGTCGCTGCGCATCAAGGACGCGGTCTGCGACGCGCTGCGTGAGCTCACCGGCGAGCGCCCCAGCGTCGACACCCTGCGCCCCGACCTGCCGCTGATGCTGTTTGCCGGCCCCGAGCACGCGACGCTGTACGTCGACACCTCGGGCGAGGCCCTGTTCAAGCGCGGCTGGCGCGAGGTCAAGGGCGAGGCGCCGCTGAAGGAGACGCTGGCCGCCGCGATGCTGGCTGCCGCCGGCTGGCACGGCCGGGCGGACGACGGCCCGCTGCTCGACCCCTGCTGTGGTGCCGGCACCATCGCCATCGAGGCGGCGCAGCTCGCGTGTGGCATCGCGCCGGGTCTGCAGCGCCACTTTGCCTTCGAGCGCCTGCTGCCGTTCAAGTCGCATGCCGCCGCCTGGCGCGACCTGCAGCGCGCGGCCCGCGAACGCATCCACGCCCCGGCCGTGCCGGTGTTTGCTGGCGACGTGAGCTTTCGCATGACCGACTTCGCAACCCGCAACGCCGAGCGCGCCGGAGTCGCCCACGCCATCGAGTTCAAGACCGCCGACGCCTTGCAGCGCCTGCCGCCCGTCGCCCGCGGGACCCTGATCCTGAACCCGCCGTACGGGGAGCGGATCGAGGCCAAGGGCCAGGGGACCCTGCGTCCGACCGCAGGGGCTGCCTCGCGTCAGGACTTTGAAGGCGCCAGTTCGACCGCCGACTTCTACTCCCGCCTGGCCAGTCACTGGAAGCAGCACTGGGCCGGCTGGACCGCCTGGATCCTGAGCCCCGAGCCCAGGCTGCCCAGCCTGCTGCGCCTGAAGGAAAGCCGCCGCGTGCCACTGTGGAACGGGGCCATCGAGTGCCGGATGATGCGATTCGAACTCAGCGCCGGCCGCCACGGGCCGGAGCGGGGAGAGCCGGGACCCGGTTGAAGCCAGGCGCGCAACATCGGTCGGGACTCGACGACTTGCGCGCCGTCCCCCCGGATCGTGGCAGGGCTCGCAAGGCGAAGTGCGTCAATGCACTGGCCCTCGCCCGGACGAACCTGCCAACCGTTGGTTTGCGGCCCTTGTTCGGTCGCTGGAGATGTTCATGACCCGTACCCCGACTCGTTGTCTCGCGGCCGCCGCCGCCCTGGTGTCGTTCAACGCCATGGCGGTCGGGGTCGACTTCGAGGACTTGTCGCCTGGCTCCGGCGGCTTGTACATGAGCAGCACCAGCGTCGTGTCGCAAGGCTTCAATGTCGGACACTCCGGGTCCTTTGCCGTCGTGTACGGCAACGTGCTCCAGGGTGCCACCGACTTCAGCGGCAATGGCACCAACCGCCTCGTCTCGTTCAACACCTCCACCATCACGTTGACCCCGGTGGGCGGCGGTGCCTTCGACCTGTCGGCCTTCGAGGGTGGCGAAAGCTGGGTCATTCCGCCGCACACCTGGGCGACGCAGATCCAGGTCGTCGGCCACTACGTGAGCAGCGGCACCACGACCCAGGTCTTCGACCTCGACCTCGTCAAGAGTCCCCTTGCCGGCATGCAGACCTTCGTCATGAACGCCAGCTTCACCGGCCTGAGCAAGGTCGAGTTCAGCGGCATTGGCGGCAACCCGGAGTTCTCGATCGACAACCTGCGGGTCATCGGCGTCGTCCCCGAGCCGCAGACCGTGGCGTTGCTGGCCGCCGGCTTGGCGCTGGTCGCGGGTGCGGCGCGCCGCCGGGCGGCCAGCCCGCAAGGCTGAGCGGCGTTTGGCCAAGGCCGGCGATGACCGGCCTTCAGCGGGCGAACAGCGGCAGCGTCGCGATGCGCGACTCGATCGTCGCCAGCAGTTCGTTGTAGCCCGCGCCGCCGACACCGCCATAGCGACGCACGAACTCGGCCTCGGGCAGGAACTCCGGCAGGCCGTCCATTGCCGGCAGCAGCGCGGCGTCGTCGACGCCGGGGGCCAGGCGGTCCTGCAGGCGGCGGGGGTCGCGCAAGGCCAGCTCGCCCAGGCGGTGGCCGGCGCGGTTGGCCGCCAGGTCGTTGAAGCTGAAGCCGGTGCCACCCCGCGAGTCGGCCACCTCCTTGTACAGGCCGATGGCACGCGCCAGCGGCGTGCTGCCTTCGATGGCCAGCATCGCCGAGATCAGCAGGTGGCGCGGGAAGTCGTCGCGCCCCAGCAGCATGGTGCGCAGCGGGCGTGGCTGCGGCCATTCGCGCGCCGCAGGCACGATGGCCGACAGCCCGCGGCCGTTGGCAAAGACCGTCAGGGCCAGCAATGCCGCGCGGTTCTCGGCGGCGGCGTCGTGGCCGGAATCGGTGCGTTCGCGGGCGAGCGCGAACATCGGCCCGATCAGCGACGCCAGCGACACCTCCCACTGCTGACGCGGACGCGCACGCGAGATCGCCGTCAGGCGCTCCCAGTAAGCACGCAGCCGAACCTGGTCGTCCAGCGACAGCAGCCCGGCGAGCAGGCGCTGCGAGGTGTCGGCCTGCCAGGCATAGACCACATGCACCTGGCCGGGCATCAGCTTGACGCGGCGGATCACGTCAGCCGCCACGGTCAGCTCGTCGGCCAGGGCAAAGCGGCCGGCCACCTGTCGCAGCAGCCAGGGCGCCAGCGCCGTGGGCAGCCGCAGCCGGCCGACGCTCAGCCGCTCGAGCTCGGGCAGGCCGCCGGTCTCGACGAAGTCCAGCCGGACGTTGAGCCAACGCCCCCCAGGCAGCACGGCAGGTTGCACGCTGGCGATCACCTGGGCCCGGCCGCGGTCGGATTGCACCTGCACCCGTGCCTGCACGATGCGCCGTGCGCCGTGGTTCAGCAGCACCTCGAGATCGCGCACCGACAGCGCGATCGCGTTCACCGTGCCCGGCCGCTGGTGGCGGGGGTCGTGGGCACGGAGCACCGTCATCGCGCGTGCGACGTCGTCGACGCCGACATCACGCGGCTCGGCAACCGTGCTGGCGGTGTCGAAGGCGAGCCACAGGGCCAGCAGCACGGCGGCGGCCAGCAGCAACGGCAGGCCCACGAGAAGCCGCCGGCTCCAGCCGGGCCGACGCCGGGGCGGCCCGGAAACGGAAATCATGGCCACGACGATAAGCGCAGCCGCCGGGACGCCGTGTCAGCGCCCGTCACGCCGGGCCGGCCAGCGCTTATCCTGCCCGCCATGCTCAACGTGTTCACTCTGGTCAACGGCCGGCTGTTCCAGGAGGAGATCGATTCCCTCCCGGCGCTGGAGCATGTGCGGCCGGTGTGGGTCGACCTGGAGGCGCCGACGGCCGACGAGAAGCGCTGGATCCGCGAGCGCTTCGGCCTCGTGATCCCGGACGACATCGTCGACGACGACCTCGAGGAGTCGGCCCGCTTCTATGAAGAGGACAACGGCGAGTTGCACATCCGGTCGGACTTCCTGATCGACGACGACGTGGCGCCGCGCAACGTGCGCGTGGCCTTTGTGCTGCACGAGTCGGTGCTGTTTTCGGTCCATGCCGAGGACCTGCCGGTGTTCCGGCTGCTGCGCCTGCGCGCACGGCGCATCCCGGCGCTGATCGAAGACGCCAAGGACGTGCTGCTGAAGCTCTACGACGCCGATGCCGAGTACAGCGCCGACACGCTGGAAGGCATCTACGACAAGCTCGAGCAGGTCAGCGCGCTGGTGCTGAAGGAAAAGAGCATCAACGACGAGACCGCCGGCCAGGCCCTGGCGGCGATCGCCAAGGAAGAGGACCTGAACGGCCGCATCCGGCGCAACGTGATGGACACCCGCCGCGCGTTGAGCTTCATGATGCGCAGTCGCATGCTGGCGGCCGAGCAGTTCGAGGAGGCGCGCCAGATCCTGCGCGACATCGACTCGCTCGACAGCCACACGGCCTTCCTGTTCGACAAGATCAACTTCCTGATGGACGCCGTGGTCGGCTTCATCAACATCAACCAGAACAAGATCATCAAGATCTTCTCGGTCGCCAGCGTCGCACTGCTGCCGCCGACGCTGATCGCCAGCATCTACGGCATGAACTTCCGTGCCATGCCCGAGCTGGACTGGGCCTGGGGCTATCCGTTCGCGATCGCGCTGATGGTCGCTTCGGTGGCGGCGCCGTTCATCTACTTCCGCCGCAAAGGCTGGTTACGCTGAGCGGGCGCCAGGCGGCGAATCGTTCACGGCGCGGGCCCATGGGCTCGGCCGGCAGACGGATGAAGCGGCCGCGTCGGTGTTGTAACCTTGCCTGGCGTGTGGGAGGGCACACGTCAAGCCCCAACCCGCCCCGATGACACGTGACGAGAACAGCGCCATGAACAAGATCTCGACCGTATCCGCCAGAGCAGCCGCGGTGGATGCCGTGTGCCCTTCGGGCCGCCGGTGGCTTGCCGCCCTGGGGCTGGCTGTGGCCACCATCGCCACACCGGCCTGGGCCCAGTTTGCGATGGTTCCAGCACCGCTGACGACCGGTGCACCACCGCGCCCTTCCGCAGCCGAGATCGAGCAGGAATACCGCATCGATTCCGCCCGCCACATCTACGCGGCCTACCCGATGCGGGTCTACCGCGGCAAGCTTCCGCCGCTTCTGTATGGCGTGATGATGGTCGAGACCGAACTCGACGCCACGGGTCAGGTCCTCAGCGTCAGCGTCGTGCGCAAGCCCGCCGCCGACGAGGTTGCGCCCTGGGTGCTGGCGATGATCCGCCGCGCGGCACCGTACCCGGTGCCGGCCAAGATGCCCGGCGGCACGGTCAAGTTCACCGAGACCTGGTTTGTCGACCGTTCCGGCCTGTTCCAGGTCATGAGCCTGACCGAAGGCCAGCGCTGATCGGGTGCGCGTCGACGCGGCGCCCCGACGCCGTCAGGCGTTGACCCGACGTTTCAGCCAGCGCATCAGGCCGCCCAGCACCGGCAGCTTCTCGTACAACTCCTCAGCCGCGTCCCAGTAGTCGCGGTGCATCGCGATGCGGCCGTCGGTGGCGAGCTTCAGGTGGCTGGCGCCGCGGATGCGCTGCTCGGCGCCGCCGAAGCGCTTCATGCGGAACACGAAGTCCCAGGCCAGGAACACCGCATCACCGTCCACCATCGCCTCGACGATCACGAAGCGCGGCTGGTGCAGCGACTCGAACATGTGCTCGAAGATGCGCGCGATCGCGGGCGGACCATGGACCTCGTTGAACGGGTCCTTGAAGCTCGCGTCGTCGCTGTAGACGTTGCCGATCAGGGCCAGGTCGGCCGGTGTCAGGTGCGAGAAGTACCCGATCAGCCGGGCCACCCGGGGGTCGGGATGCGACAGCAGCGGGCCCACGCTCACATCCCGGTGCTGCGGCGCACGGCGGCGAAGTAGGCGCCGTAGCCCAGGTGACGCAGCCCCTTGAGCCAGAGCGTGAAGCGCTTCGGGAAGTGAATCTCGAAGTCACCACGCTCCCAGCCGCGCACGATCTGGCGGGCGGCTTCTTCGGGTCCGATCAAGGCCGGCATCCGGAACTCGTTCCCGGCGGTCAGTGGCGTCTCGACGAAGCCGGGGTTGATCACCGACACACCAAGACCCAGTGGCTCGAGGTCGAGGTAAAGCGTCTCGGCCAGATTGATCAGCGCCGCCTTGGTCGGCCCGTAGGCCAGCGACTTGGGCAGGCCACGAAAGCCCGCCACCGACGACACCAGGCTGATGTGCCCCCCACGCGCGCGACCGTCGGGCCCCTTGTGGCGCGCCTGGCGCAGCAGATGCGGCAGCACGGCATCGAGCAGGTACAGCGCGCCGACGTAGTTGACCTCCTGGTGGCGCAGCATGGTGTCGAGGTCGTAGGCGGTCGCGCGCAGCGGAGCGTAGGTGCCGGCGCAGTAGACGACCAGGTCGATGCCACCCCGGGTCGAGACGATGCGCTCTGCGGCGTCGTGCATCGCGGCGCGGTCGGTGGCGTCGAATGCCATCGCGTCGGCACCCGGGTGCTCGGCCACAAAGCGCTCCAGCGGCGGCGCGCTGCGCGCAGAGACGATGACGTGAGCGCCCAGACCGTGCAATTGCGACGCTGTGGCGCGGCCGATGCCAGTGGAGGCGCCGATCAGCCAGACCGTGCGGCCGGGCCAGCGCTCGAGGCGCGGATTCAGGGACATCGGGATCTCATTTCTTGGTGAACGACAAGGTCACTTCGCCCAGCCGGATGCCGAACTTGCTCATCACGGCCTTGTTCAACATGATCTTGTCGTCGACGAGATACATCCAGTCGTCGAACTGCACCTCCCAGACCCGGCCGTCGACCGGCAGCGCCAGCGTGTAGCGCCAGTTCAGCGCATTGCCGGCAGCCTCGCCCGTGGCGGTGCCGACCACGTCGTCGGCACGGCCCTCCCAGCGACCGTTGCCCAGATCGGTCAGGCGCCAGACCCGGCGCTCGGTCTTGCCGTCGCTGTAGGTGAAGCGTTCGTCGAGCACGCCCTGGTTGCCTTGCCAGGTGCCCGTCATCGCGACGACGAAACGGCGCACGACCTGGCCACTGCGGTCGGTGAAGATGCCGTGGGCGACGAGCTCGCCATTGAAGTACTGCTTCAAGTCGAGCACCGGCTTCTCGGAGCGGTAGTCCGCTGGCGTCGGGCCGGCGCAGCCGCTGCCCAGGGTCAGGGTGGCGACGGCCAGTGCAGCCAGGGCCAGGCGTCGGCCCGGGGCGGTGTTGGCGTTTGAGAGGCGATTCGGAGTCATGCGGGGTCGGCTGAGGTTCTGAGGAGGGCTTGTTCGGCGCGGCCCTCGGGCTGGCGCAGCCAGAGGCTCCACAGCAGCAGAACCGCAACGGCTTTCAGTGCGCAGGGCAGCAGGCAGTAGGCCAAGGTCAGGGCCTGCAACGCGTCTGCATCGCGGGCCCCGGGCGTGTAGCCGAAGGCGGCCAGCAGCGGCAGCGCGATGCCGGCGGCCAGCGCCAGGTTGAGCTTGGTTGCGAAGTTCCACCAGCCGAAGTACGCGCCCTCCAGACGTTCGCCGTGGCCGGCCTGGCGGATCGCGCCGGCCAGCAGCGCGCCCGGCAGCGCGAGGTCGGCCCCCAGCGCCACGCCACTGGCGATGCAGACGAGCGTGTAGCCGACCACGTCGCCTGCGCCCAGGCCCATCGCCCAGACGAAGGCCACGATGGCCAGCACCATGCCGACCAGCCAGGCCCGGGCGAGGCCGAGCTTGCGCACCGCACGCACCCACAGCGGCATCGACAGCGCCCCGGCGGCAAAGTAGCTCGCCAGGAACAGCGGCTCAAAGGCCTTGGCCTCGAGCCGGTCGGCGATGAAGAACAGCACCAGCGTCGCCGGCACCGCGCTCGCGATGCCGTTGACGAGGTAGATCGCGAGCAGCCGCAGAAACGCCGGGTTGCGAAGGGGCAGCGCCATCGACGGCGAGCCCTGGGCGATGCCGATCTGAGGCTGCGGAGCGCGCGCGAGCGCCAACAGGCCCAATGCCAGCGTGATGGCGAACACCCCGCTGGCCCAGCCCAGGCCGGCGACGCTGGGCAGCACGCTCGCGACCAGGACTCCGGCCAGGGCCAGACCCTCGCGCCAGGCGACGATGCGCGCGCGCTCCTGTGCAGCGCCGCCCAAGCGTGCGCCCCAGGCCTGGTGGATCACGGCGAGCACGCTGTAGGCCAGGTAGGTCACCGCGAGCATGGCTGCGCACCAGGCCAGCAGCGCCGAGCCCTGGCGAAACCCGTCCGGCGGGAAGAAGAGACCCTGGAAACCCAGCGCCAGCACCACCGCCGCAACCGCGGCGATCGCAAGCAGGCGTCGCGCGCTGTGTGCAAACCAGCCGTCGGCCCAGCGGCCGATCCACGGGTCGGCGACGGCATCGAGCAGTCGCGCCGCGAGCAGCAACGCACCCAGCGTCGCCAGCGGAACCCCGAAGGCGCTGGCGTAGTGGTTGGGCAGCACCACATACAGAGGCAGTGCCACGAAGGCCAACGGCAGCCCCAGCGCGCCGTAGGCCAGGCCCTGGCGGGCCTTCATCGTGTGGCCGCCATGCGGCCGAGCAGGGCCTCGCGGAGGGTGGGTTGCGAGGTCTGCGGCGCCAGCCAGATGCCCATGAACAGGCGCGCAAACTCGGGCTCGCGCAACTCGCCCCGGCGCTTGCCGTTGACATAGAAGCGCATGCCCGATTCGGGCGTCACGACACCCACGATCCGATGCCCGGGCTGAACGTCCGGGAAGAACTCCTGCATCGCCTTGAGCCAGCGGCCGGTTTCGTCGGGTGCGAGTTCGCGCTGGCGCCGCATTTCGTCCAGCGAGCGCTCGGCAATCTGCCCGCCTTTCAAGGCCCGCAGGTAGATGATCTCCAGCGCCGCCGGCACCGTGACCCAGTCAGCGGCCGGCACGGCCGCTGAGGCCTGCCACAGACGCGCGTCGTAGACCTGGAATCCGAACATCCGGAGCCTTCCGCTGCCCTGCAAGGTCGCAGGCGAAAACGCGCTGGCAACCTCGGCAGGCGGATCGACGGGCGCAGAGGCGCCGGCGGGTGTGGCCGCCACCAGCGCGGCGATCCCGGCGGAGGCCAGCAGCCAGCGCCGCCGCTCAGCGTCGAACGAGCGTGAACTGCACGACATCGGTGTTGCCCGTGGCGAATGCGGCCTCGCAATAGGCGAGGTAGAACTCCCAGATGCGCATGAAGCGGTCGTCGAATCCCAGCTCCCGCACCGCTCGCTCGCGGCTCATGAACTGCACACGCCAGCGACGCAGCGTTTCGGCGTAGTCGACGCCGAAGGCGTGTTCGGAGACGACCGTAAAGCCGGCCTTGCGGGTCTCGGCGGCAAACACCGCGCGGCTGGGCAGCAGGCCGCCGGGGAAGATGTACTGCTGAATGAAGTCGGTCGAACGCACATAGCGGTCGAACAGGTCGTCTCGGATCGTGATCGACTGGATGCAGGCACGTCCGCCGCGCTTCAATTGACGTTGCAGCATCGCGAAGTAGTCGCCCCAGTACTCCCGGCCGACGGCCTCGAACATCTCGATCGAGGCGATGGCGTCGTACGGTTCGTCGTCGAGGTCGCGGTAGTCCTGCAAGCGCAAGTCGGCCTGCAGGCCCTGGCGGGCCAGGCGGTCGCGTGCGAAGTCCAGCTGCTCGGTCGACAGCGTGACGCCAGTGACGCGGGCACCGTTGTCGCGCGCTGCGGCCTCCGCAAGCGCTCCCCACCCGCAGCCGACCTCGAGCAGGCGGTCACCCGGAGACAGCAACAGCTCGTCGAGTGCGCGCCTGACCTTGGCGTGCTGCGCCTGCGCCGTCGGCTGCTGGAGGTCGCCGCCGAACAGCGCACTCGAGTAGTTCATCGTCTCGTCCAGCCAAAGCCGGTAGAAGCGGTTGCCGAGGTCGTAGTGGGCGTGGATGTTCTTCTTGCTGCCGGCACGCGTGTTGCGGTTGAACAGGTGCTTGGCCCGGTAGAGCAGCGAGCCCCACCAGTGACCGTAGATCACCGACTCGATGGCATCGCGGTTGGCAATGAACAACTTCAGCAGCGCCACCAGGTCCGGGCTTGACCAGCCACCGGCCAGGTAGCTTTCGGCGAATCCGATGTCGCCGCTCTTCAATGCCGCTCCGCAGACGCTCCAATCGGCCAGCAGGATGCTGGCGTGCGGGGCACGGCCGGCCTGGCCGAAGTGGGTGACGGTGCCGTCGGGCAGCGTCACGTCCAGGCTGCCGTGCTGAAGCCGCGACAACAGCTTGAACACCGCGCGGGCTGCGGCAGGTGCATCGGCGGGAAGCGATGTCCGCCCTGGTTCGGCAGCGGAGGAGGAAACGGTGCCGAGCGAGTTGCCGGCGGTGATGGTGGTGCTGTTCATGGAGGCTGAGGGATCGGATCGTGGGGCGCCGGGGTCAACGGCTGACGAACAACTCGGGGGCGGCAGGTTTGCCAAAGAATGGCACGCGCTTGACGAACAGCTTCAAGGCCTGCCAGTGGATGCGGAAGATGACGGCGAGTGTCCAGTGCGGCGCCGCCAGCAGCGCCCTTCGGGCGCTGGCGCGGGTCAGCGGCTCGAGCCGGCCGCCGACGCTGGTTTCGAGCAGAGGCATACCGTCGGCTCCGTCGTGATCCACCCGTGCCACGAGGTGGCCTTCCTGGCGTACGAAGCAGAAGCGATAGCGACCGGCGACGCTGCAAAACGGTGAGACGTGGAAGACCTTGGCCGCTTCGACCGTGCGGCCCCAGGCCAGCTCCGGGCCGTGCAGCAGGTAGCAGTGGCGTTCGCCGAAGGTGTTGTTGACTTCCGCCAGCACCAGCGCCAGCGAGCCGTCGGCCCGGTGCCCGTACCAGAAGCTCACCGGCTTGAACGCGTAGCCCAGCACGCGCGGATAGGTGTGCAGCCAGACCTCGCCGTCCACTTCGTCGCGAAGGCCCTCTCGGTCCAGCAGGTCGTCGAACCAGGCCAGGGCGTCGGGCCGGCCGTCACCATGGTCGCGGTCATGGAAGCTCAGCCAGCCGGCACGGTTGCGCACCAGGGCCGTGTTGTCCGGCCGATCACGCAGGCTGCGCATCGGCAGCAGCAACAGCGATGTCGGATACGCGAAGGCGTGCACGGCCGGCCGAAGCCGGCGGTGCCGCACCACGCCGCGGCACAGCATCGGCACGGCGGGCGTGGGGGCGTCCTTGCCCGGCAGGGTCATGCCGCCTGCCTCGGCTGCGTTTCACTGGCAAGCCACTGCTGCTGCAGGCCCTGGACCACGGCCAGCGCGGACACCAGACCGTCCTCGTGGAAGCCGTAGCGCACCCAGGCACCGCAAAACCAGACATGCGCGCGGCCCTGGATCGAGGGCAACCGCTTTTGCGCCTCGATCGCGGCGAGATCGAACACCGGGTGCTCCACATCCCATTCGCCGAGCACGCTGGCGGGTGCGGGCGGCCGTGCGGGATCGGGGTTCAGGCTCACGATCACGGGTTGCTTCCAGGGCAGCGGCTGCAGACGATCAATCAGGTAGTGCAGGCAAACGCGGGCTTGCTCGCGGCCGGTGTCGATGGCACGGGCGTAGTTCCAGGCGGCCCAGGCGGCACGCCGACTGGGCAGCAGCGTGGTGTCGGTGTGCAGCACGGTCCGGTTGCGCTGGTAGCGGATCGCGCCCAGGAGGCTGCGCTCCTCGGGGCTTGCATCGGGCAGCAGGGCCAGCGTCTGGTCGCTGTGGCAGGCCATCACGACATCGTCGAAGCACTCACTGCCTGAATCGGTGTCGACCCAGACCCCGCTCGCACCGCTGCCGGGCGGAACGCGTCGCACCCGACGTACCGGGGTGGCAAGGCGCTTGTCGCCCAGGCCGGCGACGATCTTCTCGACATAGTGGCGCGAGCCGCCGCGAACGGTGTGCCACTGCGGCCGATGGGTCAGCGTCAGCAGGCCGTGGTTGTGGCAGAAGCGGATCAGCGTCGCGATCGGAAAGCGAAGCATCTGTTCGGTCGGGCAGGACCAGATGCAGCCGATCATCGGCAGCAGATAGCCCTCACGGAATGCACGGCCGAACCGGTTGCGGTCCAGGAAGCCCGCGATCGACTCGGTCATCGCGTCAGCATTGCCTTGGGTCGCCAGGGCCGTGGTCAGGCGGTTGAATCGCAACAGGTCCGCCAGCATCCCGAGGAAACGGGGCGAGGCCAGGTTGCGCTTCTGCGCAAACACCGTCGCCAGGCTGCTGCCGCTCCACTCCAGCCCCGGCCGGCCGTCAGGGCGCGGTGCCTGGACCGAAAACGACATCTCCGATGGCGCGGTCTCGACGCCGAGTTCGCCAAACAACTGCACCAGGTGAGGGTAGGTGCGGTGGTTGAAGACCAGAAATCCGGTGTCGACGCCGTGCCGGATGCCTTCGAGTCGGACATCCACCGTGTGGGCGTGACCACCAAAGTGCTGACCGGCCTCGAACAAGGTGACCTTGGCCTGAGGCTGAAGCCGGTGCGCTGCGGCCAAGCCGGCGATGCCGGCACCGATGACGGCCACACGTTTCATCGTGCAGCCCGTCTGCGAAAAAAGCCTGTCGAGGGGCGCCCCGCAGCGAACGAGGGAGGGAGGGAGGAGGAGGAGAAGTGCTCCGGGATTTCGACCGGAAGAACCGGCCGACCCCACGACAGAAAAACCCTGCTGTGTCGCATCACGAACCTGGATTCGCAACCCGACGACGGTCGGATGCGATGCTGCGCCAAAAGTTCCCGCCCGACGAGCCGGCACGACGTGACAGCGGTCGCCAAAGGAAACCGTCGGTGCAAAGCCAGATGTTGGTTCACGGTCATGAAAACTGTTCGGTCACTAAGCGACTGCATCGTATACGGGAGACCAGGCTTTGTCTCGTGATGTCCATGCTGGCAGTTGGGTGAGCCAAGGCAAATCGGAGATCCCCCCAGAAGAAACCCCTTCCGGTTCTGGTCCTGTCTTGTTCAAACACTGGACGCTGCCCTATAGTAGCTGTCTTGTCCAAGCAGTTCAACAATTTGTCCAAGACATATCCCATGACGCGGGATTCACCTGACCTGACTGGCCTGATGCCGGTCCAAAGGGCTGGCCATGAACGACCGTAGCCGACTGGCTGCCATCACCTTGTCGATCGCGGCCGTGGAGCGCGACACGGGCCTGTCCAAAGACACCTTGCGCGTCTGGGAGCGACGGTACGGCTTTCCGACCCCGGGTCGCGACGGCATCGGCGAGCGCTCCTATTCCCTCGAGCAGGTGGAGAAGCTGCGCCTGATCAAGCGGCTGATGGATGCGGGCCACCGTCCTGGGCGAATCGTGGCCCTGCCGCTCGCGGAATTGCAGATCCTGTCGGATTCCACGGTCGACCAGCCACAACGTGGGGTCGACGTGGCGCTCGGCAGCAGCGACCTTCGCAATCACATCGACCTGATCCGTGCTCACGACCTGCGTGGGCTGCGGCTCGAACTCACCCGGCTGCTTTCGCGCTTCGGGGTCGGCCGGTTCGTCACCGAGGTCGTCGGCCCGCTGAACGCCGCGGTCGGCGACGCCTGGATCCGTGGCCAGATGGAGGTCTTCGAGGAGCATGCCTACACCGAGGTCATGCAGGCGCTGCTGCGCCAGGCGATCCTGAGTGTTCCCGAGCCGCCTTCCAGCGCCCGCCCGCGCGTGCTGCTGACGACCTTCCCGGGGGAACCGCACCTGCTGGGCCTGCTGATGGCGCAGGCGGTCCTGTCCTTGGAGGGTGCCGAGTGCATCTCCCTGGGCACCGAGACGCCGCTGTGGGACATCGTTCTGGCCGCGAACGCGCACCGGGTCGGCATCGTGGCGCTCAGCTTCACCGGGTGCATGAACCCGAACCAGATCGTCGACGGCCTGACCGAGCTGCGCGCCAAACTGCCTCCACCCGTGCGCATCTGGGCCGGAGGCAGCGCGCCGGTCCTGCAGCGTCGGCGAGTGGACGGTGTGGACCCCTTCGGCGGCTTGGCCGACGTCCCCGCCGAATTGAGGCGCTGGCGCGAGACCTCACCCGACTGACGGTCTGCTCGCGCGCCACCGCCTGAACCCGGTGGGGCTTGCCTAGAATCCCGAAACCGAACTTCCGGCCACCAAGACCCGCGCGACATGCCCCCGTCACCCATGCTGTATCCGGAGCTGTTCAAGCAGTTCGAGGCCGTGCGCTGGAGCATGGATGCCGACATCCCCTGGGATCGCTTCGATGCCGGCCGTCTGACCGACGAGCAGGCGCAGACGATCAAGATGAACGCGATCACCGAGTGGTCCGCACTGCCGGCGACCGAGATGTTCTTGCGGGACAACCGCGACGACAGCGACTTCTGCGCCTTCATGAGCGTCTGGTTCTTCGAGGAACAGAAGCACGCTCTGGTGTTGATCGAGTACCTGCGGCGCTTCCGGCCCGACCTCGTGCCGACCGAAGACGAACTGCATGCGGTGCGCTTCGAATTCGACCCGGCACCGGCACTCGAAACCCTGATGCTGCACTTCTGTGGCGAGATCCGGTTGAACCATTGGTACCGGCGTGCGGCGCAGTGGCACACCGAGCCGGTGATCCAGGCCATCTACGAGACCATCGCCAAGGACGAGGCCCGCCACGGCGGAGCCTACTTGCGCTACATGAAGCGGGCGATGACGCGCTTTGGCGACGAGGCCCGGTCGGCATTCGCCAAGGTGGGCGTCCTGATGGCCAGTGCACGGCGCACCGCGCAGGCCTTGCACCCGACCAACCTGCACGTCAACGTCAAGCTGTTCCCTCGCGACACCATCCAGAGTCGCCTGCCCGACCCGGCCTGGCTCGAGCAATGGCTGGATCGCCAGATCCAGTTCGATGCCGTCTGGGAGGGCAAGGTCGTTGAACGCATCCTGCACAACATGGGCCTGCTGTTCGAGCGCAGCTTTGCCAGCGTGCAGGAGCTCAACCGCTACCGCAAGGACCTGGCCGCCCAACTCGCGGCTCGCGCCCAGGCGATCGGCGGACCGGGCCCGGTGCCGGCGGTCTGATCCGGGGCGCTGCCTGGCCATGCGCCGGGCGGTCGGATCAGCGGGGCTTCATCGAGTCCTGCGCCGCCTTTCGATCCGCGACCACCTTCTGAGCCGCCGGGCGATCGCCGACGAGCTTGCAGTAGCCCTTCCAGTCCACGCCGGCCTCGGCGAGCAGGTCGCTGCCGAGCACGAGCTTGCTGGCCAGGCCGATCAGGGGCAGGTGGTTGAAAGCCGAACAGTCCGCCAGTGAGAACTGCGCGCCGGCCACATAGGGCGAAAACTTCGCCAGCCGGCCAAACGCGGCGATGTTGCGGGTCAGCAGCTTGCGCACGCGCTCCTGGCTGGATTCGCTGACCGTGCCGCCGAAGAAGGCCTGGCCGTAGAGGTCGCGCGCCACCAGCTCCAGGTGCAGATCGATGAAGGTCGCGATCTCACGCACCTTGGCCGCCTCGAACGGGTCCGCGGGAATCAGCGGCGGATCCGGGTACGCGGCTTCGAGCCAGTCGAGCATGACCGTGCTCTCGCACAGCGGTCGGCCGTCGATCTCGAAGTAAGGGACCTTCGCCAGCGGCGACGCCGCCAGCACCGCCGGGTCGGTGCTCTTGGTGAGCACCAGGCGCTCCTCGAAGGCCACGCCCTTCTCGAGCAAGGCCAGCTTGACCTTGTTGTGATAGTTCGAGAGCGACATTCCGCACAGCACGATCATGTTGAAGTCTCCGAAGTCCGGGTTGGAGGGGTGGCAGGCACGACACGACGATTGACGAGTGCAATCCCGATGCAGACCGTGGCCAGCGCCAGCATCAGGCGCAGCGTCAGTGGCTCGCCCAGCAGCCACACGCCAGCCAGCAGGCCGGCCACGGGCGTCAGCAGCGTGAAGGCCGAGATGCGCGTGGCCGGGTAGTGGCGGATCAGCCAGAACCAGGTCAGGTAGCTGGCAAAGGTCACGACGACGATCTGGAACGCCATCGACGCACCACCGGTGACGCTGAGCGTCCTCGGCCAGGCCTCGCCGGCGACTGCCGACGCGGCCAGCAAGGCGACCGCCGAGACCACCAGCTGGTACAGCAAGGTCTTTTCGGGCGCCGCGCTGGCCAGGCGGGTCGCGCGCAGCAGCAGCGTCGTGCTGGCCCAGAGCACCGCAGCCGCGACGCCCAGCAGGTCGCCGATCCACTGCTGCTTTCCGGCGGGCGCCGCGGCGGTGTCGAACAGCCCTTCGGATAACGCCAGCACGACCCCGGCAAACGCACCCGCCAGGCCCAGCCACTGCAGCGGCGCCAGCCGCTCGCTGCGCACGATGAACGGCATGCCGATCGCGACGACAAACGGTGCCGTGTACAGGAACACCGCCATGCGCGACGCGGTGGTGAACTGCAGCCCCGCGAAGATGCACCCAAACTCCGCCGCGAACAGCAGCCCCGCCAGGAGCCCGGGGCCACCGGTGCCGTCGCGCTGCCAGAGGGGCAGACCGCGCCAGCGCACCCACAAGGCCAGCAGCACAGCCGCCCCGAGCGACCGCAGGCCGGCTTGCAGCAGCGGCGCGATCTCGTCGAGCGCGACCTTGGCCGCCACCTGCGACAGCCCCCAGGCGACGCAGCAGAACACCACGAGCCCGATGGCACGGCGGTCGAGTTGGCTGGCGCGCTCGGTCATGTCGGCGGCGATTCTCCCCGCCCTTCGCCCTGTGGCTGTCGCCTGCGGGTCAGCCGCAAGGTCGCAGCCAGCACGGCGCACAGCGTTCCGGCCGCGGCCCCGGTGGCGTGGGCCAGCGGGGCGACCGCGATGTCCCAGTCCGCGCCATGCCGGAGCGTTGGACCCCACGGGGCCTCGGAAACGATCTTGATCGCCAGGCCGAGCGCGATGGCCGCGGCAACCGTGCGTTGTCGGCGGTCGGCAGGCGCACCCGACGCGCTTGCTTTCGCATCGACCCACAGCGAGACGGCCGCCACGGCGACCCCGGCATGCAGCACCCCCGACATCCCGCCGTAGTGCAGCAGGTCAGGTCTGACCCACAAGGCCGCATGCGTCAAGGGCCAGGCCAATGCCCAGGCCACGGCCCAGCGCGCGCCGATCCGGCCGACCGCGCCCAGCGTGGCCACCAGAGCCAGCCCAAGCAGATTGGCGCCCAGGTGAAGCGCACTCCAGTGCACCCATGCTGCGCTCCAGGCGCGCCAGGGCTCGCGTCCGGCCATCTCGGGCTGCCAGTCCAGCACCACGGCCGGAATCGCGAGCGCCAGCAGTGAGCCCGCCGCGAGCAGGCCGCTCAGCAGCAGCCAGCCACCCGCAGCGGGGCCGGCGGCCAGTCGGAAGAGGGTGCGGTCAGGGGCGGGCAACGCCCGATGATGCCGCCACGGCCGGGTCGGGCCTGCGGCCCGCGAACACCGCCCGCACCAGGCCCAGCACGGCCTCGCGCGGCTCGGCCAGCGACACCGGGTCGAACTGCGTCGGCGCTTCGTCGAGTCGCGCCCGATGCTGGGCACGACGCAGGTCGCGGTAGGCATCGGCTGCGGCGTGGCCCACGCCCGAAGGCAGCAGGCCCGCGTCCTCGGCGCGCTGGAGCAGCGCGATGTTGCCGGCGTTCTCGAGCAGCGCCGCGTGGTCGTGCCCATGCGCCAGCACCAGGGCCTGGACGCAGAACTCGACATCGACCATGCCGCCGGGGCTGTGCTTGACGTCGTAGCGTCCGGCCGGTACCGGGCGGGCCGCGGCGAGCTTGTCGCGCATCGCCAGGACTTCGGACATGAGCGCCGGCACATCGCGTCTGGCGGTCAGCACCGCACGCCGCGTGGCCTCGAAACGCGCCGCCAGATGGGCCGCCCCGGTCGCAAAGCGGGCCCGCGTCAGCGCCTGGTGCTCCCAGGTCCACGCGGTGTTGCTGCCGCGGCCGCCCTGGTAGGCCTCGAACGACCGCACCGAGGTCACGAGCAGTCCGGAGTTGCCGTTGGGCCGCAATGCCGTGTCGATGTCGAACAGCTCGCCGGCCGCGGTGCGCAGCGTCAGCCAGGGCAGCAGCTTGCGCACGAACAGGCCGTAGGTGTTCTGCGCCGCGGCGGGGTCGTCCTCGTCGCTGTCGTCGTAGAGGAACACGAGGTCGAGATCGCTGCCGTAGCCGAGCTCCTTGCCGCCGAGCTTGCCGTAGGCGATGACGGCGATCTGCGGCACCTCGCGGTGGCGCTGCTTGAGCCTGGCCCAGCACCAGGCGATGGCGGTCGCCAGCACCGCGTCGGCCAGCGCCGACAGCTCGTCGGCCACCTGCTCGACGCTGAGCTCGCCTTCGACGTCGCGCACCAGGGTGCGGAAGACCTCGGCGTGGTGCGCCCGGCGCAGCGTGTCCAGCAGTTGCTCGTCGCTGGCCTCGCCGCTGCGCTGCCAGGCGGCCTCGCGCTCGGTGAGGTCGCGGCGGAACGCAGCGGCGTCGAAGCGCTGGTGCAGCAGCCGCTCGTCGGCCAGTTCGTCGATCACACCCGGGTGGCGCATCAGGTACTGCATCGGCCAGCGCGCCAGGCCCAGCAGGCGCAGCAGCCGTCGCTGGACCTCGGGTCGCTCGACCAGCAGAGCCAGGTAGCTCTCGCGCCGCAGCAGCGGTTCGACCCAGTCGATGAAGCGCACCGCAGCCTGTTCGGTGCAGATGCCGTCGGCCACCGCCTGCGCCGTCTTCTTGACCAGCCGGCCCAGACGCTGGCGGCTTTCGTCGCGCAGTGCCAGCACACGCGGGCTCTGCGCCCAGGGACGCACGCGCTCGGCCAGCGCCGGCGGCAGGCTGGCGAGCAGAGCCTCGCTGTCGAGCGTCGGCACGCCAGTGCCGCAGGCGCGGCAGGGCGCAATGCCGTCGGTGGCGCCGGCGGCGCTGCCGTTGCCCAGGCGCAGGCCCTGGCCTTCGAGCAGCAAGGCGTCGAACTCGGCGGCCACCAGCTCACGCGCCTCGCCCAGGCGGGCCAGCAGCTCGCAGGTCCCCCAGGCTGCGTCCGGAGCTGCGCCCGCGGCGTGCAGGCTGGCGGCGATCCAGGCCAGGTCGGCGTCGGCCGTCGGCAGCAGGTGGGTCTGCTGGTCGTCCAGGAACTGGATGCGGTGCTCGATGCGGCGCAGCAGCGTGTAGCCGTTGGCCAGGCTTTCGGCCACGGCGGGCTTCATCAGCCCGGCACCTGCCAGCCTGGCCAGGGCCTTGAGCGTGCTGCGGGTGCGGATCTCGGGGAACTGGCCGCCGCGGACGACCAGCAGCAGCTGCACGATGAACTCGATCTCGCGGATGCCCCCGCGCGACAGCTTCACGTCGTTGGCGCGCTCCGGTCGGCCGGCGGCGCGACGCTGGGCTTCGTCGCGGATCTTGCGGTGGATCTGGCGCAGGCCCTCGAAGACACCGTAGTCGAGGTAGCGGCGGTAGACGAACGGCGTCACCAGCGAGCGCAGCGCCAGCGCGCGGCCGCTGGTCACCGCGGCGCGCGGCGCGACGACGCGGCTCTTCAGCCAGGCCAGGCGTTCCCATTCGCGGCCCTGGATCTGCAGGTATTCCTCGAACATCGCCAGGCTCGCCACCGGCGGTCCGGAGTTGCCGTTGGGCCGCAGCGCCAGGTCCATGCGGAACACGAAGCCGTGCTCGGTGGTGTCGCCGACCAGCACCTGCAGGCGCCGCGCGATCGCCGAGAAGTACTCGTGGAACGACACCGGCCTGGGCCCCGCGGTCTGGCCGTCGTCCTCGTACAGATAGACCAGGTCGATGTCCGACGACACGTTCAGCTCGCGGGCGCCGAGCTTGCCCATGCCGACGATCCAGAAGTCGCAGCGTTTCAGGTGCGCATCCAGCGGCGCACCGTGGCGGGCGTCGGCTTCGGCCAATGCGGCTTCGAGAGCGAGTTCGAGCGACACCTCGGCCAGCATCGTCATCGCCTGCGTCACCACCGACAGCGGTGCCTGGCGCTCGACGTCGAGCACCGCCAGCCGCTCCAGCACCAGCTGGCGTGCGATGCGCAGTGCCGCGCCGAGCTCGTGCCCGCGTTGGCGCAGCGCTGCAACGGTCGCGAGCAGCGTGGCCTCGGTTGGCACCCCGTCGCCCAGCAGCGGCAGCTCCTGGCCATAGCGGCGCCTCACGCGCTGCACAAAGCGACTGTGCGCGGCGTCTGCCACGCCCGGCGGTACGACGGGTTGCTCCATGCCCTCCAAGGCCCTTCACGCGCGGGGGCCCTGCCGGGGTTGGCGGGCCCTCTTTCAAGAATCGAGAGTGACAGGTTAGGCGCGAATGCATCGCCCACGCGGCCCACGGGGCATTCGACAATCCCGGCGATGAACGATCTGCCTGCCCCCACCGGCACTGCCGGCAGCCCCGTGGCCGTGGCCGCGATCCAGATGGTCTCGACGCCGGACGTGCACGAGAACCTTGCGACGGCTGCCGCTTTGGTCGGCGAGGCCGCAGCCGCCGGCGCCCGCCTGGTGGCCCTGCCCGAGTACTTCTGCCTGATGGGCCGCGGCGACGAGGCCAAGCTCGCGATCGCCGAGGACGCCGGTGCCGGCCCCATGCAGCACACGCTGTCGGCACTGGCGCGTGAACACGGCATCTGGCTGGTGGCCGGCACCTTGCCGGTGTGGGCACCCGGCCGGCGCGACAAGGTGCTCAACCGCACGCTGGCGTACGGACCCGACGGCAGCGAGATCGGCCACTATGACAAGTTGCATCTGTTTGCCTTCGACAACGGTCGTGGCGAGCGCTACGACGAGGGCCGCACCCTGGTCGCCGGCCAGGAGCCGGTCGCGCTGGACCTCGCCGGGCTGCGCGTGGGGCTGTCGATCTGCTACGACCTGCGATTCCCCGAGCTGTACCGCGCGTTGATGCAGCCCACGCCCTGCGACCTGCTGCTGGTGCCCGCGGCCTTTACCCACACCACCGGCCAGGCCCACTGGGAGCTGCTGCTGCGCGCCCGCGCGGTCGAGAACCAGTGTTACGTGCTCGCCCCCGCGCAAGGCGGCCAGCACCCGAACGGCCGCCGCACCTGGGGCCACAGCCTGCTGGCCGACCCGTGGGGGCAGCTGGTCGCGATGCGCGAGGAAGACGGCGCCGGGGTGGTGATGGGCCACGTCGACCGGGCGCGGCTGGCGGAGGTGAGGATGCAGCTGCCGGCGCTCAAGCATCGGCGGATGTGAGGTCGCCGCGAAAGCCTCACCTCCACCCGAACATCATCCCCCTCGCCAGCGCCGCCTTCAGCCCCGGCAGCGCGTCCAGCGCCGCCAGTCCCAGGCCGCGCAGTGCGGCAGCGCCGGGCGCTTGCCAGGTGAAGGCGCGGGCCAGGAAGTCGGTGCCGGCAATGAGGCCAGCGCGGTCGGGCGCGCGGGCCCAGGCGATGCGGGCGAGTGCGGCGTCGAGGTCGGGTGCCTCGCGCAGCGCGTGGGCCAGGGTCTCGGCGTCGCGCAGGCCGAGGTTCAGGCCCTGGCCGGCCACCGGGTGCAGGGTCTGCGCGGCGTTGCCGATGCGCACGACGCGGCCCGCATCGCGTTGCCAGGGGCGCGGCAGGCTCTGGGCGTTGAGGCCGAGGGCGAAGTCCTTCAGCGGCGAGAGGGCGACGACGCGGCCGGCTTCATCGGGCAGCAGCGTCGCGAGCACCGCCAGGCGCTGCGCTTCGGTGAGAGGCGCCACCGGGTCGTCGGCGCGGTCCACGCACCAGACGATCGCGCAGCGGCGTTGGCCCGCGGTCAGGCCACTGTCGTGCGGCAGTGGCAGCAGGGCCAGCGGGCCCTGGCGGGTGAAGCGTTCGAAGGCCGTCGAGGCGACACCTGAGGGCCCGCCTTCGAGCACCGCGCTGCCGACCCACGCGGTCTGGCCGTAGTCGCTGTGGATCGTGCGTCCGGCCTGCTCGCTGAACAGGCCGCCTTCGGCGAGGATCACCAGATCGAAGGTTTCCGCGATGCCGGAATCGAGCTCGATGCGGCCATCGTCCAGGGCCTTGTGGCCTGTCACGGCACTGCCGAAGCGGGCTTGCAGGCGCTGCACGCCCGCGGGCTGGCTGCGCACCGCGGCCAGCCAGGCGGCTTGCAGCGGCGCGAGCAGGCGGCCGTAGCCGAGCACGGCACCGAGCAGCGGCGCGGCGATGTCGCCGGC
>JAJTGU010000256.1 GCA_021297985.1 Rubrivivax sp.
CCGGTGCGCCTGAAGGTCGAGGACAGCACCGATCCCAACAAGTCGGTCGAGACCGAAGCGACGGTCACCGTCGCGGCGGGCTGGGAGACCCTGACCTTCAACTTCGCCAACCAGGCCGCCGGCACGGCGGCGCTGAACCTGGCCTTCAACTACAACAAGGCCACGATCTTCTTTGACTTCGGCCGCTCCAAGGCCACGGCGGTCGAGAAGACGTACTACTTCGACGACATCACCTTTGTCCCGGGTGCGGGCGGTGGTGGTGGCGGCGGCGGCGGTGGTGCCTGCGGCACGACGGCGCCGACCTGCGCACCGACGACGGTCATCCCGGGCGGCTCGACCGTGATCTACAGCGACGCGGCCTCGGTGGCTGGCCTGAACATGGCGCCGGACTGGGGCCAGAACAATGTCGGTCGCAGTGAGGAGACGATCGCCGGCAACAGGTCCCAGAAGTACGTGTTTGGCGGCGCACCGTTCCTCTACCAGGGCATCGACTGGTCGGGCAGCCCGCAGAACGTGTCGACCCGGACCCGGTTGCACCTGGACTTCTTCTCGCCGGACATCACCAGCGTGAAGGTCTCGATCATCAGCGCCGGCAAGGAGAACTTCGTCACGCGCAACGTGACGCCGGGCAGCTGGAACGCCATCGACATCGATATGTCCGAGTACACCGTTCCGGACAAGACCGCGATCATCCAGATCAAGCTCGAGCCGAACGCAGCGGGCACGCTGTACGTCGACAACATCTACTTCTACACGCCGGCCGGTGGCAGCAATGCCTGCGGCACGACGGCGCCCACCTGCGCGCCGGCCGGCACGATTGCCGCCGGCTCGACGGTGATCTACAGCGACGCCGCCTCGGTGGCTGGTCTGAACATGGCGCCGGACTGGGGCCAGAACAACGTCGTCCGCAGCGAAGAGACCATCGCGGGCAACAAGTCCCAGAAGTACGTCTTCGGCGGTGCGCCATTCCTCTACCAGGGCATCGACTGGGCCGGCAGCCCGCAGAACGTGGCCAGCAAGGGCATGGTGAACCTCGACGTGTGGACGGCTGACGTCGAGAACGTGAAGGTCTCGCTGATCGGCGGCGGTCAGGAAAACGGCATCACCAAGACCTTGACGGCCGGGGCCTGGACGCGCCTGACCATCGACATGAGCCTGTACACGTCACCGGACAAGGCCGCGATCATCCAGATGAAGCTCGAGCCCAACAAGGCCGGCACGATCTACGTCGACAACGTCCACTTCGACGGCGCGGCCGCCGGTGGTGGTGGTGGCGGCGGCGGAGGCACCTTCACGGGGGGCATCTTCTCCAGCGACTATTCGGGCAACCTGGGCGCCAACACGGCGAAGTCCGACAAGAACGGTACGGTCGGATTCTTCGTCGACCCCCGTCTGTCGGCGGCCAAGGTCTTCGAGGATGGTTCGGTCTGCGGCAGTGCCTGCAACCCGGGCGGCGTGTTCAACTTCTACTACGGCATCGGCAAGCCGGCTTCGGCGAGCTTTGCCGACGCCTACTTCGGTGCATTCGTCAATGCGCCGGGCAACACCACCGCCGATGCCTCGGCCTACAGCAAGATCAAGCTGAAGTTCTGGGGTGATGCCGAGTCCTGGGAGAAGCCCAACTTCACGGCGCAGGTCGACGTGATCCTGCAAGGTCCGCAGAACAACGCCTGCACCAACCCATCGGGCCGGCCCGAACTCACGCGGACCGTGGCGGCCCAGAAGATCGGCGCCGGCTCGGACTACACGATCAACAAGACCGACTTCACGCTGACGGCCAGTTGCGGTGGGGCCTACACCCGTGACACGGTCTGGTCGGCCGTCGGCTCCGTGGTGATCCGGCTGACCGGTGCCGCGAACCTGAACTTCGTCAACCTGACGCCGAGCACACCGCCGTCGTACCCGACCTTCATCAACGTCGGCCCGATCTCCTTCGTCAACTGATCGCGACGCCGCAACCCGCGACACCCAAGCGAAAAAAGGGCCCGCCGATCGGCGGGCCCTTTTGCCTTGAGTGCGCGGTACGGCGGGTCGATCAGCGCAGCAGCGCCATCACCTGCTGCGGCAGCTGGTTGGCCTGCGCGACCATCGCGTTGCCGGCCTGCTGCAGGATCTGGGCCCGCGACAGGTTCGCCGATTCGGCGGCGTAGTCGGCGTCCATGATGCGGCCACGGGCAGCGGTCTGGTTCTCCGACGAGACCATCAGGTTGCTGACCACGTTGTCGAAGCGGTTCTGCACCGCACCGAAGGTCGCGCGCTGGCTGTTGACGGCGTTGATGGCGGCGTCGATCGCGGTGATCGCGGCCACGGCGGCGGTGCCGTCGGTGCCGGAGATCGCGGTCGTCGGTGCCGTGCCGACCGCCGAACCGATGGCGGTCGTGATCGAGGCGTTGCTGGTCCAGTCGAAAGCCGCGACCGAGATCTGGTCGATCGAGGTGCTGGTGTTGGCACCGACCTGGAACGTGCTGTTGACGGTCGTGGCCAGGATGTTGATGCCGTTGAACTGCGTACCACCCAGCGTCCGCGAGGCTTCCGCGGCAAGCTGCGTGTACTCGTTGTTCAGGCTGGTGCGGTCGGCGCTGGTGTTGGTGCCGTTGGCCGACTGAACCGCCAGCTCGCGCATCCGTTGCAGCATGCTGCCGACACGGCCCATCGCGCCTTCAGCCGTCTGCGACAGCGAGATCGCGTCGTTGGCGTTGCGCATCGCGACGTTCATGCCACGTGCCTGGGCGTTCATGCGCTCGGCGATCGCCAGGCCGGCGGCGTCGTCCTTGGCGCTGTTGACACGCAGGCCCGAAGACAGGCGCTGCATCGAGGTGGCCAAGGCCGACTGGCTGTTGCTGAGGTTGCGCTGCGAGTTCAGCGAAACCATGTTGGTGTTGATCGAGTTGCTCATGAAAATCTCCGGGTTGAAACAAGGTCCACAGGCTGGATCGGCCTGACAGGGTTCGCAGCCGGCGTGACGCACGGGGATGCGGTGCCTGCCTGCCACCAACCCCTGCTGGCGGCTGCCACCCGAAGGGGCAAACGCCAGCCGAGGCTGGAACTCGCCCGGGCCTGCCAGTGGTCGTGTCGCCTTGGTTTCGGTTTGGCGGCACGACCCTGTGGGGTCCGGACCCCGCGGCGAGCTTTGTGGCGCGCTGCGATGAAGCCTTTTTCGGCCCACCTCGGCGCTTTCTTTAGCGGCCGGTATCCGGCTCTGATCCTGCGACCGAGGGCGATGCCGCCGCCGGCGGTCGAACGCCGACCAGAGCAGAAAGCGCGCGCATGCCCATGCGTGGTGAGCGCGCCTGGGGGCGCGAGCGCGCCCGCGGAATCGGCGAGGCGGCACCGGGCTTGAGCGGGCCGGGAGCGAATTGCGCTGCTGCCGTGCCGCTTTTCCCGCCATCGCCTTTGAGTCGTCAAGGCCAGCATCAAGGCCAAGATGAACCTCGCCACGCCACTCTCTGCACAAACTCTTGTTTCGCCGCCCTGGCAAGCCTCGGCGGGGTCCAAGCCGCCCGACGGCGTGAAGATGTCACGCGCTGCCCGTCGCCATTTGCAGCGGCAGAAGGCGGGCTCGGATTCGCCTTGGGCGCGCGGCCAGGCGTTGGTCGCGGCGGGCC
>JAJTGU010000229.1 GCA_021297985.1 Rubrivivax sp.
GCGGCTCTTGATCGTGCTGACGCTCGAGTTGGCGGGCAGCTCGTACGGAGGCTTCTGCTCGGCGTTGTGGACCCGGCCGACGATCAGCGGCTGGTCCGGGTCGCCCTCGAGGAAGTCAACCACCACCTCCTGGCCGACGCGCGGGATCTGCAGGAAACCCCAGCCGTTGCCGGCCCAGGGCGAGGCGACGCGGACCCAGCAGGAGCTTTCGGCGTTCTTCCTGCCCAGCCGGTCCCAGTGGAACTGCACCTTGACGCGTGCATGCTCGTCGGTCTCGATGCTGCCGGGGTTGCCGCCGCCGACCACCACGGCGGTCTGCGGACCGGCGACGCTGGGCTTGCGCGTGATGCGCTGAGGACGGTAAGGCTCGGCGTAGGGCTGCACCTCGCACTGCATGTGCATCAGGGTCTGGGCGTCGCCGGACTCGAAGCCCCCCTGGCTCAATTCGAGTTGGGTGCGCAGCACGGTGTAGTCGGCGTTCTGGTCATCGCGCGGGTGGTTGGTCAGCGAGATCTTCTGGCCCACGGCCAGGGTCGGCAGGTTGCCGCTGGCCTGGAAACGCGCAAAGCGACTCATCGCCTCATCGAGCCGCACCTTGGCGCGTGCCGTGCCGTCGGCCTCGACGGTGTACAGGCCCGGATAGTCGTAGGCCTCGTAGGCGGCATGGGCGTGCGCGCGGTTGCTTGCCGTCGCGGTCTCGCTCAACAGGTCCGTGCTGGGGTTCAGATAGTCGTAGTCACGCAGCGTGGTCTTGCCGGTCTGGATCTCGTGGCGCATCGACCATTCATGCAGCCCTGGCGGGCGCAGCGGGTCCTGGCCATCTTCAAGGAAGAGCACGTCCGCACCGTCCGGGTGGGGCGCGAAAGTGCCGTTGTGGTCGGTCAACACGAGTTCGTGCTTGCCTGCGGAGTGCTTGAAGAACCAGCCGATGCCTTCTTCCTCGAGCAGCCGGACCACGAAGTTGAAATCGCTTTCGCGGTACTGCACGCAGTAGATGCGGGTCGCCGGTGTGGCCTGCACGTCGGGCGTCACGGTGCCGCCGTAGGGCTCGAGCACCTCATTGATGATGGTCATCGCATTCTTGTTCTGGAAGATGCGCAGGTTGCTCGCCCGCGTCGCCAGCCACAACCAGGGCCGGATCACGAGCCGGTAGCGAAAGCGCCTTCCATCGACGCCGTCGATGCCGAACGAGGTGACCAGGCCGTGCAGCAGCCGCTTCTTGTTGTCGCCCGTCGCGATCTCGATCGTTGCCTCGGTCCCGAGGATGTCGTCCGGCGCGACGCTGTTGCTCAGCGACAGCGCAACGACATGGAACTCGAACAGCCGCGACATCTCCTCATGGCACGTCGCCGAGCGCAGTTCGAGCCCCGTGACCGCGCTCTTCAGCACATAACTCTTGGGTTCGGGAGCGCCGGCAGCGGGCATGGGGCCTCTTCAGGAAGTCGGTAGGACAGCGTCGGCCGCACGCGCCGCGACCAGCCAGCCCTGCACGGGTCGGCCAGCCTCGTTGCGCAGCGGCACCGCCTTGATCGCGACGGTCTCAAAGCCCGTCGCGGCAAGCGCCGACTGCACGTAGCCGCTGGCGTGACTGTAGCGACCATGGATATGCAGCCGGTAAGGCGGCTCTGCGTCGTCGGGTTCGGGGTGTGCCTCGACGGTCGCGACCAAATGCCCACCAGGTACCAGGGCTCGCCGGGCCGCTGCCGCAAAGTCGTCGAGCACTCCGAAGTAGCACAGCGTGTCGGCGCAGACCAGCAACTCGGCCGGCTCGGACTGCGCCTCCAGAAAGGCCACCAGCTCGCCTTGGTGCAGCGCGTCGTAGACCTGACGCGCCGCGGCCTTCTGCAGCATGCCGGCGGAGAGATCGACACCCACCAGCTCGCGCGCGTGGCGTCGCACCAGGGGGCCGACCAGGCCAGTGCCACAGCCCAGATCCAGCACCCGCCAGCGCGCGGCACCGTCTTCGGCTGCCACCGCGCCGGCCTGGGCGTCGACCCAGGCCGCGATGTGTTCAGGAGCGCGGTACTCCAGCTTCGCAAGCTTGGAATCGAAGCTGGCGGCGAACTGGTCGAAGACGGTGCTGACGTAGCCATCGCTGGCCCGCTCAGGAATGTCGGCGCCCAGGCAAGCCTGCAGGTGATGCCGGGCCACCGGGTTGTCGGGCTCGTCGGCGAGCCAACGCTGATAGAGCTCGGTGGCCTGGGTGTCCATGCCCAGCGCGCTGTACGCGGCCCCGAGCAGTCGACGCATCGGGTTGCTGCCGGGGTCGGTGACCAGTCCGTCGAGACAATGCTGGATGGCGTTGCCGTAGTCACCGGTGCGGAAGCAATGCTGCACCAGGTTCAACCGCGCATCGGCAAAGCCCGGCGCCATCTTCACGACTTGCTGAAGGATCGCCGTGGCCTGGTCCGACCGGCCGATTCGGCTGAGGACGACACCCAGGTTGTTGGCGGCATCCACACGTTGCGGCTCAAGCTGCACGGCACGCAGGTAATGCGGTTCGGCGTCGGGCAGACGCCCCTGCTCGACCCGCACGTTGCCCAGGTTGTTGTGGAACATGCTCTCGTCGGGCTTGACCTCGATCGCACGCTCGATCAGCCGCGCCGCAACCTCAAGCTGTCCCTGCTGGGCTTCAAGCACACCCAGAAGGTGCAGCGCATCGGGATCGTCGGGCTCGCGTTCGAGCCAGCCGCGATAGCCACGGCCTGCCTCGGCCCAGTCGCCGCGGCCGTGGGCCTGCATGGCGACTTGGAGGCTTCGGAGGCGAAGATCGTGCAGGTCGGGATCGGCCAGGGTCACATCGGTCCTGCGGGATTGCGGGAAGAACGGACTTTGGAGCAAAGTACCCTTTGCGACAACCGGGCCTGCCCCCTGCCCGACGGAGCGTCGCTCCGCCAAAATCGAAATCCGCCACAAGGACCGATGATGCCAGGACGAATGGAGTTCGAATTCAACCCCTTGCGCCAGCCGGGTGCGGGGGGTGGCCGACAGCGACACGACGGCGAGCCGTTCCGCCTGGTCGTGCTGGGTGATTTCAGCGGCCGGACCAGCGCCAAGGCGTTGCCCCTTTCCGAGCGTCCGACCTGGCGGGTCGACCTCGACAACATCGACACGGTGCTGGCCCGACTGTCGCCGAGGCTGGCCCATGAGGCCGGCGAGATCGCCTTTGCGGAGATCGACGACTTCCATCCTGACACGCTGTGGAACCGGCTGCCGTTGTTTGCCGCCCTGCGCTCGGCCCGTGCCACAGGCCCGGCTGCGGGCAGCGACACCGCACCGACATCGGGTGGCGACCTGCTGGGTCAGTTGCTTGGCGGCGCACCGGCGGCGGCAACGCCGGGAGCGCCTTCAACGACCGCGACCGGCCTCGACGCCTTCATCCAACGCATCGTCGCGCCGCACATCGTGCCCGACCGCCGGGCCGAGACGGCCGCCTGGCAGCAGGCCGTCGACCTGGCGGCCGGCGAGCAGATGCGCAAGCTGCTGCACGACCCGTCGTTCCAGGCCCTCGAGTCTGCCTGGCGCGGGGTGCTCGCCCTCCTTCAGGCCCTGGAACTGGACGACGGTCTTCAGGTGCATCTGTTCGATGCCAGCCGCGAGGAGTTGCTCCAGGACCTCGTCGCCGCACAAGGCCAGGTCGCCCGGACGGGGCTGCACCAGGCCCTGGTCGGACGCTGGAAGGGCGTCCCCGGGGGTCAGGGCTGGACGCTGATGACGGGCCTGTACCGATTCGGCCCGGACACCGCCGACATGGCCTTGCTGGCGGCCCTGAGCCTCGTCGCGCAGGCCGCCGGGGCACCCCTGGTCGCAGACGGTCACCCTTCCCTCGCCGGCGACGCCAACGAGCCGGCTCTTGCCGGCTGGCAGGCGCTTCGCCGAAGCCCGAGTGCGCCCTGGCTGGGCCTGGCATCGCCCCGGGTGCTGCTGCGCCAGCCCTATGGCAAGCGCAGCGATCCCGTCAGCGCCTTTGCGTTCGAGGAACTGCCCGCCGGTCGGCCCGACGCGCAGCATCTGCTCTGGGGCCCCGCCGCGCTGGCCGTTGCGCAACTGCTGGGCCGCGCCTACAGCGCCCGCGGCTGGGACTTCGAGCCCGGCGACGAACGCCAGATCGACGGCTTGCCGGCCTACAGCTACCAGTTGCCCGACGGCGAGCGCGAGCTGCAGGCGGTGGCCGAGGCCTTCAACGGCGAGGAGGCGCTGGCGGCCATGAGCCGCGCCGGGCTGATCGCGCTGGCCAGCCACCGGCATGCGGCGTCGGTGACGGCGGTCCGGATGCAGAGCGTGGCGGAGCCGGCGGCGGGGTTGGCAGGGATCGGCACGTGAGCCCGCTCTTGACGTTGCGCCGCGATCAGCTTGCACGCATCGCCGATGATCGACGAAGGAGCTTTGTTGCGCGCCTGGCCGCCCAGTGGCCGGACCCCGGCGTCTCCGGTCTGGACAGCATCGTGCGCCTGGGCCTTCGACACCTGAGGAGCGAGGCCGATATCGCCCGCTTGACCGACATCGTGTTGCAGCACGGACTGCTGGTCGGCACTGAGTTTCCACCCGAGGTGTCAAGACTGCTGACCAACCCGTTCGTGTCGCCCTCACGGCGGCTGGAGTCCCTGGAGCGGTGGGCGATCCGACGGGAGAAACCCGATGGGTTCTGACGCTGGTTCATTCGGCAGCGGGCCGGCAGCCGACCCGGTGCAGCCCTGCCCTCGTCGAGAGCCCGAGTACTGGATCGAGATCGAGCTCAACGACGACGAAGGACTGCCGGTCGCGGATGCGGCGTACAAGGTCAAGCTACCCGATGGCCAGATCGTCGAAGGTTTTCTCGATGGCCAAGGTCGCGAACGGCTGGCGGGCCTGCAATCGGGCGGCCAGTGCGAAGTGACCTTTCCCGAACTCGATCAAGCCGCGTGGGAGAAGGACCCTGATCCTCCTGCGTCCTGAGCGAGCGTAGTCGCCCGGTTTCAGCAGCGAAAGATCTCCTTCAGCTTGGCTCGCGTCTCGGCGTCGGCCTCGCCCGTGATCGCCAGGTCGTGTTCACGTTGGAATGCGACCAGTGCTGCGCGCGTTCGAGTTCCCAGCACGCCATCGATCACGCCGGGATCGAATCCCAGGCCCTTGAGCCGTGCCTGGCAACCGCTGATGCCCTTGTCGTCCGTCGTCTCCACCTCGGGGTTGAGGCGGCCGACCGCAAAGTGGCGCTCCCAGCCCAGCACATGGACCACCAGGTCGCGTACCTCGGCTCGCAGTTCCACTTCGGCAAAACCTTCGCCATCCGTCTGTCCGCTGTGCAAACGGCTGCCGTCGTCCGCTGCAAAGAGCAGGTCGGCCAGTGGCAAACCGGCGTCGTCGAGCAGTTGGATACGCAGCTTGCGGCGCGGCGGTTTGTAGACGAAGTGGTGGCGCTGTCCTGTGGCCGCAGCTTCGGTTCGTTCGCGCAGCGCCGGAACCATGACCACATCGCCCGGATGCAATACGTTGGGATCCGGCCGCCGTTGCCGCAGTTCGGCATTGGCGCCATGCTCGTAAACGTCCTGCCAGCGAGAAAAACCATGGCGCGCCGCGATGGTCGACAGGCAGTCACCGGGCTTGACGGTGTAGGACTTCATGGCCACGGGCGTGTTCAGAACCCTGCCCAGCGGGGATTCCGCTCGGCCTTGGCACCAGGGGCGGCAAATGCGCCGTCGATCTCGGCGATGTCCACGAATGCGCCGAGCCCGGGGTCCTTTCGCGTCGCAAAGCCCCCGATCTCGAACAAGGCATAGTCGAACCTCTGCGGGCAGGCGTAGCCCTTCGCCTCGTCAGCATCGCAGGCACGGGCCCAGTCATGATGGGCACGCACGGCAATCGCGAACGCCGCTTCGGCCAGGCGCGGACGAACACCTTCCAGTGCCGTACGAAGCCGCTGCCGGAAGGCTTCGTGTTCGGGGGGACTGCCGGCCGGTGCAGGGTTCGCGTCGACGGCGGCCAACGCCGCATCGAGTTGCGACGACACGCTGGTGAAGGTGCCCGAGTTGCCGGCGGCCGTCAAAGGGATCCAGGCGTCGAGCGCTGCCACCTGGGCGCGCAGACTGGTCAGCTTCGAGGCCGAAGCCTCAATCGCCGCAATTCGCCGATCCAGCTCGGCAACCGCCGCTCCGCCATCGACGATCTCTTCCTTCGGCTTGATCAGCAGCAGTGTCCTTTCCGAGGCGAACCAGGAGTCGAGCTGCCTGGCAGCCTCGTCGACCCCTGCGGGCATCGTCTTCTTGCGCAGCTTGTACTCTGCGCGTATCGCACCTTCACGTTCTGCAGTGGCCGCGGCGACCGGCTTGTCCAGGCCTTTGCGCAGCGTCGCGGCTTCGCCGTCCAGATCGTGCGCGGCCCACTTCTTGTCGCCCTTGGTCCAAAGATCGGTCGAGAACAGGCGCCAGACCAGGGGATTCGGTTCGGCGACCGAGCCGGGCGCAACGCGCTCGCAAGCGGTGGCACAGGCTTTGGCCTGCAGACAAGCGTGTCGCTTGCTCAATGCAGCCAGCAGGATGAAGAGGTTGAAGTCGACAAAGCGGGGCACGACCTGGCAGCCGGTGGACCAATTGCGCACGTTGTTCAGGCTCTCGCCCTCGCAGCGCATAGTCGGCGAAGCCGCGTCGATGTCGGCAAGGCCATGGCCGCGGTGCAGGTTCGTGAAACCGATCCAGGCCTGCACCTCGACCACATCACCCGACGCTGCGGGCTGCATGCTGCCATCGGGCAACAGATAGGACAGGCCGGCGGCGTGCACCTTGGCCTTCACGACTTTCGCTATTCCCAGGGCCGTCTCCTGCCCTTCTACCGGGGGGGGCGGCAGCTTCGCAAGGACTTGCATCACGGGAGGCGGAGTCCGCTCCTTGTGCGTGCCCATTTCGGAATAGAAGTGTTCGCGTACCCACTGGCCGCTGCGCCAGCGCTCGGCCTTGTCATTGAGCGGGTCGATCTCGTCGCCGTCGTCCAATGGCCGGCGCTGGCCGTCCTCGAGCTCGAGCTCGAACCGTTGCACCACCCGCGTTCCTGGTGGCCGAGGCGACCCTTCACGCACTTCTACCAACACATAGCTTTCGGCAGATGACCGGTCGAGCGCCTGCTGCGCGGCCTCGACCGACTCGTCGTGTCGTATCTGCGCCGCAGCCAGCCGCGAATCGATGTCCTGTTGTTTGGCCAGGGCGGCGGCGTCCTTCTTGCGGGGCAGCTTGGCCGCTTCGGCTTTCAGCTCTCGTTGGGCCCGCCGCAGGTCTGCAGCAGCCTGGTCCCGCGCTTCCTTGAATGCCGGGAGGGCCGCCTCCCGCGCCTGGAGGATCGTTCGGCTGCAGCCGAACTCGGCACGCAATCCGTCGATGGTGCCGACACGGCGCCCCATCAGCATGCCCATGGCCAAGGCAGGCGCGGCGGTGTCCTGACCGCGAAGGTGAAACCCGTAGCTGTAGATGCCCGTATGCATGCCCGGTGGGAACAGGGCGTGCTGCTCGCCAGCCCAGCCGTGGGGCGTCTTGTAGGCCCGTGGATAGTCCCGCAGGAATTTCCTAGCCTCGCTTTCTGTCAGCTTGGGCGA
>JAJTGU010000216.1 GCA_021297985.1 Rubrivivax sp.
CTTGGGCGCCACGCTGCGCAGGTAGAACAGCGCAAAGCCGAACGGCGGCGTCAGGAAGCTGGTCTGCAGGTTCATCGCCAGGATGACGCCGAACCAGATCAGGTCGATGCCCATCTTGTCGGCCACCGGCGCCAGCATCGGCACGACGATGAAGGCGATTTCGAAGAAGTCGATGAACATGCCGAGCACGAAGACCAGGATGTTCACGACGAGCAGGAAGCCCATCTCGCCGCCGGGCAGGCCGTCGAACAGGTGCTCGACCCAGATGTGGCCGTCGGCGGCGTTGAAGGTGAAGCTGAAGACGGTCGAGCCGATCAGGATGAAGAGCACGAACACCGACAGCTTGGCCGTGCTGTCCAGGGCCTGGCGCATCAGCTTGAAGTCCAGCCTGCGGCGCGCGAAGGCCATGATCAGTGCGCCGACGGCACCCATGGCGCCGCCTTCGGTCGGTGTCGCGACCCCGAGGAAGATGGTGCCGAGCACGAGGAAGATCAGCACCAGCGGCGGGATCAGCACGAAGGTCACCTGCTGCGCCAGACGCGACAGCAGGTTCAGCTTGAGCAGCTTGTCGCCGAGCGCCAGGACCAGCGCCAGCAACGACGCCACCGTCATCGACAGGATGAAGACCTCGTCGCCCGGCGTGGGTGTCGTGCGCTCCAGCCACGCGCTCATCAGGCCGGGGTGCACGCGTGACCAGGCAATGCCCACGGCACCGCAGATCGCCAGCAGCGCGAGCAGGCTGACGTGGCCGGAGGCACCGGACTTCTCACGGTAGATGCGGGCTTCGGCGGGCAATGCCGGAACCCACTTGGGCTTGACGATGGCCACGCCGGCGATGAAGGCCAGGTAGCAGGCCACCAGCAGCAGGCCCGGGATCAGCGCACCGGCGTACATGTCGCCGACCGAGCGGCCGAGCTGGTCGGCCAGGACGATCAGCACCAGCGACGGCGGGATCGCCTGCGCGAGCGTGCCGCTGGCGGTGATGGTGCCGGTGGCGATGGTGCGGTTGTAGCCGTAGCGCAGCATGATCGGCAGCGAGATCAGGCCCATGCTGATGACGGCCGCCGCAACGACGCCGGTGGTCGCCGCAAGCAGGGCGCCGACCAGGATCACCGCGACGGCCAGGCCGCCGCGCAGAGGACCGAAGACCTGGCCGACGGTCTCGAGCAGGTCCTCGGCCATGCCGGATCGCTCGAGGATGATCCCCATGAAGGTGAAGAACGGGATCGCCAGCAGCGTGTCGTTCTGCATGATGCCGAACACGCGCAAAGGCAACGCCTGGAACATGTTCGGCGGGAACAGCCCGGCCTCGATGCCGACGAAGCCGAACAGCAGGCCGGTGGCGGCCAGACCGAAGGCCACCGGAATGCCGGTGAGCAGGAAGAACAGCAACCCGCAGAACAGCAGCGGGACGAAATTCTGGGCGACGAACTGCATCATCTCACTTCACCTCTCGTGCGGCGCGCAGTGCAGCGGCGCGGGCCGCATCCTCGGCCTCGGCCTTGGCCTGCAGCTCTTCGAGCAGCAGTTCCTCGTCGCTCTTTTCGTTTTCAACCGTGAACGGCTCGGGCAGCACGCCCTTCAGGTACGCGAATCGCTTGATCAATTCGGAGACGCATTGCGCGGTCAGGATCGCAAACCCCACCGGGATCAGCAGCAGCACCGGCCAGCGGATCAGGCCGCCGGCGTTCTGGCTGACCTCACCCGACACCCAGGCGCGCTCGAACACCGGCCACGACAACCAGACCAGGATGATCGACAGCGGCACCGTGAACACGAGCATGCCCAGGATGTCGATGATGGTGTTGGTGCGCTTGCTGAGCTTGCTCGAGATGAAGTCGATGCGCACATGGCCGTTTTTCAGCCAGACGTAGCCCGCTCCGAGCATGAACACGGCCGAGAACAGGTACCACTGGATCTCGAGCCAGGCATTCGATCCCATGTCGAAGGCCTTGCGCATGATGGCGTTGCCCGAGCTGATGACGACCGCGGCCAGCACCAGCCACATCGTCAACTGCCCGATCGCCAGATTGATGCGATCGATGACGTTCGAGAGCTTGAGCAAACCGCCCATGGACTGCGTCTCCTGTTGTGTTGCCCGCCGCCATGGAAGCAAGACCATGGTCGGCCTGCGGCAAATTCTAGAGATGCGAATCTAGGCGTCCGGCACTGAAAACCCGCTGAACGACGCCCCCGTACTTACCCCTGCACCGTTGCCGTGCGGGGCGCTCAGACCTGTTGCGTGGCGCGCAGGTACAGGCCTGCCGAGCGGTTGCCGCTGCGACAGAACGCGAGAACCGGGCCCTGCAGGCTGGGCAGCAAGGCCGCAAGCGCGGCGATGTGCGCCGGGTTGGAGGCACTGCCATCGGTGGGCAGGAAGTGATAGCTCAGGCCGGCCGCCAGGGCGGCGGCTTCCACCTCGGCATTCGTCGGCTGGCCAGGACCGTGCTCGTGGTCAGGGCGGTTGTTGAGGACGGTCTTGAAGCCCATCTCCGCCGCCAGCGCCATGTGCGCTGGGCCGAGTTGCGGAGCGACGAAGAAGTCGGGCGCGATCTGGCGAAGGGGCAGACTCATCGGGGTATCGGAAGTGGTGGAGTGGGCCGCAGGGCAAGCGATCAGCGTGCCAGCGCCTTCTTGACCGCGGCGGAGACGAGCGCCATCTCGGCCTGGCCACCCAGCTCGGCCTTGGCTGCGGCCATGACGCGTCCCATGTCGCCGGGGCCGGCGGCGCCCAGGCGCGCCACCAGGGCCAGCACCGCGCTGTCGACGGCTTCGGCAGAAAGGCGTTGCGGCAGATAGGCCTGCAGCACGGCGATCTCCGCCGACTCCTTGGCAGCCAGGTCGTGACGCCCGCCCTGTTCGAAGGCGCTCACGGAGTCCTTGC
>JAJTGU010000314.1 GCA_021297985.1 Rubrivivax sp.
TCACTCCGCAGCCATCGGCAGCCGCAGCGTGGCGCCGCCCAGGCGCACGGTGCCGGCCAGCGCCGGCAGATCCGACCGGTAGGCCGGCAGCGACGCCCCGGCCACCACCAGCCCCGGCGCGCTGCCCGCCTCGAACCCATAGGCCAGCGGCGCAAAGCTCACGCTCAGCGTGCCCGCCCCGGCCAGCGCCACCACCGCCTCGCGCAGCAGACGCACCTCGCCGTCGGGCCGCCGATCGACCAGCTTGACCACGATGTCGCCCGTGCCGGCCTCCAGCACCGTCAGCTCCGCCTCGGCCGTGCCCAGCATCAGCGCAGCCGCCGACAGCGCGCCGCCCTGCAGCTCCACCACGTCGGCGCGCTCCAGCAGCGGCGTCTGATCCTCCATCCCCGCGCTGACCGTCAGGTGGCTGCCGCCCAGGGTGGGCGCCGGTGCAGCCGGGTCGATCGCCAGCGCACGCTGCGGCGCACCCAGCGCAGATACCGTCGATGCGGTGCCCGCCGGCGGCCACACCGGCGAGCTGCGCAGCGGCCCCTCGGGCTGCCCGGCCAGCACGTACTGCACCGTGGGCCATGCGTTGGCGCCATTGGCTTCACCCTTGAGCCAGTGGTCGAACCAAGCGAACATGGGCTTCGTCGGCCACAGCTCGGGGTCGTCGACGTCGTAGTGCGTGCCGTCCAGCACGATCAGCTTCTGGTCGCCGCGTGCAGCCTGCAGCCGCCCGAAGGCCTTGAACGCGCTGGCCTGGAAGAAGTCGTGCCACGTCGTCACGTGCAGGACCGGCACTTGGATGCGGTCGGTCACGTCCAGTCCAGCCCGCGCGGACGGGTTGCGACCGGCAGCCAGCAGATCGGCCCAGCGCGGATACAGCTGGCTCACGATCGGGAAGGCCGGCGTGATCGCACGGGTCCACCAGCTCGACTTCGAAGGGTCACCGGCCTCGACCGCGCCGAACATCTCCTGCAGCGCCTTGCCGGCCTGGTCCTTCAGCTCCGCGACCTGCGCGGCCGGCAGGCCCAGCTTGGCGTCGTGGTCCTTGCCGTTGTCGGCGACCTGGCTCAGCACGAAGGGCAGCAGCGCCTCCCACTTGATGCGGCCCTCGGGGAAGATCACCCCGCCCAGGAAGTCCGGCGAGGTGACCTGCGCGTACACCGCCTTGATCGACGGGCGCCCGGAGGCCGCCGCCTGCAGCGAGGCCACGCCGCTGGCTGAGTCGCCGAAGATGCCGATGCGCCCGTTCGACCAGGGCTGCCGCTCGACAAAGCGGATCAGCGCATCGCCGTCGGCGACCTCGTCGCCCAGGAACAGGCTGCACACGCCGTCGGACTTCAGCCGACCGCGCACGAACTGCACCACCAGCGCGTAGCCACGGTCGGTGGCCTCGGTCCAGCCCACGTCCTCGGCCCGGGCCTCGATCTCCGCGTTGGCATGCTCCTCGGGGAACCCACTCACCGGCGTGATCGGCAGGTCGTAGGGCGTGCGCATGACCAGCGTCGGGAACGGTCCGTTACCCTGGGCCGGAAGGTAGACGTAGGTCGCCAGCCGCGTGCCGTCGGCAGCGGGCACGGCCACCTCCACCACGCGGTGGCCAGCCACCGCGCGGCGGAAGTCGTTCAGGCCCACCACAGGAACGTCGGACGCGACGGTGCCGCCGCCCCCGCCGCAGGCGGCTAGGAGCGCCGTGCAGCAGAGCAGTAACCAGGTCAGGACCTTCATGATCGAGATCGTCGGAAACAGCATGGAAGACTCCGTAGTGACACGCAGCGCGGGCACCAGGCCCGGTGGCGTTGCGATGCATGGGACGAAACAGCCGCACACGGCCGGGTCTTGCATGACCGAAGCCACCCAACCCGATGCCTTGACAGCATGGTCGGCCCGATGGCCTTACTGATCTCTTACTGGACTCGGACCAAACTCGATAGACATGCGCTCAGCGAGATCGCCTCGGGTTCAAGCGGTGCTCAGCTGCTCTTGCCTTGCCCAACCTCGAACGCTTCGTCACCGACATCGACCACACCGGACCATTGACGATCGAGTGGATGGTGCGGTGGGCCCTCCGGCAAGGACGCACGGCGCATCGACAAGGAGCTGGACGACTTTCTCAGCCCCGCCGCCCCATTGACGTGATCGCGGCCAACCGGCCCGTGCTGATCCTGGACGAGCCGCAGAAGATGGAAGGCGGCACGACCCTGGATCCGCTGGTGAGCTTCAAGCCGCTGATGGTGCTCTGCGCCAGCAATGGGCTGTTCAGGCGTTACCTGGAGTCAAGGAACTGCGCACCACCTTTCTCGCGGTCGGTTGCCAGCGGCAGCAATCCGCATGAATTCGTGTCGATGCCATGCCGGGCGCCGCCGGGGCGGCCCTTCGATCCGCAGCCTCCGGTCGTCGGTCTGCGCTGAGCCGTGCAACGGCCGCGCAACGGGCCCGCACGACAGTGTCCCTGCCCGATCGAGGGCGTCACCGAAAGATCGCCATGTCCCATGACCTGCCCCGTTCCCTCGCCGCAGCGGCGCTCGTGCCACTGCTGGCCCTGGCCCTGACACCGGCGGCGCGTGCCGAACAGGTGCTCCTGCAGAGTTCCGGCGTGTACACCCTGGACACCCCGGTCACGCCCTTCAGCGCACCCGGCGCGGCATGGAGCTTGTCCATCGTGCTCGACCGCCGCCCGACGCCGATCCCGGATGAGAACTTCACCTTCCCGGGCTTCACCACAGCCATACCGTTCGTCCATGTCGAGATGCTCGTGGACGGCGTGCCGACCGAGCTGCCGCGCTACCTGCTGCTGTACTCCCTGGCCCATGCGGGCGGCATGGACTTGATCTTCGGTGGCATCCAGGTCGAGCCGGTCTACCGCTTCGATTCGCTGGGCACCTTCGGCGACGCCTACTACAGCGGCAGCGAGCTGGCGCCGACCATCGAACCCGGCAGCTACACCCCTTTCCACCCCGAGCACAGCGGCCAGTTCGTCGGCTACGACAACGTTCGCTACTACCAGGCCCCGAGCCTGATCACCATCAGTGCCGTGCCGACACCTGCCAGCGCGGCGATGATGCTCGGCGGCCTCGTGGCACTGCCCCTGTTCAAGCGCTTGCGCCGTCCTGCCTGACGCGGGCGCGGCCCTGTTCACACGACGGGTTGATGCCGATGCGCGAGTGCGCGCCGCCTACGCGCCAGTGAGCGCCCTGTTCTACCGCGGCGCCTCTGCCGCGGCTCCGTTCGCATCGAGACTGGCGCCAAGGCGGCGGGCGCACAACGCGTCAGCGTCATTTCGCTTCGCGAAGTGAGCGGACCCCCGCTGCTCGAACCATGTTGTGCTGGTCCTGGATGCCAAGCCGTGCGAGTGGGTGGTGCCGCGACAGGTCGAGGCGTCCGCGCAGGCTGCGCCACCGTCGGGTGTGGCTGAGCTGGGCCCGGTGGCTCAAGCGCGTGTTCGAGTGTCAATGGCACCGTGCTTTTCCCCATTTCGGGCCAACGAGTTCACCCCACCCTTGTGAGCCGGGTTCTTCGCACGATCAGGAGTCCTGCGGCTCCTTTCTGGGCCGACCGGGCTTGCGCTTGACGGTCTGCGGCATGGCGGGATCGGCCACCTCGCGACAACTGAGACACCGCGATCCGGTGGATCCGGAGACTGACCAACCATAATTCAACGTTTATCGAATATTCGTACTGTCTTCACTTCCCAGGTGGCTCATGAAAGTCGGCATCAACGGAATGGGGCGCATCGGCCGTCTGGCCCTGCGATCAGCGATGGGCGCTGCCGAGCGCCCGAAGGACGACCCGAGAGCCCTCAATCGGTTGGAGGTGGTGCACCTCAACGAGATCAAGGGCGGGGCGGCTGCCACCGCGCACCTGCTGCAGTTCGACAGCGTGCAGGGCCGCTGGCGGACCGACATCGCGGCTGCAGGCGACCATTCGATTCGCATCGCCGGCCGGGACCTGACGTTCTCGTCGCATTCCGCCGCGGCCGACATCCCCTGGGGCGACCTGGGCGTGGATCTGGTGCTGGAGTGCACCGGCAAGTTCCTGACGCCCGAGACCCTGCAGGGCCACCTGGACCGTGGCGCCAAGCGCGTGATCGTCGCGGCCCCCGTGAAGGTGGGTGGCGTGCTCAACATCGTGGTGGGCATCAATCACCACCTGTACGACCCTGCAAGGCACCGCATCGTCACGGCGGCGAGCTGCACCACCAACTGCCTGGCTCCGGTCGTGAAGGTGGTTCACGAGGCCATCGGCATCCGCCACGGCCAGATCACCACGATCCACGACCCGACCAACACCAACCTGGTCGTCGACGCTCCGCACAAGGACCTGCGCCGCGCGCGCAGCGCGATGCTGAGTCTGGCGCCGACGACGACCGGAAGTGCCACCGCCATCGCGCTGATCTACCCGGAGCTGAAGGGCAAGCTCAACGGCCACGCCGTGCGGGTGCCGGTGCTGAACGCATCGCTGACCGACTGTGTGTTCGAGATGCGGCGCGAAACCACGGCCGACGAGGTGAATCGGCTCTTCGCAGAAGCCGCGCGCGGCGCGCTGGCCGGCATCCTGGGGTACGAGGAGCGCCCGCTGGTGAGTGCCGATTACGCCCGTGACACCCGCAGCAGCATCGTCGATGCACTGTCGACGATGGTCACCGACGGCACGCTGCTGAAGGTCTACGCCTGGTACGACAACGAGATGGGCTATGCCTGCCGCATGGTCGACCTGGCGTGCCACATGCACGACCAGGGCCTCTGAGCCCGCGGCCCGCACCATGAACCCGGGGACGCGCCACTACGCGATCGTCACGGCGGCCTACTGGGGTTTCACCCTCAGCGATGGTGCGTTGCGCATGCTGGTGCTGCTGCACTTCTACAGGCTGGGCTATTCGCCGTTCACGCTGGCCTTCCTTTTCCTGCTGTATGAGGCGATGGGCGTGGTGGCCAACCTGCTGGGCGGGTGGCTGGCCACCCGCTACGGCATCCAGCGCATGCTGGTGGTCGGGTTGTCGACGCAGATCATGGGCTTCCTGCTGCTGTCGGCCTTGTCGCCCAGTTGGACCGCGGTGATGTCGGTGGCTTGGGTGGTGCTGGCGCAAGGCGTCTGCGGCGTGGCCAAGGACCTCACCAAGACCGCGAGCAAGTCGGCCATCAAGCTGACCGCCGGCAGTGCCTCGGGGCAGCTGTTCAAGTGGGTGGCCTTCTTCACTGGCAGCAAGAACGCGATGAAGGGCGTCGGGTTCTTTCTGGGCGGCTTGCTGCTGCAAGTGCTGGGCTTCCAGCACTCGCTTTGGGCGATGGCGGCGCTTCTTGCGCTGGTGCTGGCCGGCGTGACCGTTTTCGTGCCGCCGCTGATGGGCAAGGCCAAGGCATCGAAGTCGGCCAAGGAGTTGTTCGCCAAGAACCGCGGCATCAACCTGTTGGCCGCAGCGCGGGTGATGCTGTTCGGTGCGCGCGATGTGTGGTTTGTCGTTGGGGTACCGGTCTTTCTGTACTCGGCCGGCTGGACCTTCACGATGGTGGGGGCCTTCCTGGCGCTGTGGACCATCGGCTACGGCGTGATTCAGGGTCTGGCGCCGAACATCGTGCGCCGCAGCGAAGACGGTCTGAGCAGCGAAGTACCGGCCGCACGGGTGTGGTCGGCGGTGCTGGCCCTGGTGCCCATGGTGCTGGCCGCGCTGGTGCTGGCCCAGGTGCCGCACCTGGAGTGGGTGGTGGTCGGCGGCCTGGCGGTGTTCGGCGTGGCCTTCGCCGTGAACTCATCGGTGCACAGCTACCTGATCCTGGCCTATGCCGGCAGCGAAAAGGCCGCCGAAGACGTGGGCTTCTACTACGCCGCCAACGCGCTGGGCCGCTTCTTCGGCACGCTGATGTCGGGCCTGCTGTACCAGCACTTCGGCCTCATCGGCGCCTTGTCCGGCTCAGGCGTGATGCTGGCCATCTGTTGGGCCGTGACCTTGGGCCTGCCGATTCAACGCAGCCTTCCGACCGCATCGTCGGGCCACTGAAGGAGACGGACCATGGACGAGAAAGCCGCTGTCGTGGCACTGTCAGCGCTGGCGCAGGACATGCGGCTGCGCATCTTTCGCGCTCTGGTGGGCGCTGGGCCCTCGGGACTGACCCCGGGCGTGCTCGCGGCCACCTTGAGCATCGGCGCATCGGGGCTCTCCTTTCACCTGAAGGAGTTGCTTCACGCCGGGCTTGTGTCGCAACAGCGCAATGGACGACACCTCATCTATCGGCCCGAGATCGCCCACATGAACGAGCTGATGGATTACCTGGTCGCGCACTGCTGCGGCGGCGAGCCTTGCGCTGTGGGGGCCGTGTCTGACTGCGTCGATTGCTGATGTCTTCCGACCTGCTGAATCCCATGACTCCCACTGACGACGATCTTCCCCTGGTCGATGCGACCCTGTTCGACGCGCCCAGCGGCTCACGCTTCGTGGGGGTAGGCGCATCTACCCATGCGCCGCGTTTCCTGATGCTCTACGGCTCGCTTCGCGAGCGGTCGTTCAGCAAGCTACTGACACTCGAGGCTGCACGCCTCTTGCGGGCGATGGGTGGCGAGGTCCGCGTCTTCGACCCCACTGGCTTGCCGCTGCCGGATGCTGCGCCGGACACCCACCCCAAGGTCATGGAGCTTCGCGACGCTGCCGGATGGTCCGAGGGCATGGTGTGGACATCGCCCGAGCGCCACGGTGCCATGAGCGGCATCCTGAAGGCTCAGATCGACTGGCTGCCGCTGAACCTGGGCGCCGTTCGTCCGACACAGGGCAAGACTCTGGCGGTGATGCAGGTGTGCGGCGGGTCGCAGTCGTTCAACGCCGTCAACCAGCTGCGAGTGCTCGGCCGCTGGATGCGCATGATCACCATCCCGAACCAGTCGTCGGTGGCCAAGGCCTACATGGAGTTCGACGAAGCCGGCCGCATGAGGCCTTCGCCGTACTACGAGCGGGTGGTGGACGTGATCGAGGAACTGGTGAAGTTCACCCTCTTGACGCGCGACGTGTCGGCCTACCTTGTGGACCGCTACAGCGAGCGCCGGGAGAGCGCCGCAGCGCTTGCCCGGCGGGTGGGTCAAGGGCAGATCTGAGCGCCAACCCCGGCGGCGGTCTGAGTGGCCTCGCTGCCTTCGATGACAGCGGCACGGATGTTCTGGGCCTGGTCGCCCTTGGGTCCTTGCACGAGCTCAAAGCTGACACGAGAGCCCTGCTTGAGCGTGCGGAAGCCGTCCATCTGGACCGCGGAGAAGTGCGCGAAGACATCGCCACCACCGCCTTCAGGCTCGATGAATCCGAACCCCTTGGCGTCGTTGAACCACTTGACGGTGCCGAACTTCATGAACTTCCCCAGAGGAGTGATGCTCAAAATTTTGAGCCGATATGCGCATTGATGTCAATTAGATGATACAGCGATCAGTGTCCATTCGCTGGACAGTTCTTGGACAGCACTTGGACAGCACTTGGACGGATGGGGCTGCATTTCTCGCGCGCAAAGACCCGGCAATCGCCCGAACTGTGCGTCGATTGACCTCTGCTTCAGGTCTTGAGATCGGGGCGTCTGGGGCAACATGACAACCATCCCATGCCCTTGGCGCTCACCCGTGAATCAGACCCGTCTGGCTAGAATGAAGCATGCCCGAGGATCCACCGCCACCGTCACCGCCCAAGATCCCCGAACAGCCGGGTCCGCCGGCGCGGGACGGCGGTGCCGTGGTGGCCGAACGCCGGGTGGCACGTACCAAGCCGCCATCGATGTACCAAGTGGTCATGCTCAATGACGACTACACGCCGATGGAGTTCGTGGTGATGGCAATCCAGCACTATTTCCAGCGCGATCTCGAGACCGCGACGCAGATCATGCTGAAAATCCACCACGAAGGTCGCGGTGTCTGCGGGATCTACCCGAAGGACGTCGCGGCGACCAAGGTCGAGATGGTGCTCGGAGCGGCCCGCCGCGCCGGTCATCCGCTGCAATGCATTATGGAGGCCGCATGATTGCGCAAGAACTCGAAGTCAGCCTGCACATGGCATTCGTCGAGGCGCGTCAGCAGCGCCACGAGTTCATCACCGTCGAGCACCTGCTGATGGCGCTGCTCGAGAACCCATCGGCTGCCGAAGTCCTGCGCGCCTGCGCTGCGAACATCGACGACCTTCGCAAGAGCCTGGCGACCTTCATCAAGGAGAACACGCCGACGGTCGGGGGCACCGAGGAGGTCGACACGCAACCGACGCTCGGGTTCCAGCGCGTGATCCAGCGCGCGATCATGCATGTGCAGAGCACCGGGAGCGGCAAGAAGGAAGTGACCGGAGCCAACGTTCTGGTGGCGATCTTTGGCGAGAAGGATTCGCACGCGGTCTACTACCTGCACCAGCAGGGCGTGACGCGGCTCGACGTCGTGAACTACATCGCGCACGGCATCAAGAAGAGCGACCCCCCCGAGCCCGCGAAGAGCAATGAAAGCAGTGGCGGCGAAGCCGAGAAGGAAGAGGGCGGCGATGCCAAGGGAACGCCGCTGGACCAGTTCACTCAGAACCTCAATCAGCTGGCGCGAGAAGGCAAGATCGACCCTCTGATCGGCCGCGAGCATGAGGTCGAGCGTGTGATCCAGGTGCTGTGCCGTCGGCGCAAGAACAATCCGCTCCTGGTGGGCGAAGCCGGTGTCGGGAAGACGGCGATCGCCGAAGGCCTGGCCTGGCGGATCACCGAGAAGGACGTTCCCGAGGTCCTGCTCGAGTCCACCGTCTACACGCTGGACATGGGCGCACTTCTGGCGGGCACCAAGTACCGCGGCGACTTCGAACAGCGGCTCAAGGGAGTGCTCAAGCAGCTCAAGGATCAGCCGAACTCGATCCTGTTCATCGACGAGATCCACACCTTGATCGGCGCCGGTGCAGCCAGTGGCGGAACACTGGATGCGAGCAACCTGCTCAAGCCGGCGCTGTCGAGCGGCCAGATGAAGTGCATCGGAGCGACGACCTTTACCGAGTACCGCGGCATCTTCGAAAAGGACGCCGCACTGTCGCGTCGCTTCCAGAAGATCGACGTGATCGAGCCTTCGGTCGAGCAGACCGTCGAGATCCTGAAGGGCCTGAAGTCGCGGTTCGAGGAACACCACAGTGTCAAGTACGCGGTGGGCGCACTGCAGGCCGCGGCCGAGCTGTCCGCCAAGTACATCAACGACCGCCACCTGCCCGACAAGGCGATCGACGTGATCGATGAAGCCGGCGCCGCACAGCGCATCCTGCCGGTCGCGAAGCGCAAGAAGACCATCACACGAGCCGAGGTCGAAGAGATCGTGGCCAAGATCGCGCGCATTCCGCCGGCCAGCGTATCGAGCGATGACCGCAGCAAGCTGAAGACGCTGGACCGTGACCTGAAGAGCGTGGTCTTCGGGCAGGACCCCGCGATCGAGGCCCTGGCCGCCGCGATCAAGATGGCACGATCCGGGCTGGGCAAGCCGGACAAGCCCATCGGCTCGTTCCTGTTCAGCGGTCCGACCGGTGTCGGCAAGACCGAGGTCGCCAAGCAACTCGCCTACGTACTGGGCATTGATCTGATTCGCTTCGACATGTCGGAGTACATGGAGCGCCATGCCGTCAGCCGCCTGATCGGCGCTCCGCCGGGATACGTGGGCTTCGACCAGGGCGGCCTGTTGACCGAAGCGATCACCAAGAAGCCGCACGCCGTGCTGCTGCTCGACGAGATCGAGAAGGCCCACCCCGATGTCTTCAACGTCCTTCTCCAGGTCATGGACCACGGCACGCTGACCGACAACAACGGCCGCAAGTCCGACTTCCGCAACGTCATCATCGTGATGACGACCAACGCCGGTGCCGAGACCATGCAGAAGTCGACCATCGGCTTCACGACCAAGCGCGAGCAGGGCGACGAGTTGGCCGACATCAAGCGGCTGTTCACGCCCGAGTTCCGCAACCGGCTCGACGCGACCGTCAGCTTCCGCGCGCTGGACGAGGAGGTCATTCTTCGTGTTGTTGACAAGTTCCTGCTGCAACTCGAAGGCCAGCTGTCTGAGAAGAAGGTCGAGGTCACCTTCACCGATGCCCTCCGCAAGCACCTGGCCAAGAAGGGTTTCGATCCCTTGATGGGCGCGCGGCCCATGCAGCGACTGATCCAGGACCTGATCCGCCGGGCACTGGCCGACGAGCTTCTCTTCGGGCGCCTGGTCGATGGTGGCCGGTTGACGGTCGACATGGACGCCGAGGGCCAGGTCCAGCTCGACATCCAGCCGCCGAAGAAGAACGACCGCGCCAAGGCCGAGGCGGCGCCGGTCTGAAGGGCATCGGGTCGCGGTTCGCGCTCAGCGAACCGATCGTGAGACCTGGCTTGCCGGGTCCTGGCAGAAGTAGCGAACGAACAGCCCGTAAAGCTCGGGCTGTTCGCTTTTCAGGGCTTGGGGCTGAGTGAAGAACGCCTCGCTTGCGACCGGGAAGAACTCGTCCAGACTCTCGGCGCCGTAAGGATCGAGCACGCTGGGTGCCAAGTCCGTGCCGCTTGTGGCTGCCAGAAGGGTCTCGAAGCGTCGCAAGCCGCTGGTGAGTGTTGCCAGCCAGTCACTGGGCGAGATGTCGGCGGGCAACGGCGGAACGCCGTTGACGCTCCCGTCGGCCATGTCGAGCACATGGACGAACTCGTGGATCACGACGTTGTAGGCCGCGGGCCCGCTTGACGGCCCGGTGCCGGCGGCGCGTACGTCGCGCCAGGACAGCATCACAGGCCCCCCTTCGAGCGCCTCGCCGGCCAGCGGCTCTTCGTATTCATGCACGATGCCGTGTTCGTCGGTGTGTTCGCGTCGCGCCAGAACCTGATCTGGATGCACGACGATTCCGACAAATCCGTCATAGTGCGACAAACCCAGACGCAAGACCGGCAGGACCGCCTGTGCGGCAATCGCGACCACCATCGCATCGTTCAGGCGCAAGCCTCCGGCAGCACTGAACTCCTTGCGATCCAGAAACAGGCTCGTCTGCCGTCGCAGGTCGGCGGCCAAGGCCGGGTCGTGCAGCCGCAAGAAGGGATAGCGCACGAGCGTGCGTTTCCACAGGTCGTCGGGGATGGCCCGCCGTGCCGCGGCCGCGTCGTCCCTCCATCGGCGCCAGGCCCCGAACACCATCAGACGGGCACGCCCTGCAAGCGGCGGTCAGGCCGAAGCCGGGGCGTGGCGGGAGAACCCGTCACGCGTCAACCGAAGCACTTCAGCCCGGTCACCCTGGTCCAGGTCCCAATCGCTCAGGACGTGGCGTCGATATCCCGGGGCCAGGCTGTCGCTGCCTGGGCGATGGGTGTGCCCATGCACCATCTCCATCGCGCCATGCAGATGCATCCAGCGTACCGACTCGGCGATGTCGACGTCGGTGTGAACGAGATCGCCATCAAAGCGCTGACGCTCCTGGCTGGCATTGCGCATTTCGCGCGCCAAGGCCCGGCGTTCGTACAGCGGCCGAGACAGGAACTGCTGCTGCCAGCGTGGGCTACGAACCTCACGCCGGAAAGCCTGGTAGGGCTCGTCACTCAGGCACAGCGCGTCGCCGTGGGTCAGCAGCACCCGCTGGTCCCAGGCGACCAGAAGGGTCGGGTCAGGCAGGCCCTGTGCACCCACCATGGCCAGCCATTCGGTCCCGAGCAGGAAGTCGCGGTTGCCGACCATGACGAGGATCTGCCGTCGGCTGGCGCATTCGGCGAGCATCTCGGAGCACTCGGCTTCAAAGCCGAGGTCGGCGCTGTCGTCGCCGATCCAGACTTCAAACAGGTCGCCGAGCAGCACGACGGCATCGGCCGGCGTGTGCTCGAGATGCGTCATCAGCGCATCGCGGGTGCGCGGCATCTCGCTGCTCAGGTGCAGATCGGAGATGAAGTCCACCCCCCGCCAATGGGCCGGTGTCGTGAACTCGTAGAACACCGGCTGCACCGGCGCGACCTTGGCCGGAGTCGGCACGGTGCCGTGCATCAGTCCCCCTCGACAACGCGCTCGATCATCACGTCGTCCAGCGGCACGTCACCATGCCCTCCGCGGCGACCGGTGCGGACCTTCTCGATGGCATCGATCACCTCGGTGCCCGCAACGATCCGGCCGAACACCGCGTATCCCCAACCGTCCTGGGCCTGGGCACGGTCGAGGAAGCCGTTGTCCGCGGTGTTGATGAAGAACTGGGCCGTCGCCGAGTGGGGGTCGCTGGTCCGTGCCATCGCCAGCGTGTAGCGCTTGTTCTGCAGTCCGTTGGTCGATTCGTTGGCCACCGGCGCCCGTGTCGCCTTCTGCGCCATGCCGGGCGCGAAGCCTCCGCCTTGGATCATGAAGCGCGGAATCACGCGGTGGAACACGGTGCCGTCGTAGTGGCCGGCACGAACGTAGGCGAGGAAGTTCTCGACCGTGGCCGGCGCCTTGTCGTCATCGAGTTCGAGGGTCAGCGCGCCAGCGCTGGTCTGCATCTGTACGGTCTTGGTCATGGAAGCTCCGGATGGGATTACTTTTCGAGGCTGGCCCTGCGCAGCATCACCGGCTCGACCGGCAAGTGGCCATGCACACCTGAGGACCGCACCGCGACGGCCTTGATCTTGTCGACAACCTCCATGCCTTCGACGACTTTGCCAAAGACGGCGTAGCCGTTGCCGTCGCGTGCATTGGCCTTGTCCAGGCCCGGGTTGTCGACCACGTTGATGAAGAACTGCGCAGTCGCCGAGTCTGGCACCGCCGTGCGGGCCATCGCGATGCTGCCGCGCTGGTTGGACAGGCCGTTGCCGCTTTCGAGCGGGATCGCAGGGCGGGTCGGCCTCTCGCTCATGTCGGCGCGGTAGCCACCCCCCTGGATCATGAAGGTCTCGATGACGCGGTGGAAGATCGTGCCGTCGTAGTGCTTGTCCCGGACATAGCGGACGAAGTTCTCGACCGACTTCGGCGCCTTCTCGGCGTTGAGCTCGACGACGATGTCGCCCATGCTCGTCACCAAGCGCACCTTCTGTGCCCAGGCGGGCAGGGTCGTCAAGAGCATCAGGGCCATGGTGGCTGGGGCAGCCAAGCGGATGAAGCGCAGCATCTTCGGTGGAGGTGGGAATCGGGGCGGACGAGTCTAGCGGTTGACTGCGGGCAAGAGGCTGCGTGCGGCTTGCAGTCGCTGCAACTGCAGTGCAGCCAGCGGCGCCGCCGCGGCCACCTGCTCCCAGGCCTGCACCGCCAGCATCAGGTAGACCTCGCCCAGATTCAGCCGCGCAGCGCGGTGTTCCGGCGCGTTGCGCAGGGCAGACTCCAGCGCCTGACGGGCCGCATCGAGCCGGCCGGCACGGGCATGCAGCAAGCCGATGTTGTTCAGGGGCTCGGGCAGTTCAGGGTAGAGCTCGTTCAGGCGCACGAAGCCCAGCATCGCATCACCATCCCGCCGCAGGTCCATCAACACGACCGCGTGCAGGAAGGCGAGCTGGGCGTCGTCGGGGCTGGCCTTGCTCAGCCGCTCGGCCAGCGGCAGCGCCGCGCTGGCGTCGCCGCGGGCGAGCAGCGCGCGCACTTCAGCCACTGCAGTAGCGGCCGGGGGCGTGGGTTGGGCCCAGCCAGGGCCGGGCGCCATCGACAACCCCAGCAGCACCACGGCACTGGGCCACAGGGTGCGGCCAGCGGCGCGCGGGGAGCGGGTAGGGGTCACAGTAGGCGTCGCTATACTGATTTTCATTCTATCGACGGGTCCATGACAGACCTCGCAAGGTGACCGTTCAACAGGTCGCCTTCTCGAACAGCAAGGGCCCCTTGAGGGCCTTCAGCGCGCCACCGGGCGCTCCAAGACCACCGCATGCCGCTTCGCCTCCACAACACCCTGACCCGCCAGCTTGAGGAGTTCCGGCCCATCGTGCCGGGCAAGGTCGGCCTTTACGTCTGCGGCATCACCGTCTACGACCTGTGCCACCTGGGCCATGCGCGCATGTGCCTGGCCTTCGACACCGTCTACCGATGGCTGGTGGCCAGCGGCTACCAGGTCACCTATGTCCGGAACATCACCGACATCGAGGACAAGATCATCCGCCGGGCGGTCGAGCGCGGCATGTCGATCCGGGCGCTGACCGACGAGATGATCGCGGCCATGCACCGCGACTTTGCGGCGCTCGGCCTCGCACTTCCCACCCACGAGCCGCGTGCGACCGACCACGTGCCGGGCATGATCGCCATCTGCGAACGGCTGCGCGAGCGCGGCCTGGCCTATCAGGCCGCCGGCGGTGACCTGAACTTTGCGGTGCGCAAGTTCCCGGGCTACGGCAAGCTGTCCGGCAAGAGCCCGGACGACCTTCGTGCCGGCGAGAGGGTCGCAACGGGCCATGACAAACAGGATCCGCTGGACTTCGTGCTCTGGAAGAGCGCCAAGCCCGACGAGCCCGCCGACGCTCAATGGCCCAGCCCGTACGGCATGGGTCGGCCGGGCTGGCACATCGAATGCTCGGCGATGAGCGCGGCGATCCTCGGCGAGCATTTCGACATCCACGGCGGTGGCCAGGACCTCACGTTTCCGCATCACGAGAACGAGATTGCGCAGAGCGAGGGCGCCAACGACGGACGTCCATTCGTCAATGCCTGGGTGCACAACGGCTTCCTCAACGTCGACAACGAGAAGATGTCCAAGTCGCTGGGCAACTTCTTCACCATTGCCGACGTGCTGAAGCACTTCGACGGCGAGTCGATCCGGTTCTTCATGCTGCGAACCCATTACCGCAGCCCGTTCAACTTCAGCGACGCCGTGCTCGACGAAGCGCGGACCGCGCTGCGCCGCCTGTACACCGCGCTTCACGCTGCGGGGCCGGTGGCCGCCATCGACGTCGACTGGTCGGACCCCCGTGCGGCGACCTTCCGGGCCGCGATGGACGATGACTTCAATACGCCCGGAGCGCTGGCGGTGCTGTTTGACCTGGCCGGCAGCATCAACCGCGGCCAGCCGGGCGATGCGCCGATGCTGAAGGCCCTAGGCGCCGTGCTCGGGATCCTGCAGCAACCGCCTCAGGCCTACCTGCAAGGCGGCGCCACCGACGGTCCGGACGAGGCCGAGATCCAGCGCCGCATCGAAGAGCGGGCCGAGGCCAAGCGCGGGCGCGACTTCACACGTGCCGACCGCATCCGCGACGAACTGCTTGCACAGGGCGTGGTCCTGAAAGACTCGCTGCAAGGCACAAGCTGGGTGCGTGCTTGAGTACCGTGCGAGCCAGGTCCGTCGCGCCTCAGGGGGCCCCGATGACGGATCTTGAAGCCGATGCTTCGCCCGCCTATTGGGATGACGCCTGCAAGCACCTGGCGCGCCGCGACCGGGTGCTGAAGCGACTGATCCCGCAGTTCGGCGGAGCACGGCTGGCGAGTCGCGGCGACGCGTTCACCACGTTGGCGCGCTCCATCGTCGGCCAGCAGATTTCCGTCAAGGCCGCGCAAGCCGTCTGGGATCGCTTTGCCGCTGCCGCGGGTGGCATGCCGACCCGTCTGCTGCCGCACGACGTGCTGGCTCTGGACCTGCCCACGCTGCGTGCAGCGGGCTTGTCGCAACGCAAGTGCGAGTACGTCGCCGACCTCGCTGCCCGCTTTGCCGACGGTCGGGTGCAAGCTGCGGGCTGGCCCGCCCTGGACGATGAGGCCATCATTGCCGAATTGGCGGCGGTGCGTGGCATCGGCCGCTGGACGGCCGAGATGTTCCTGATCTTCCACCTGATGCGACCGAACGTGCTGCCCCTCGACGACCTGGTCCTGCTGAAGGGGATCAGCCTCAACTACTTCAGCGGCGAGCCGGTCTCGCGTTCCGACGCCCGTGAAGTCGGCGAGGCCTGGGCTCCGTTCCGTTCGGTGGCCACTTGGTACATTTGGCGCAGTCTGGACCCGCTGCCCGTGGAGTATTGAGATTGAGCAAGCGTCACTTCCTTGACTTCGAACAGCCCATCGCCGACCTTGAAGGCAAGATCGACGAACTGCGTTTCGTGCAGAACGAGTCCGCGGTCGACATCTCCGACGAGATCGACCGACTGTCGGTCAAGAGCCAGCAGCTCACCAAGGACATCTACGCCCAGCTCACGCCCTGGCAGGTGACGCAGATCGCCCGCCACCCGCAGCGGCCGTACACGCTGGACTACGTCGCCGCGGCGTTCACCGACTTCCATGAGCTTCACGGCGACCGGCACTACTCCGACGACCTGTCGATCGTCGGCGGTCTGGCCCGCTTCAATGGCCAGGCCTGCATGGTGCTGGGCCACCAGAAGGGGCGGGACACCAAGGAGCGCACCCTGCGCAACTTCGGGATGAGCCGGCCCGAGGGCTACCGCAAAGCCCTGCGCCTGATGAAGCTGGCCGAGAAGTTCGGACTGCCGGTCTTCACGTTTGTCGACACGCCCGGTGCTTATCCGGGAATCGGCGCCGAGGAACGTGGCCAGAGCGAGGCCATCGGCCGCAACATCTTCGAGATGGCGCAGCTGGAGGTGCCGATCGTGGCGACCATCATCGGCGAAGGCGGCTCGGGCGGCGCGTTGGCCATCAGCGTCGCCGATCAGGTGCTGATGCTCCAGTACAGCGTCTACTCGGTGATCTCGCCCGAGGGGTGCGCGTCGATCCTCTGGAAGTCGGCCGAGCGCGCGAGCGAGGCCGCCGAGGCCCTGGGCATCACCGCGCACCGGCTGAAGGCCCTGGGCGTCATCGACAAGATCGTCAGCGAGCCCGTGGGCGGTGCCCACCGCGACGTGCCCTGGATGGCGGCACAGCTCAAGCGCGCACTGGCCGATGCCTTGCGCCAATCCAGCGACCTGAAGCCCAAGGACCTGCTGCAGCGGCGATACGAGCGGCTGCGCGCCTACGGCCGATTCAGCGACACCAAGGAGCATTGAGCCTTGGTCGCCTCCGGCCCTGCGGAAGTGCCGCGGGTCGCGGTGGCGGTCAGCGGCGGGCCGGACTCGTTGGCCCTGCTGCATTGCACCCAGCGCATGGCGCGTGACCTGGGCGTGCAGGTGGTGGCTCTGCACGTCCACCACGGTCTACAAGCGGCGGCCGATGCCTGGCTTGCGCGACTGAAGGCGCAGTGCCGGCGCTGGGGCGTGCCGCTGGTCTGGTGCCGACTGGCGACCCGTCCCGAAGCAGGCGACAGTGTTCAGGCCTGGGCCCGCCGCGAGCGTTACGCGGCATTGGCCGGGATGGCTGCGGAAAACCACTGTGGCCTGGTGCTGCTGGCCCAGCACCGCCGCGACCAGGCCGAGACCTGGTTGCTGCAGGCACTGCGCAGTGGTGGGCCGCAGGGACTGGCCTCCATGGCGCCACGTTTCGAGCGCCACGGCGCGGTCTGGATGCGCCCTTGGCTGGCGTTTGGCCGCGAGGCCATCGACGCCTATGTCCGGCGTCATCGACTGCGCCCGGTCGACGACCCGGCCAACCACGACCCGCGCTACGCCCGCAGCCGTGTCCGGCAGACCGTCTGGCCGGCGCTTAGCGCCGCGTTTCCGCAGGCCGAGGTCGCGCTGGCCGGTGCCGCCGAACGGGCGGCCGAAGCGGCCTTGTTGCTTGACGAGATCGCCGCCGCGGACCGGCCACCCTGCGTCGGTGAAGCCGGCCTTCGGGTTGCGGGCCTGCTGACCCTGAGCGAGCCCCGCCGTGCCAATCTGCTGCGGCATTGGCTGGCCGAAGTCCTGGCAGGCCCGGTCCCGGAGTCCCTGGTACGGCGGCTGGTTTCTGAACTGCCGGCGCGAGGAGGCTCCCGATGGCCGGCCGAGCGAGCCGGCGAGCCCGGCTTCCTGCGGCTGCAACGGGGCGTGCTCGCGTGGGTGGAGGCCGGCCCGCCTGGAGTCGGAAACTAGAATGCTGGGTTTTCCCTGCGCAAACCGACCGCATGGCTTTGATCGTTCACAAGTACGGTGGCACCTCGATGGGCTCCACCGAACGCATCCGCAGCGTTGCCCAACGGGTGGCCAAATGGGTTCGAGCCGGTCACCAACTGGTGGTCGTGCCTTCGGCCATGAGCGGCGAAACCAACCGCCTGCTCGGGCTGGCCAAGGAGTTGCTGCCGCAAGCCAGCACGCCTGAAGCGATGCGCGAGCTCGATGCCGTGGCCGCCACCGGTGAGCAGGTGTCGGTGGGCCTGCTGGCGCTGGCCTTGCAGGCCCAAGGCCTCCAGGCCGTGAGCTACGGCGGCTGGCAGGTTCCCATTGCCACGGACGCGTCCTACACGAAGGCCCGCATTCGCAGCATCGATGACACCCGCATCCGCGCCGACCTCGACGCCGGCAAGGTGGTCGTGATCACCGGTTTCCAGGGCATCGACGAACACGGCAACGTCACGACCCTGGGTCGTGGAGGATCCGACACGTCGGCGGTCGCGGTGGCCGCGGCGCTGAAAGCCAGCGAGTGCCTGATCTACACCGATGTCGACGGCGTCTACACCACCGATCCGCGCATCGTGCCGGAGGCCCGGCGCCTGCCTGCCATCAGCTTCGAAGAGATGCTGGAGATGGCGAGCCTGGGCTCCAAGGTCCTGCAGATCCGCTCGGTCGAGTTCGCCGGCAAGTACCGCGTGCCGACCCGCGTGCTGTCGAGCTTCACGCCGTGGGACATCCCACTGGAGCAAGAGGCCCGCTCGGGCACCCTCATCACCTTCGAGGAAGACGAAAAGATGGAACAAGCCGTGGTGGCCGGCATCGCGTTCAACCGCGACGAGGCCAAGATCAGCGTCATCGGCGTGCCCGACAAGCCGGGCATCGCGGCCATGATCCTCGGGCCGGTGGCCGACGCCAACATCGACGTCGACGTCATCATCCAGAACCTGTCGCACGACGGCCGCACGGACTTCTCGTTCACCGTGCACCGCAACGATTACCAGCGCGCGCTTGACGTGCTCCGGACCCAGGTGCTTCCCGCCACGGGCGCTACCGAGCTGCAAGGCGACGCGCGCATCTGCAAGGTCTCCATCGTCGGCATCGGCATGAAGAGCCACGCAGGCGTTGCGGCCCGGATGTTCCGAACCCTCAGCGAAGAAGCGATCAACATCCAGATGATCACCACGAGTGAGATCAAGACCAGTGTCGTCATCGACGAGAAGTACATGGAGCTGGCCGTGCGTGCATTGCACCGTGCCTTCGACCTGGACCATGCCGGTGAAGCGGCACCCGGCGCCGCAGCCTGAGCCTGATCGCAGCGGCCAAGAGCCGGGCTAGAATGCGCGGCTGGCGAGTGGAGTCGTGACCGAGTGGCCGAAGGTGCTCCCCTGCTAAGGGAGTATGTGGGCAAAACCTGCATCGAGGGTTCGAATCCCTCCGACTCCGCCAATACCCGCCTGAAGACAAGCCCCGAAAGGGGCTTTTTTCATGGCCGACCGGTTGACCGCCTCTTCTCAGGCGTCCTTCGGTCGCCTGGGCCTTTGGTCCAACGAGACCGACTTGATCAGCAATCGCCTTGGCGGCGCCTCGGCCCA
>JAJTGU010000300.1 GCA_021297985.1 Rubrivivax sp.
GAGCTCAAGAAGAGCCCCGGCAAGTACAGCTACGCCAGCTCGGGCACGGGCGGCATTGGTCACCTGCAGATGGAACTGTTCAAGAACCTGGCGGGCGTGTTCGTGACCCACATCCCCTACCGGGGCGCCGGCCCGGCTCTGAACGACACGGTCGCCGGGCAGGTCCAGATCATGTTCGACAACATGCCGTCGGCATTGCCCTTCATCCGTGACGGTCGCCTGATCCCGATCGTCGTCGCGGCGCCGACGCGGCTGGCACAACTGCCCAACGTGCCGACCTTCAAGGAGGTCGGCCTGGAGCCGGTCAACCGCATGGCCTACTACGGGATCTACGGGCCCAAGGGCACGCCGCAGGAAGTCGTCGACCGCATCAATGCGGCGGTTCGCACGACGGTGGCTCTGCCCGACGTGAAGAAGCGCATCGAGGACACCGGCTCGATCGTGCTCGCCAACAGCCCGGCCGAGTTCGCAGCGCAGATCCGCGCCGAGCTTGAGGTCTACCGGCGCGTGGTCGCGCAGCAGAAGCTGGCGCTAGACTGATCGCCACGGAATCCGCTGCACCTGGGAGCGACGTCCCGTCGCCGTCCGCGGCACCTCAGGCCAGCCTGCTGGCGATCGAGCGCTTCGCCGACAGCCTGTGGATCGAGGACGGGCTCGCGCCCTTGACCCTGGCGGCCTACCGGCGGGACCTGGAGCAGCTGGCGCAGTGGCTGGCCGCCGAGCACGACGGCACGGTGCTCGATGCGTGCAGCGAAAGCCAGCTGCGCGAGTACGCGGCGCAGCGTCATGCCGGCACGCGGGCGAGTACCGCCAACCGGCGGCTGGCGGTGTTCAGGCGCTACTTCCGCTGGGCCCTGCGCGAGCGAAGGATCGAGCGCGACCCGACCCTGCGCCTGGGCACGGCCAGGATGCCGCTGCGGGTGCCGAAGACGCTGTCGGAGGCGCAGGTCGAGGCCTTGCTCGCGGCACCCGACACCACCACGCCGCTGGGCCTGCGCGACCGAGCGATGCTGGAGTTGATGTACGGCAGCGGCCTGCGCGTGAGCGAACTGGTGGCCATGCCACTGGTGCAACTGAACCTCACCGACGGCGTGGTGCGGGTGCTCGGCAAGGGCAGCCGGGAACGCCTGGTGCCCTTTGGCGACGAAGCCCAGGCCTGGCTGCGCCGCTGGCTGGCTGAGGCCAGGCCCGTGCTGGCCGGCCCGGCGGATGCCGGCGGTCGTGTCGGATCGGCGGCGCTCTTCGTCAGCCAGCGCGGCGAGGCGATGACGCGTCAGCGCTTCTGGGGCATCGTCAAGGCCCAGGCCCGCCGTGCCGGCATCGCCGTGCCGCTGTCGCCGCACACGCTGCGCCACGCCTTTGCCACCCACCTGCTGAACCACGGCGCTGACCTGCGCGCGGTGCAGATGCTGCTTGGCCACGCCGACATCTCCACGACGACGATCTACACCCACGTCGCCCGCGAGCGCCTGCGCCAGATCCACCAGCGGCACCATCCGCGCGGCTGAGGCCGACCAAGCTCTTGCACGCGCCATGAAAAACGGCTCCCGAAGGAGCCGTTGATTCGAAAGGCCGAAGCCGACCGATCAGAAGTTGTGGCGCACGCCGAAGGCGATGGAGCTGAAGTCGCCGCCAAAGCCGTAGACCATCTTCTTGTCGCTGGTCTTGGTGTAGTACGTGTAGGCCTTGGTGCGCTTGCTCAGGTTGTAGTTGTAGCCCAGGGTGAACTGGCTGGCCTTGCTGCCCTTGAGCTTGCTGTACTCGCCACTGCGGCCGTAGTTGAAGTGCAGTTCGTTGTTGCCGAAGTTGTAGGCCACCGAGCCGCGGTAGTTGGTGCGATTGCCCAGGTTGGGGCCCCAGCCGTCGGTGTCGCGCTGGATCATGCCGCCAAAGACGAAGGCGCCGGCTTCATACAGGGCACTGGCGGCGAACTGGTCGGCATCGCCGGACTTCTCGTAGCCAAAGCCCAGGTGCAGTGCGCCGAGTTGATAGTTCGCAGCGGCTTCCCACTGCCGATTGCGACCACCGCCTTCGCCCGCCAGGACTGCGACTTCCAGCGTCAGGCCCTTCACGAACTCCGGCGCACGGTAGGCAACCTTGTTGATGTCGCGGGTCAGGTAGGCGTAAAGCGCATCGCTGGACGTACCCGTCTCGTGGTTGTGCATGCCGATGTAGTCGGACGTGGCGTAGTAGGCCTCGCTCGTGAAGTTGCCCAGGCGGATCATGCCGAAGCCGCCGCTGAGGTTGACTTCACTCTGGCGCTTCCAGAAAGCCGACTGCGACGAACTGCCGTTGTCGACGTTGAAGCCATGCTCGAGGACAAAGCCGGCCTTCATGCCGCCACCCAGATCCTCGGTGCCCTTGAAGCCGAGGCGCGAGGCGTTGTTGGCCAGAACGTACTTCTTGACGCCGGCGCTGTCCTGCCGCTCGGCGGTGACGTTCAGGCGGCCATAGATCTGGACGCTGCTTTGCGCTTGGGCGGTTCCGGCCAGCAGCGCGGCGGTGGCGGCGGCAACGGCGATCAGGGTGTGCTTCATGCGTTTCCTCTCTTTGAGATTTGGTGGGTCTAACGCCCCTCAATCCCGAGGGGCATCGCGTGGGGGCAGTCTAAGCCGCATCTACGGGCTTACCCGAGTTCAACGCGTTTCCGGCTGTGCAAAGAGCCGTACGGCGAGGCTTCCGCGCAACAGTCGGCCGATTCACCGGCCCCTTTCGGAGCGTCAGACTCGATCAGCGGCCGCGCAGATGCGCCGGGGCTTCCAGCCGCTTCGCCAAGAGCGACAGCGCCAGTGTCAGCAAGAGGTACACCGCCGAAATCGCCAGGTACGGCTCCCAGTAGCGGGAGTAGGCACCGGCCACGGTGCGCGCCGCCAAGGCCAGCTCGGCAAGACCGATCGCGGACACGAGCGACGAATCCTTGATCAGCGTGACGCCTTCGTTGACCAGCGCCGGCACCATGCGCCGGAACGCCTGCGGCAGCACGACAAAGCGCATCGACTGCGCGTGCGTGAAGCCGATGCTGTAGGCGGCCTGCGTCTGGCCGCGGTGGATGCTCTGGATGCCGGCGCGAAAGATCTCGCTGATGTAGGCGCCGGCGTTCAGGCTCAACGCCACACATCCAGACAGGAAGGCACCATGGTTCTGGCGGAACTCACGGGCCGCCTCGCCGGACACCAGCAGGCCGCCCTCGGGGTGCACCAGCATCGGCATCAGCGCGAAGTGCACGAGCAGGATCTGCACGAACAACGGCGTGCCGCGAAAGAAGGTCACGTAGGCGAGCACCAGGCCCCGGGCCAGCTTCAGCAGCAGGCGACCAATGGCGGTGGGGGGCTGCGGGGCGTCGGACGAGCACGACACCAAACCGCAGGCCGCGCCGAGCAGAAGACCGACACCGACCGCCACGACGGTGAGTTGCACCGTCATCAGCAGGCCGCTCCAGAACAGCGGCCCGTAGCCGGCCAGGATCTCCCAGCGCAGATCCATGGTCGACCTTCAGCCCAGGCTTACTTCGAGGCTGCGGGCGCCGGCGCCGCCGGTGCGGCCGCAGGCGCGGCACCGAAATACTTGGCGTAGATCGTGGCGTAGCTGCCGTCGGCCTTGACCTTGGCGATGCCGGCGTCGATCTTGGCCAGCAGTTCGGCATTGCCCTTCTTGACGGCGAAGCCGTACTGCTCGGGTGTGAACTCGGCATCGGACACGGTCTTGAACTTGCCGCCCGGGTTGTTGGCGACATAGTGCACGACGACACCGTTGTCGGCCACGACGGCGTCGACACCGCCCGCCTCGAGCTCCTTCAGTGCCAGCGGCGTGCTCTCGAAGCGCTTGATGTTGGTGCTGGTCTTGCCGAGCAGCTTGGTCACGGCTTCGTCGCCGGTGGTGCCGGTCTGGACGCCGACCTTGAGCTTCTTCAGGTCGGCGAACTTGGCAACCTTGCTCGTCTCCTTGACCGCGATCAGCTGCGCGGCGTCGAAGTACGGCTGGCTGAAGTCCATCGTCTGCTTGCGCTCGTCGGTGATCGTGATCGACGAGGCGAGCATGTCGCGGTCGCCTTGGGCCAGGGCGTTGAAGATGCCTTCCCAGGGGGTGTTGACGAACTTGATCTCGAAGCCGCCGGCCTTGGCCACCGCGGTCAACATGTCGACCGTGAAGCCGACGATCTCGGCCTTTTCGTTCTGGCTCTCGAAGGGCGCGTAGGCGGCGTCGGTGCCGACCACGTAGACCTTGGCCGGTGCCGGCGCCGGTGCTGAAGCAGCCACCGGGGCCGCGGGCGGTGCTTCCTTCTTGCCGCAGGCGGCCAACAAGCCGATGGCGCCGATGGCCAGAATTTGGAGGCCGCGCTTGGCCAGCGTGGCCAGGTTCGGGTTCAGGGTCAGGGTGGTGGACATGCGGGAGGTTCTCCGGGTCGTATCGGGTGCCCGTTCGACAGTGCGACGAGGCTGACTCAGTGTAAGGCGGCGCCCGGGCTGTCAGCGTCCGGTGGCACCCTGCTCCAAGGCGAGCAGTTCTTCGGGTGTGAATCCGGCGCGACGGCGAGCGGCCAGGTTGAACGGCGGCTTCAGTCGTGGCGCGCCGTGATCCTGGCGCAGTCGCTCGAAGGTGGCCAGCGGCTCGACGCCGTCACGGGCGCACAGCCAGGCGAACCAGCGGTTGCCGACGGCGACATGGCCGATCTCGTCGCGCAGGATGATGTCCAGGATTTCCACCGCGGCCGTGTCGCCGGCGGCGCGCAGCTTGTCCTGCATCGGCGGCGTGGCGTCCAGGCCGCGGGCCTCGAGCGTCCGCGGCACCAGGGCCATGCGGGCCAGTGGGTCGTGTGCGGTCTTCCGGGCCATCGTCCAAAGGCCATCGTGGGCGTCGAAGTCGCCGTAGGCCCGACCGAGCGTCGCCAGATGGTCGGTCAACAGCGTGAAGTGCAGCGCTTCCTCGGCTGCGACCTGCAGCCACTGGCGGTAGAAGGCTTCGGGCAGGCCGGAAAAGCGCCAGACCGCATCGAGCGCCAGGTTGATGGCGTTGAATTCGATGTGCGCCACCGCATGCAGCAAGGCAGCGTGGCCCTCCGGGGTGTGCACGCTGCGCCGCGGCAGGCCCGATGGCGCCACCCGATGTGGACGCTCGGGGTGGCCGGCATGCGGCTCGTCGGCGTACAGCTCGGCCGCGCTGTCCAGGGGAAGCGCTGCCGACGCCAGGGCACGAGCCGCTGCGGCCTTGGCCGGCGGATCGCGCAGCCGCCAGGCGGCCAGCGCAGCACAGCGAAGCTCGGTTCCTAGAATCGCGACTCCTTTCGATGGACGAGGACTGTAAGCGTGGCGATCTACCGACTCGGCGACGACTCCCCCCGCATCGCCGACGATGCCTGGGTGGCCGAAAGCGCGCACGTCATCGGCCGGGTCGAGCTGGCGGCCGGGTGCAGCGTCTGGGATGGCGCGGTCCTGCGTGGCGACAACGAGTGGATCGTGCTCGGCGAGCGCAGCAACATCCAGGAAGGCGCGGTGCTGCACACCGACATGGGCCATCCGCTGGCCATTGGCGCTGACGTCACGGTCGGCCACCAGGCGATGCTGCACGGCTGCACGGTCGAGGACGGCGCCTTGATCGGCATCCAGGCCGTGGTGCTGAACGGCGCGCGCATCGGGGCTGGTTCCTTGGTCGGTGCCTGCGCGCTGGTCACCGAAGGCGCGCAGTTCCCGCCCGGCAGCCTGATCCTGGGCTCGCCGGCCAAGGCCGTGCGCAGCCTCTCGCCCGAGCAGGCCGCGCGGCTCAGGTTCTCGGCGCTTCACTACGTCGACAACGCGCAGCGCCACCGCAGCACGCGGGTGCGGATCGGTTGACGGCGATGCTGACGCGATTTCTCTTCGAAGGCCTGCCGGTGCGCGGCGCGCATGTCCGGCTCGTGGGACCTTGGCGCGAGCTGCTGTCGCGCCGCCAGGGCCAGCAGGCCCTTCCGCCCGAGGTGATGGGGCTGCTGGGTGAGATGACGGCTGCGGCGCTGTTGATGAAGAGCCACCTCAAGTTCGACGGCGCGCTGATCCTGCAGATGCACGGCGACGGGCCGGTCAAGCTGGCGGTGGCCGAAGTCGCGGCCGAAGGAAGCTTTCGGGCGACTGCGACTCTGTCTGACGCGGTACCGGCAGGCGCCGATCTGCCGTCCATGCTCAATGTCGGTGGCAAGGGGCGTTGCGCCATCACGCTCGATCCGTCCAACCGCCGGCCGGGCCAGCCCCCCTACCAGGGCGTCGTGCCGCTTCACGGCGACCGGCGCGAAGACAAGCTCGGCCGTGTGCAGGACGTGATCGAGCACTACATGCTGCAGAGCGAACAGCTCGACACGCGGCTCGTGCTGGCGGCCGACGGCGAGACCGCGGCCGGCCTGCTGGTGCAGCGCATGCCGCTGGCCGGGGCCGGCAACCTCGAGTCGCGCGCCGCCGGCGGCAGTGCCGAAGTCGCCGACGACGGCCCGCGCAACGAAGACGGCATCGGCCGATCGGAAGACTTCAACCGGATCGCGATGCTTGCCGGCACGTTGACGCCCGCCGAACTGCTGGCGTTGCCGGCGCAGGAGCTGCTGCGCCGCCTGTTCTGGGAGGAGACAGTCCGCGTCTTCGAGCCCGAGCAGCCGCACTTTGCCTGCCGCTGCAGCCGCGACCGCGTCGCCGGCATGCTGCGCAGCCTGGGCCGTGACGAAAGCGATTCCTTGATCGCCGAGCGGGGCGTGGTCGAAGTGGGCTGCGAGTTCTGCGGCCGGCAGTACCGCTTTGACGCGGTCGACGTCGGCGAGCTGTTCGCGCCGCGGCACGACGCCGCGCCCGGCTCCAGCGAGCTGCAGTGAGCGTCGACGCCTGGCCGGCCTGGCC
>JAJTGU010000317.1 GCA_021297985.1 Rubrivivax sp.
CGCCAGCCGCGCCGCCAGCGCGGTGCCGACGAAACCCACCGAAATGCCCAGCAGCAGCTCCAGCAGCAACGGCGCGGCCAGCGGCAGGAGCTTCAGCGGCGAGGCGGATGTTGAAGGCGAAACCAAGACCCGATTCTCAGGCGGCGGGCGGCCGCTCCCGGCCTCGGGCCCAGGCGCCCGTGCGGTGATCAGAATCGCAGCCTCCATGCCCCGCCGCGACCCGAACCCCACCGCCTCACTGGCGCAGATCCTGTTCGAGCAGGGGTTTGGCACCCGGCGCGAGGTGGCAGGCCTGCTCGAGCGAGGAGCCGTGTGCGTCGCCGGGCGCGTCGTAAGCGACGGCCTGGAGCGCTTTGCCACCGGCGGCTTGAGCGTCGTCGTCGACGGCATGCCCTGGCCGGTGCACGAGCGTGCGGTGGTGATGCTGCACAAGCCGGCAGGCTACGAGTGCTCGGCCAAGCCCGGTGCCTGGCCCAGCGTGCTGAGCCTGCTGCCGGCGCCGCTGCTGCGGCGTGGCGTGCAGCCGGTCGGCCGGCTCGACCAGGACACCACGGGCCTGCTGTTGCTCACCGACGATGGCACGCTGCTGCACCGGCTGACGTCGCCGCGCTGGCATGTGCCCAAGATCTACCGGGTGCAGACCGCAAGGCCGGTGGACGAGGCGCAGGTCCAGGCCCTGCGGGCTGGCGTGGTGCTGCGCGACGACCCCAAGCCCGCCGTCGCCACCCGGGCCGAGGTCACCGGCCCGATGGCGCTGGAGTTGGTGCTGACCGAGGGCCGCTACCACCAGGTCAAGCGCATGCTGGCCGCCGTTGGCAACCATGTCGAATCGCTGCACCGCCACGCCATCGGCGCGCTGGAGCTGCCCACGAACCTGGCGCCCGGCCAGTGGCGATGGGTCCCGGCCGAAGCGGTGGACACCTTCGTGGCGAGGATGGGCCCGGCCCGGCCCGACGCGTAAAGTCCGCCCCCAACCATGTCCAGCGATCTCCCCGGCCAGGAAAAGACGATGCTCGTGCCTCGGCGCGACGTCGACGCCGACCTGGCCCCGGGCACCCGAATCGGCCACTACATCGTCGAGTCGCGCCTCGGCGTCGGCGGCCACGGCATCGTCTATCGCGCCCGTGACGCCGCGCTCGGGCGCAAGGTCGCGGTCAAGGAATACATGCCCGCGACGCTGGCCCAGCGCGCGCCCTGGGGCGGCGTGCGACCGCGCAGCGAACGCCACGAGGCCGCGTTTGCCGCCGGGCTGAAGAGCTTCCTGAACGAGGCCAAGCTGCTCGCGTTCTTCGACCATCCGGCGCTCGTCAAGGTGCACCAGTTCTGGGCCGAAAACGGCACCGCCTACATGGCGATGACGCTGTACGAAGGCATGACGCTGAAGGCCTGGCTGGCGCAGCTCGGCGCCCCGCCCAGCGAAGCCTGGCTGCGCCAGATGGCCGGCGAGCTGATCGAGGTGCTGGGCCTGATGCACGAGCGCCAGTGCTACCACCGCGACATCGCGCCGGACAACATCCTGATGCGCTTCGACAAGAGCAGCGGCTCGGGCTCCTTCCTCGAGCAGCGACCGCATCCGCTGCTGCTGGACTTCGGGTCCGCCCGACGCGTCATCGGCCAGGAGACGCAGACCCTGACCGCGGTGCTCAAGCCGGGCTATTCGCCACCCGAGCAGTACGACGGCGAGACCTCGCAGCGCCAGGGCCCGTGGACCGATGTCTACGCGCTGGCGGCCGTGCTCTACACCGCCGTCTTCGGCAAGCCGCCGCCGAGCTCGGTGGCGCGGCTGATCAAGGACGAGATGGTGCCCGCCGCGGTCGCCGGTGCCGGGCGCTATTCGCCGAGCTTCCTGTCGGCGCTCGACGCCGGCCTGGAAGTGCGGCCCGAGACCCGGCTGCGGTCGATGGCCGAGTTCAAGCAGCGACTGGGCAGCGGCGAGGGCTTCGTGCCCGAGTCAGCCGCTGCAACGGCCGGTGGCCTGAGCGGATTCGGCGCGGCGGCCGGGGCCGCATCGATGCGGCCGATGCCGGCGGTCCAGCCCGCCGCACCGTCCCGGGGGCAGCGGCTGCTTGAAGTCGTGCTGATCGCCGTCCTGGTGCTGGCGCTGCTGGCGGCGGCCTGGTTCTGGTTCGCCCGCTGACGGCACCTTCGGGCAGGCCTATCGGCCTTTCGCGCGGCGGTGTAACTCAAGCCGCCGCACCACGACTCCGCTGTCTCCATCCGACCTCAGCCCGCATCGCCGCATGAATCCAACGTCCGCCTTGAACCGCCGCCAGGCCCTGGCGGGTGTAGCCGCAGGCGCCATCCCCTTCGCCGCCTGGTTTGCCCCCGCGCGGGCCCAAAGCTCGCCGTTGAAGCTGGGCGTCGGACTCTTCCAGCCCGACCGCGAGAAGAACGATGCCACCTACCGGCCGCTGGCGCAGTACCTCGCGGCGCGCTTGGGCCGCCCGGTCGAGCTGCGAACGGTCGACAGCTGGGAAGGCCTGGCCAAGAGCCTGGCCAATGGCGAGACCGATCTCGCCCTGATGGGCCCCTGGGGCTATGTGCTGGCCAACCACTCGGCGGGCGCGCAGGTGGTGTCGACCATCCTGTACGAAGGCAAGCCCGAGTACTACGCGATCATCGTCACCCACCCCGATTCGGGCATCAGGACCCTGGCCGACCTGAAGGGCCGGACCTTTGCCTTCGGAGACAAGGGCTCGACCTCGGGTTGGCTGATCCCCACCCACCACTTCATGAAGCTGGGGATCACCGAGCCGGAGAAGCACTTCTCCCGCGTGCTTTACACCAAGCACCAGGCGATCGAGACGCAGGTTGCGGCCGACCAGTTGGACGCCGGCGCCGACTACAACCGCAACCGCACCGCGATGATCGAGCAGGGGCTGATCAAGGCCGAGCGCAGCGTCGTCATCTGGCAGAGCGCACCGCTGCCCAACGACGCCTTCGCGGTCAGCGCAGCATTGCACAAGGACAGCGCCTTCGTCGCCCGCCTGCAAGCGGCGCTGACCGATGTCGGGTCGCGCCTGGCGACCGAGCCGCAGCTGCGGCCGCGCAGCTACACCGGCTTCGTGACGCGCGACAACGGCTTCTACAAGCCCATCCGCGACGCCGGGCTGGCCCTGGGTGTGCTGAAGGCCCCCTGACCCTGCCGATGGCCGTGTTTGGCGGACGCCGCGGCTTTGCCGCGCTGGCGCTGGCCTATGCCGCGCTGGTGGTGGTGTGCCTGGCCACGCTGGCGGCCAGTGGCGATCTGAGCCTGGGCCGCCAGCCCTGGGCCAACCTGGGCAAGACGCTGGGCGAGTTCGCGCATCCGAGCTTCCTGGACGCCTGGTTCGGCGCCAAGCGGCTCGAGTACCGCAGCAGCGATGGCAGCCTGCTGCGTGTGGAGAACCGGCGCGAGGTCGAGGCCAGCTACCTGTGGGGCCTGGCCCGCGCGACCTGGACGACGGTGCAGATCGCAACGCTGGGCTCGCTGCTGGCGGCCCTGCTGGCGCTGCCGCTGGGTCTGCTGGCGGCGCGCAATCTGCACGCGCCGGTCTGGCTGGCGGCGCTGGCGCGTGGGCTTCTGAACGGGCTGCGTGCGGTGCACACGCTGGTCTTCGGGCTGGTGCTGGTGGGCATCGTCGGTCTGGGGCCGACCGCGGGCATCCTGGCCATCGCACTGCACTCCATGGGCACCTGCGGAAAGCTCTATGCCGAAGCGGTCGAGACGCTGGACATGGCGGCGGTCGACGCCGTGCGCGCGACTGGAGCCGGCACGGGCCAGGTGTTCTTCAACGCCGTCTGGCCAGCGGTGCTGCCGCAGTTCGTTTCGCAGCACCTGTACGTCTGGGAATACAACATCCGCGACAGCACCATCCTGGGTCTGATCGGCGCCGGGGGACTGGGGCTGCTGATCTCCGAGGCCACGTCGCTGTTCCAGTGGGGCCGCCTCGCCACCGTGCTACTGGTGGTGGTGGCGCTGGTGGTCGGCTTCGATGCCATGAGCCGCCGCATACGGCGCGCGCTGCTGTGATGCCGGCGGTCCGGGCCACGGGGCTGGGGGTGCGGGCGGGTGGGCGCGAGCTGCTGGCCCTGCCGGCGCTGGACATCCGCCAAGGCGAGCGCGTGGCCGTGATCGGCCCCAACGGCGCCGGCAAGTCCACGCTGCTTCGCTGCCTGTCGGGCTTCGCGCCGGTCGACGCAGGACAGTTGACGGTGCTCGGCCGCGCCCTGCATGCACCGCTGCCTCGGGCCGAGCGGCGCGCCCTGCGTTGCGAAGTCGGCCAGGTGCTGCAGGGCCTGCATCTGGTGGGCCGGCTCGACGCGCTGGACAACACCCTGATCGGCACGCTGGGCCGCCTGCAGGGCCTGGCCGCGCTGCGCAGCTGGGCCCGCCGGTACGACGGGCGCGACCGCGCCGCCGCGGCATCGGCGCTGGCGCGTGTCGGACTTGCTGGCCGCGGTGGCGAGCGGGTGGACCGACTGTCCGGCGGCGAACGCCAGCGCGTGGCGATGGCCCGCCTGCTGATGCAGCGCCCGCGCCTGATCCTGGCCGACGAACCCACCGCCAGCCTGGACCCGACCGGCACGGTCGAGCTGTGCCGCATCCTGAGCGTCGCGGCGCAGGAACTCGGCGCGACTCTGGTCACCGTGGTCCACCAGGCCGAGTTGCTGCCGCTGCTGGCCGACCGCGTGGTGGGTCTTCGCCAGGGCCGGCTGGTCTTCGACCGGCCCACGGCCGACCTCGATGCCGCGACACTGACATCGCTCTACGCCACGACACCATGAACGACGCCATCGTCCCCGGACGCAGTTGCCCGCTGCATTACCGATACGGCGCCCGCCATCTGGCCCGCACGGCCGAGGCCGAATGCGAAACGCTCTATGTCGTCGGCGGTCTTTACGGCAACGACGTCGCGCTGGACGCCGTGCTGGCGATGTTCGACGCCGAGCGCCCGAGCAAGCGCCTGGTCTTCAACGGCGACTTCCATTGGTTCGACACCGACCCGGCGATCTTTGCGCGCGTGCAGCGCCGCGTGCTGGCCTTCGACGCGCTGCGCGGAAACGTCGAGACCGAACTCGCCGACACCGATGCGGCGGCCGAAGCGGGTTGCGGCTGCGCCTACCCGGCCTGGGTCGGCGACGGCGTGGTCGAGCGCAGCAACCGCATGCTGGCCGCGCTGCGCAAGACCGTGGCCACCTGCGAGGGTGCGGCCGAGCAGCTCGCGGCGCTGGACATGACACGCCGCATCGACGTTGCCGGCGTGCGCGTGGGCATCGTGCATGGTGACGCCGAATCGCTCGCGGGCTGGGGCTTTGCCGCCGAACACCTGCGCGAGCCGGCCCCACGGGCCCAGGCCAGGGCCTGGTTCGACCAGGCGCAGGTCGACCTCTTCGCGTGCAGCCACACCTGCCTGCCGGTGTTCCACAGCCTCGATGCGGAGGCTGGCGCCGGCCGGCGTGTCGTGCGCACCGTTCTGAACAACGGTGCTGCCGGCATGCCCAACTTCTGCGGCGATTCCAGCGGCCTGCTCACGCGCATCTCGGTGCACCCGGTGCCCAAGGCTCATGCCGTCCAGCGCCGACTCGGGCTTCGCCGGGCTGGCCTCCACATCGACGCGTTGGCGATCGACATCCCGCCCGAACGCTGGCGCCCGCGCTTCCTGGCCCAGTGGCCGGCCGGCAGCGACGGGCACGAGTCGTACTGGCAGCGCATCTGCGCCGGCCCGGAACTCGCTGCTCAGGATGCGCTGCGCAGCGACGTGGACTGAACGGGGCCAGCAGACCCGAAAGCCCTTTCAGTCGCGATCTGACGGAAGGTCGCGATCACGGCTGGCCTGCCGGCACAACCTGGCGATCATCCCTTCCTCATCGGCTGGCACGGCCACGAGTTCAACCGGCTGCAGCCAGTCGAGCCGGGCCCGGAGATCGGCCAGCAGCACCTGATCGTTCTGGCCGATGCCTCCGGTCAGGGCGATCACATCCACCCCGCCCAGGCTGGCGGCCATCGCCCCGATGCCCTGGAGCAGGCGATGCAGAAACACGTCCAGTGCCAGCAGGGCTCCGGGATGGCCCGCAGCAGCAGCGTTGCGCAGCTCGCGCATGTCGCCGCTGATGCCTGACAGGCCGCGCAGGCCGCTGTCGTGCTGCAGTTCGTGCTCCAGGCTGTCGACACCCTGGCCGCTTCTGAGTTGATGCAGCAGCAGACCCGGGTCCACCGAGCCACTGCGGGTGGCCATCACCAAGCCTTCCAGCGGCGTGTAGCCCATGGTGGTGTCGATGCTGCGACCGTCCCGGATCGCCGCCAGTGAACAGCCGGC
>JAJTGU010000209.1 GCA_021297985.1 Rubrivivax sp.
CCCCCACCTCGGCGCGCCGCCAGCGCCTTGCATCTTGCCTCACCCATCGGGTGAGTGTGCCAACACGCCGCAAGTCCAGGTCAGCGCTCGCAAATCAGGTCATCGCATCACGGCAACTGCCGGATCTAGGCTCATCCAGTGCCTGGCCCGCGCGTTGACCCCAACCAGGCCTGCATCCCAAGCCGGGGCAGGGGCAGTCACGCCCGCGCTGTACTGATCACCGCCGCCGCAACCATGAATCGCTGCCTGCGCGGCCGCATCAGCGTCGCCAAGCCACCACCAACCCTCGAAAAATCATCCAGTGCGGTCGCTGGTGAAACATGCGGGCTAGCGCGCGTAGAGCCGGCACAACTCCGCCAGGCGCCCGGCGTGCCAGGGCTGCACCTCGGCCCACCGGAAGCGCCAGCGCCACCAGCCGCTCTCCTGCCCCGGGTAGTTCATGCGGCACTCGGTCGGCAGGGCCAGCACGTCCTGCATCGGATGCACGGCGGTGTCGGCCACGCTCATCATCGCGGCGCGGATCATGGTCCAGGGTATGTCGTGGCCGTCGGTGTCGAGGTAGCCGCGCGCGAAGTGCCGCTCCTGGTCGCTGGCCTTGGCCCACCAGCCGGCCACGGTGTCGTTGTCGTGCGTGCCGGTGTAGACCACGGTGTCGGGCTCGTGGTTGTGCGGCAGGAAACGGTCCGACGCGTCGCCGGCAAACGCGAACTGCAGGATGCGCATGCCCGGGAAGCCGAACTTCTTGCGCAACGCATCGACATCGGGCGTGATGACGCCCAGGTCCTCGGCGATGATGGGCATCGGCCCGAGCGCCTTGGCCACGGCCTTGAACATCGCCTCCCCGGGCGCCGGCACCCACTGGCCCTTCATCGCGGTCGGCTCGCTGGCCGGGATCTCCCAGTAGGCCGCAAAGCCGCGGAAGTGATCGATGCGCACGATGTCCACCAGTTCGAAAGTGCGCCGGATGCGTTCCACCCACCAGGCGTAGCCGTCGTGGGCGTGTTCGCTCCATCGGTACAGCGGGTTGCCCCAGCGCTGGCCGGTGGCACTGAAGAAGTCCGGCGGCACGCCGGCCACCACGGTGGGACGCCCGTCGGAGTCGAGTTCGAACAGCTTCTGGTTGGCCCAGACCTCGGCGCTCATGTACGCGATGAAGATGGGCGCGTCGCCGACGATCTGGATTCGTCGCTGGTTGGCGTAGGCCTTCAATTCCGCCCACTGGCGGAAGAAGCACCACTGACAGAAGGTCCAGAACGCGATCCGCTCGGCGTGCTGCAAGCGGGCCGCTGCCAGCGCCGCGGGCTGGCGCGTCGCGAGGCCGGCTTCCCATTCGCACCAGTCGCGCCAGCCGTGGGACTCGCACAGCGCCATGAACAGCGCGTAGTCGGGCAGCCAGTTCGCCTGCGCGTCGCAGAATCTCAGGTAGTCCGCACGTTGCGCCGCCGTGGCGGCGCTGCCGAAGCGCTCGGCAGCACGCGCGAGGCGCTCCATCCGGTAGGGCACGACGGCCGCGAAGTCCAGCTTGTCGTCGCGCAGCCCAGCCACGGGTGCCACATCGGCGGCGGTCAGCCAGCCTTGGTGCTGCAACTCGAGCAGGTCGATCATCAGGACGTTGCCTGCGAACGCCGAACTGCTCATGTAGGGCGAGTTGCCCGGCCCGATGCCACCCAGGGGCAGCATCTGCCACAGGCTCTGGCCTGCGGCGACGAGCCAGTCGACGAAGTGGCGGGCCTCGACGCCCAGGTCGCCGCTCCCATGCGGGCCGGGCAACGAGGTGGGGTGCAGCAGGATGCCGCTGGTACGGGGGAATCTCATGGGTCGTCTCGTCGGCTGAGGGGTGGGTGCTGCGTTGTCGTTCAGGCCTGCCGCGACGGGCGGACCAGGCGGAGCAGCACGAGGCTGCGTGAACGCAGCGGATAAGCCAAGTCCGCGTTGTCGCGGGTCCAGGGGTTGCGGCCATCGGGGGATGCCGTGTCGAGTTCGCAGACCCATTGGCCCGACGGGAGCTTGAACTCGACATCCATGTCGCGGCCGTTGACCAGCAGCGCCAGAGGCTCGTCGCCCATCCCGGGGGCTGCGATGAAGGCGCCCAGGATGCGCGATCGGCGGTTGTTCCACTCGTCGGCGTTGATCGGATCGCCCGTCCGTCGGGTCCAGGCCAGGTCGATCCGACCTTGTGCGTCGGGCAGGCCGCTGTACCACTGGCTGCCCATCGGCAGCAGACGCCGCCGCAGCGCGATCAAGTGGGCCGTGAAGTCGATCAGCGACTCGTCGGCCGCGCCCCAGTCCAGCCAGCTGATGGCGTTGTCCTGGCAGTAGGCGTTGTTGTTGCCCTGCTGGGTGCGACCCAGTTCGTCGCCGGCGCACAGCATCGGCGTGCCCTGGGCCAGCAGCACGCTGGCCAGCATCGCACGCTTGAGACGGCGCCGCCGCTCCAGCACCGCGGGGTCCGAGGTCGGACCCTCCCAGCCGCAGTTCCAGCTCAGGTTGTGGCCGTGGCCGTCGGCGTTGGCTTCGCCGTTGGCCTCGTTGTGGCGCATGTCGTAGCTGACCAGGTCGTGCAGCGTGAAGCCATCGTGAGAGACGACGTAGTTGACGCTTTCCAGCGGCGAGCGCCGCCTCGGCTGGTAGAGGTCGCTCGAGCCGGCCAGACGCAGTGCGAACTCGCCTCGCGTGCTGTCGCCACCCAGCCAGAAGGCGCGTGTCGCGTCGCGGAACTTGTCGTTCCATTCCAGCCAGCCCGCCGGGAACGGGCCGAGCTGGTAGCCGCCCGGGCCAATGTCCCAGGGCTCGGCGACAAGCTTGGCGCGTTGAAGCACCGGGTCCTGCATCACGGCCTTGAAGAAGGCCCCGTCGCGCTCGAAGCCATGGTCGCCTCGGCCCAGCACCGGGGCCAGGTCGAAGCGGTAGCCGTCGACGCCGAACTCGACGATCCAGTGGCGCAGGCTGTCCAGCACCATCTGCAGCACCCGCGGATGGCGCAGGTCCAGGGTGTTGCCCGTTCCGGCCCAGTTGACGCTGCGGCGATGCTCGTCGAGCCGGTACCAGGCCGCGTTGTCGAAGCCTCGCCACGAGATCGACGGCCCACGCTCGTCGCCCTCGCAGCTGTGGTTGAAGACCACGTCCAGCAGCACCTCGATGCCGGCCTCGTGCAGCGACCGGACCATGCTCCGGAACTCGGCTCGCGGGTCGCCTGTTGCGGCGTACCGTGGTTCCGGCACGAAGAAACCCAGCGTGTTGTAGCCCCAGTGATTGACCAGTCCGCGGCGCACCAGATGCGATTCCGACAGGCTCATGTGCACCGGCAGCAGGCTCAGTGCGGTGACGCCCAGGCGCTGGAGGTAGGCGATCGTCGCCGGGTGACCGAGCCCGGCGTAGCTGCCGCGCAGCGCTTCGGGCACACCGGGCAGCGACTGCGTGAAGCCTCGCACGTGCAGTTCATACAGCACGCTCTGTGCGAGGGGTCGCCGGGGGTGGCTGAACGCGGCGACAGGAGCGTCGGCGACGACCTTGGCCTTGAACGCGAAGCGGCTGTTGTCGCGGCCGTTCGGGTGTTGGGGATGCTCGACATCGGCCGCGTAGTGCGGGTCACCCCAGTGGAAGCCGCCCGTTGGCCCGACGATGTCTCGCGCCCAAGGGTCGAGAAGCAGCTTGGCGGGATTGAAGCGATGGCCACGGTCCGGCCGCCAGGGACCGTGGACGCGAAAGCCGTAGACCAGACCGGCGCCCGCAGCGGGCAGCAGGCCATGCCAGACATCGCCGCTGCGCTCGGGCAGCGGCAGCCGCTGGACCTCGCGCTCGCCTCGTTCGTCGAACAGGCACAACTCCACACGATGCCCGTGCTGCGTGAAGACCGCAAAGTTGACGCCGCCATCGCACACCGATGCGCCCATCGGCCAGGGGCGGCCGGGAAGAAGCCCCGGCATTCAGGCGTCTTTCGGTGCCGCCCAGGCCAGGAACAGTGTCGCCAGTGGCGGCACGGTCAGCACCAGGCTCTGGCTGCGGCCATGGCTGGCCACCGCCTCGCTGTGCACCTGGCCGAGGGCCTGGCCGACATTGCTGCCACCGTAGAACGCCGAATCGGTGTTGAGCTTTTCGGTCCACGGGCCGGCCTCGGGCACTCCCAGCCGCAGGCCGTGGTGCACCACTGGCGCGAAGTTGCTGACCACGAGCATCAGGCTGCCGTCGCGCCCCCGGCGCACAAAGGCCAGCAGGCTGCGGGGTGCGTCCTCGTGGTCGATCCACTCGAAGCCGTGGTGGCTGAAGTCCTGGCTGTGCAGCGCTGCGTGCTCGCAGTAAAGGCGGTTCAGGTCGCGGACCAGGGCCTGCACGCCGGCGTGGGCCGGCACCTCGAGCTGATGCCAGTCCAGGCTGGCGTCGTGGTTCCACTCCCGTCCCTGGGCGAACTCGGCCCCCATGAACAGCAGCTTTTTGCCCGGGTGTCCGAACATGAAGCCGTAGTACGCCCGCAGGTTGGCGAACTTCTGCCAGGCGTCGCCCGGCATCTTGGCCAGCAGCGAGCCCTTGCCATGCACGACTTCGTCGTGCGAAAGCGGCAAGACGAAGTTCTCGTTGAAGGCGTAGACCATGCCGAAGGTCATCTCGCCATGGTGGTAGGGCCGATGGACAGGGTCACGCGCCAGGTAATGCAACGTGTCGTGCATCCAGCCCATGTTCCACTTGAAGTGAAAGCCCAGCCCACCGGCCCAGGTCGGCCGGCTGACGGCCGGGAAGGCGGTGCTTTCCTCGGCCAGTGTGATCGCGCCGGGACGCTCGCCGCCGACGACTTCGTTCACGCGCTTGAGGAACGAGATCGCCTCGAGGTTCTCGCGCCCGCCGTGCACATTGGGGATCCACTCGCCGGCCTTGCGGCTGTAGTCCCGGTACAGCATCGACGCCACGGCATCCACGCGCAATCCGTCGACGCCGAAGCGCTCGAGCCAGTACAAGGCGTTGCCGACCAGGAAGTTGCGCACCTCGGTGCGGCCGAAGTTGTAGATCAGCGTGTTCCAGTCGTTGTGGAAACCTTCGCGCGGATCGGCGTATTCGTAGAGGTGGGTGCCGTCGAAGCGGGCCAGGCCGTGCGCGTCGCTCGGGAAGTGCGCCGGAACCCAGTCCAGGATCACGCCCACGCCCAGCGCATGGGCGCGGGCCATGAACCGCTCGAAGCCCGACAGGTCGCCAAATCGGGAGGTTGGCGCGAACAGGCCCAGCGTCTGGTAGCCCCAGGAGCCGTCGAACGGGTGCTCGCTGATGGGCAGAAGCTCCACGTGCGTGAAGCCCATGTCGGCGGCATACGGCAGCAGCTCGGCGGCGAGTTCGTCCCAGTTCAGCCAGCGGTTGCCGTCTTCGACGCGGCGCTTCCAGCTGCTGAGGTGGACCTCGTAGATCGAGATCGGCGCGTCCAGCGCATTGGCGGCCTGGCGCCCCGGGCTCATCGGCTTGGACAGGGGCATCGCAGCGACGATGCTGGCGGTTGCCGGTCGCAGCTCGGCGGAGCGGGCGTAGGGGTCGGCCTTCTGCGGCAGCAACTGGCCGGCTGCGTCGAGCAGTTCGAACTTGTAGCGCGCGCCGATTCCGACACCGGGCACGAACAGTTCCCAGACGCCACATTCGCGGCGCAGCCGCATCGGGTGTCGGCGGCCGTCCCAGACGTTGAAGTCGCCGACGACGCTGGCGCGCGACGCGTTGGGGGCCCAGACCGCAAACGCGGTGCCGTCGACACCTTCCATTGCCATCGGCCGCGCGCCCAGGACCTCGAACGGCCGCAGGTGCGAGCCCTCGCCGAGCAGCCAGACGTCCATCTCGCCGAGCACCGTGCCAAAACGGTAGGCGTCGTCGAGTTGCACGGCCTGGCCGTCGGCCCACCGGACCTGGAAGCGATAGCTCGCCAGCTCGGCGCCGGCCCGCGGCGGCAGCCAGATGCCCTCGAAGATCCCGGCCTCGTGGACCCGTGTCAACGGCATGGCCGGCCAGGCCGCAGAGGGCGAGGTGACCTGCACCGACGCAGCACCCGGCAGGAACGCCCGGATCGCGATCCGGCCGTCGGCCAGTGCATGGGCCCCCAGCACAGCGAACGGATCGCCGTGGCGGCCGGCCGCCAGCAGTGCCGCGTCTTCGGTCGACAGCATGTTCAGGTTGCGGGCGTGATGCGCCAGACCTCGCGGGCGTACTCGCGGATGGTGCGGTCCGACGAGAAGAAACCCATTGCCGCGACGTTGGCGATGGCCTTTCGAGCCCAGGCCTCTGGCGTGCGGAACAGGGCATCGACCCGTGCCTGGGCCTGCAGGTAGCTGTCGAAGTCGGCCAGCAGCATGTAGGGGTCACCCCCCCACAGCAGGGCGTCGACCAGGGGCCGGTAGCGGCCAGGCTCGTCAGGCGAGAACGCTCCGCCGGAGATTGCATCCAGCACCGCCTTCAATCGCGGGTTGGACTCGAGGTGGCGCATCGGCTGGTAGCCGGCCGCCTTGCAGGCCGCGACCTCGGCCGCCGAGAGGCCGAAGATGAAGATGTTGTCGTCGCCGACCTGCTCTCGGATCTCGATGTTGGCGCCATCGTCGGTGCCGATGGTCAGCGCACCGTTGAGCGCGAGCTTCATGTTGCCGGTGCCGCTGGCCTCGGTGCCGGCGGTGGAGATCTGCTCGGACAGGTCGGCCGCGGGCATGATGGTCTCGGCCACCGAAACCCCGTAATTGGGCACGAAGACAAGCTTCAGACGCCCGGCGACGCGGGGGTCGTGGTTGACGACACTGCCGACGTCGTGGATCAGCCGGATGATGTTCTTCGCTGAGACATAGCTCGACGCGGCCTTGCCGGCGAAGATCACCGTTCGCGGCACCCAGTTCAGCTCGGGCTGGGCCACGATCGCCTGCCAGCGCGCCACGACCTGCAGGACATTGAGCAGCTGGCGCTTGTACTCGTGGATGCGCTTGACCTGGACGTCGAACAGGCTGGCCGGGTCGACCGTGATTCCGGTGGTCCTGAGGATCAGCGCCGCCAGCCGCTCCTTGTTGGCACGCTTGACGGCCATGAACTCGGCGCGGAACTCGGCCGATTCGGCGTGCGCGCCCAGGCCCTGCAACTGGTCAAGCTCCAGCCGCCAGTCGCGCCCGTCGAGCGGCGCGGCCAGCGTGCGGTCGATGAGCCCGGCCAGGCCCGGATTGGCCTGGGCCAGCCAGCGGCGCGGGGTGACGCCGTTGGTCATGTTCGTGAAGCGGTCGGGCCACAGCGCCGCGAAGTCCGCGAAGATGGTCTGCACGAGCAGCTGCGAATGCAGTGCCGAGACGCCGTTGACCTTGTGGCTGCCGACGATCGACAGGTTGGCCATGCGCACGCGACGCTCGCCGGACTCGTCGATCAGAGACAGGCGGCGCAGGAACGCATCGTCTCCGGGGCGCTGCTCGGCTGCCCAGCTCAGGAACTCGTGGTTGATGCGGAAGATGATGTCCAGGTGGCGCGGCAGCACGTGCTGCATCAGCGATACCGGCCAGGTCTCCAGCGCCTCGGGCATCAGCGTGTGGTTGGTGTAGCTGAAGACCTGCTGCACGATCGCCCAGGCCGGCGCCCAGCCGAAACCGTGCTCGTCCATCAGCAGGCGCATCAGTTCCACGACACCGATCGCGGGGTGGGTGTCGTTCAGGTGCACCGCGACAAACTCGTGCAGGTTCGTCAACCGGCCATGTTCGGCGAGGTGGCGGGCCAGGATGTCCTGCAGTGACGCGCTGGTGAAGAAGAACTCCTGCCGAAGCCGGAGCTCGCGCCCGGCCGGGGTGCTGTCGTTCGGGTACAGCACCCACGAGATGTTCTCGAACTGGTTCTTGAACTCGGCGGCGCGCGCGTAGTCGCCACTGTTGAAGGCGTGGAGGTCGATCTGCGCCGGTGCCGCTGCTTTCCACAGCCGAAGCGTGCTGACCCGCGGCGTGCCGTGGCCGGGAACGACCAAGTCGTAGGCCTTGGCCAGGACCTCGCCGGCCGGTCGCCAGACCGGGGCGCCACCCGGTGTGGCCGAAGGCTCGACCCAGCCGCCGAACATCACGCGGTGGCTGATCTCGGGCCGCGGGAACTCCCAGGGCGTGCCGTCGGTGAGCCAGGCGTCGGGATGCTCGACCTGGCGTCCGTTGTGGATGCTCTGGGCAAACATGCCGAACTCGTAGCGGATGCCGTAGCCGAAGCTCGGCAGGCCGACGGTCGCCATCGAATCCAGGAAACACGCTGCCAGGCGACCCAGGCCGCCGTTGCCCAATGCCGCATCGGGCTCCTGTGCCGCGAGATCCTCAAGCTCGACCGCGCGGGCGCGGGCGGCCTGGGCCATCTCGCCTTGCAGACCCAGCGCATCGAGGGCGTTCCCGAGGCTGCGACCCATCAGGAACTCCATTGACAGATAGTTCACTCGCCGCGTGCGGGCCTCGCGGTCGGCACTGTCGCCGGCCACCCAGCGCCGGGACAAGCCCTCGCGTGCAAGCTGCGCCACCGCGTGCATCATCGCCGTGCGGCTGGCGCTGGCGGGCTCGCAGGCCACGGTGCCGAGCAGTTGGCGGTCCAGGTCGGCACTGGTGGTCATGGCGTTGTGGTCAACAGCTTTGTTCATCGTCGCAGGTGTTGGCGCCGGCTTGCAGCCGGCAAGGGCTTCGGAGTGTCACCAAGGCGCTTCCCAGCGTCAATGGCGAGGAGCGGATCGCGGAGTGTAGTTTGCCTACAGAGGGAGTCGGATTCCGCTATCCAAAGAGGAGGAGAATTCGATATGAATCAATTAGATATGTGACATTTCGAATGTGTTTTCTCATGTTCGAGGGGTCGAGCTTCCATGAGGTCGGATCTGTAGTTTCACTGCACCAAATCGGAGACTGAGATGCAAAGCACAAACGTCACGCTGGGGTTGGACCTGCCGCGCAAGGCGGTCGCGCTGGTGCTGGCCGGCGGCCGCGGCAGCCGGCTGAAGAACCTGACCGACAACCGCGCCAAGCCGGCGGTGTACTTCGGCGGCAAGTTCCGGATCGTCGACTTTGCGCTGTCGAACTGCCTGAACTCGGGCATCCGGCGGATGGGCGTGGTCACGCAGTACAAGAGCCACAGCCTGTTGCGCCATCTTCAGCGCGGGTGGGCGTTCCTGAAAAGCGAGATGAACGAGTTCGTCGACCTGCTGCCGGCGCAGCAGCGGGTGGACGAAGAGAGCTGGTACCGCGGAACGGCCGATGCCGTGTACCAGAACCAGGACATCGTCGCGGCCTACCGACCCGAGTACGTGGTGGTGCTGGCCGGCGACCATGTCTACAAGATGAACTACGCCCTGATGCTGGCCGACCATGTGGCGCTGGGTCAGGAGTGCACGGTCGGCTGCATCGAGGTCAGCCGGGACGAGGCCACGGCCTTTGGCGTGATGGCCATCGACGCCAAGCGCAGGATCGTCGACTTCGTCGAGAAGCCGCCGCTGCCGCCGGAGATCCCCGGCAAGCCCGGGCGCTGCCTGGCGAGCATGGGCATCTATGTCTTCAATGCGCGCTACCTGTTCCGCGAGCTCGAGCGCGACATGGCCGACCCGAACTCGACCCACGACTTCGGCAAGGACATCATCCCGCGGCTGGTCCGCGCCGGTGTCGCCGGGGCGCACCCGTTCGAAATGTCATGCGTCGGCACCAAGCCCGGCCAGGCACCGTACTGGCGCGACGTCGGCACGCTGGACGCCTATTGGGACGCCAACATCGACCTGACCGCGACCGACCCGCTGCTGAACATGTACGACAGCGACTGGCCGATCTGGACCTACCAGCCGCAGCTGCCGCCCGCGAAGTTCGTCCACAACGTCGACGACCGCCAGGGCAGGGCGCTGGAGAGCATCGTTTCCGGCGGATGCATCGTCAGCGGCTCGGTGCTGCGCTCGGTGCTGTACTCCAACGTGCGCGTCCACAGCTGGGCCGATGTGCGTTGGTCGGTGCTGCTGCCGGGGGTCCAGGTCGGCCGCCGCGCGCGGCTGAACCGCGTGATCCTCGACCGCGACTGCCATGTGCCGGACGGTCTGGTCATCGGCGAGGACCCGGTCGCCGATGCGGCGCGCTTCCTGCGCACCGAGTCCGGCATCGTGCTCGTCACGCGCGACATGCTCAGGAAGCTCTGAACCGATGCCTGCCATGAAGGTGCTGCACGTGGCAGCGGAGGTCTTCCCGCTCATCAAGACCGGGGGCCTGGCCGATGTGGTGGCGGCGCTCCCGGTGGCTCTGGCCGAGCAGGGCGCCGATGTTCGCCTGCTGCTGCCCGGTTACCCGATGGTGCTCGATGCGGTCCAGGGCGTGCGCACCGTCATCGACATCGGCGCCTGCTTCGGCGCCCTGCGCGTCCGGCTGCTGCTGGCGCGCATGCCCGGCACCGGGCTGCAGGTGTACGTGATCGATGCGCCGTATCTGTACCGGCGTTCCGGCGGCCCTTACCAGGCCCAGGATGGCGAGGAGTGGGCCGACAACCTGCAGCGGTTCGCGCTGCTGGGCTGGGTGGCGGCGCATCTGGCCGGCGGCGAGGTCGACAGCCAATGGGCGCCGCAGATCGTGCATGCCCACGACTGGCACGCCGCGATGGCCTGCGCCTATGTGGCCGAGCATCCTTCGCGCACGGCTGCGACCGTGTTCACGGTCCACAACCTGGCGTTCCAAGGCCTGTTCCCGATGACCGACTGGAACCTGCTCGGGCTGTCGTCGCGCTGGATGTCGCCCCAGGGCCTGGAGTACCACGGCCAGCTCAGCTTCATGAAGGCCGGCCTGCAGTGCGCCGACAAGGTCACCACCGTCAGCCCCAGCTACGCGCGCGAGATCGCGACCCACGACTACGGCTGCGGCTTGGACGGCGTGATCCGCGGTCGCGGCGCCGACGTGGTCGGCATCCTGAACGGCATCGACGAGGCGCTCTGGAACCCGGCCACCGACCCCGCCATCGCGACCCGCTACGACGCCGAGCGTCTGGCTGGCAAGCGCGAGTGCCGGCGCGCGCTGCAAGCCGAGCTTGGCCTGGCGCTGGACGACGACGCCTTGTTGATCACCGTCGTCAGCCGCCTGTCGGCCCAGAAGGGCCTGGACCTGGTGCTGGCTGCGCTGCCCGAACTGCTGCGCGACGGACGCGTGCAACTCGCGGTGCAGGGCACCGGCGAGCCGGCGCTCGAAGCCGCGTTCCGCATGGCCCAGGCCGCCCAACCGGGGCGGGTGCAGGTGCGCATCGGCTACGACGAGTCGCGCGCCCACCGCCTGATCGCCGGTGCCGACGCCATCGCGGTGCCCAGCCGCTTCGAGCCCTGCGGCCTGACCCAGCTCTACGGTCTGCGCTACGGCACCTTGCCCATCGTGCGCCACGTCGGCGGCCTGGCCGACACCGTGACCGACGGCGTCACCGGCTTTGCCTTCGACGCCGCCACGCCCGCGGCCTTCGAGCGGGCCGTCCAGCGCGCGCTTGACACCCGTGGCTGCGGCGACGGTGCCTGGGCCCGCATGGTGGGTGCGGCCATGGCGGCCCACTTCGGCTGGGATGGGCCGGCAAGCGGGTACATGGGGCTGTATCAAGGCGCTCTTGCGCGGCGGGGCTGACCGGGGAGCTCGATTCCCACAGGTGAACCCAGGTTGTTGACGTTTGAATTCAAACGACTACATTTGCATTCCTCACCGTTCAGCCCCACCCCATGGTTGCATTAGCCGCGCCCGCGATGGAGCCTTTGTCGGCCCGAATCCCTTCCGATCTCTATCTGTGGCTGGCACAGCTGCAGGTCGACGGGGCAGCCACCAACAGCGACAAGCTGCGCGTGCTGCTGGGCCAGCTGAAGCGCCAGCACGATGGCGCATTCGACTACGAAGCCGCCCACGCCTGGGCGCGGGACCTGGTCGCACGGCTGCGCACGGCGCTGGTGCGGGTCGAAGGGCAAGGCGGACGCCACTCCGAGGTCATGAGCGCGATGCTGGATCACCTGACCTCGTGCCTGGCGCTGGCGGTGAGCCAGTTGCCCAAGGACGAGGCCCAAGCCGCCCGACTGGAAGACACCTTGGTGCGCCGAAGTTTCGGCCTGGCCGAGACTCTGCTGCGGCAGGCCACGACGCCGTCGGCAGCGGCCTTTGATCCCCAGGTTGTGCGTCGGCACGTCGCCGGCAGCCTCCAATTGGCGACAGCGCTCAACGTGGTCGCCCCGGACCTTTCTGAAACTTGATGAGGAGACTCGAGACATGGCCGATACCCTGCAAACCCGCGTCGCCCGCGTGATCGCCGGAGGTGTTCATGCGCTGCTGGACCGCATCGAGGATCAGGCTCCCGAAGCGATGATGGAACAGGCGATCCGCGACGCCGATGGCGTGGTCGCCGACGTCCGACACGAACTCGGTGTCGTCAGCGCCAACCGCCATCTGGCCCAGCAGCAGCACAACAGCCTGAACGGTCAGCACGCCAAGCTGGGAGCGCAGATCGACGAGGCCATGGTCGGCAGTCGCGAGGACCTGGCCCGCGCTGCAGTCGCGCGACAGCTTGACATCGAAGCCCAGTTGCCGGTGCTTGAAACGACGCTCGCCTCCCTCGCCCGGCAAGAGTCCGAGCTCCAAGGCTACGTGGCCGCGCTGCTGGCCAAGAAGCGCGAGATGGAAGAAGCCCTGTCGGCCTTCCGCAAGAGCCGCGCCGCGGCAACGGCAGCCGGCAGCTCGGCGGCCGCACCTGGCGGCGGGGCAGCCGGCCGCATGGATGCGGTCAGCGGCGCCTTTGATCGCCTCTACGAACGCCAGACCGGACTGTCGGCCACGACCCGCGGTACATCCTTGGCCCAGGCGGCGCAGTTGAAGGAGCTCGACGACATGGTGCGTGACAACAAGATCGCCGAGCGCATGGCACAGCTCAAGGCCGGCAAGGCATGAGCCTGTTCACGTCGCCCGAAACGTGGGCCTTTGGTATCGGCTTTGCGCTGATCGTCGGCATTGCGCTGCTTGAAGGCCTGGGCATGCTGGTGTCGCTGAGTCCCAGCAACCTGATCGACGATCTCCTGCCCGAGATCCACGGCGATGGGGCACTGGATCGCGTACTGGGATGGCTGCACCTGGGCCGGGTACCGGCGCTGGTGATCCTGCTGTTGTTCCTCGGAGGCTTTACGGTCTTCGGCTACAGCCTGCAAATGGTCGCCAAGGGCCTGCTCGGTGGCTACCTTCCGGGATGGTTGGCAACGCTGCTGGCCGTGCCCTCGGGCTTGGCCACCGTGCGCGGACTGGGTGCGCTGGTCGCGCACATCGTTCCGCGCGACGAAACCAGCGCGATCAGCGAGCAGACCCTGCTGGGACGCGTCGGCGTCGTTGCCGGCGGCGCGGCCCGGCGCGGATTGGCGGCGCAAGCGCGCGTCAAGGACAGCCTTGGACGCAACCACTACTTGATGGTGGAGCCTGATCTCGACGACGACGTCTTCGAGGAAGGCGCCCAGGTCCTGATCGTGCGAAAGGTGGGCGCCTTCTACCGCTGTATTGCGAACCCACATCCGGCCCTTCTGTAGCCGTTTGTGGTCGTCAGGAACCGAAACATTCGACCTTGAGGGAGATCAATCACATGACCCAGATCATCGAGATGCTGACGCTGGCCGGTATCGCGCTGCTCGCGCTGCTGACCATCGGCATTGTTTTCGCACGTCTTTACAAGCGCTCGACCAAGGAGACCGCCTTCGTTCGCACCGGCCTGGGTGGACAGAAGGTCATCATGGACGGAGGCGCCATCGTGCTGCCGGTGTTTCACGAGCGCGTGCTCGTCAACATGAACACCCTGAAACTTGAGGTGGAGCGGCGCGAACGCGAGAGCCTCATCACCAAGGACCGCATGCGGGTGGATGTGACGGCGGCATTCTTCGTCCGTGTTGCGCAGACCGAAGAGGCCGTCAGCATTGCCGCCCAGACCCTCGGCGCGCGGACGATGAGTCCGGAGGAACTGAAGGCGCTCGTCGAGGACAAGTTCGTCGATTCGTTGCGCGCGACCGCGGCGACGATGACGATTCAAGAACTCCAGGACAAGCGGCGCGACTTCGTCCAGGCAGTGCAGAACGCGGTCGCTGAAGACCTGGAGAAGAACGGGCTGGAACTGGAGTCGGTCTCGCTGACCAGCCTGGATCAGACCGACAAGCAGTTCTTCAACCCCAACAACGCCTTCGATGCCGAGGGCTTGACGCGCCTGACCGAGCAGACCGAAGCCAGGCGCAAGCAGCGCAACGACGTCGAGCAGGACACCGAAGTCCAGGTCCGGGCCAAGAACCTCGAGGCCTCAAGGCAGAAGCTGAACATCGAAAAAGACCAGGAGTTTGCGTCGTTGACCCAGAAGCGAGACGTTGAAACGGCCCGCGCGGAGCAGGTGGCGCAGATCGCGACCCAGCAGGCCGAACGCACGCTCGAGGCCGAGGCCGCCAAGATCGAGTCCGAACGCCAGGTCAGCCAGAAGCGAATCGAGGCTGAACGCGAAATCAAGGCGGCCGAGATCGAGAAGAACCTGGCCGTTCAGACTCGCGAGATCGAACTCGAGCGTAAGACCGAGGTGCAGCGTGCCGAGCAGCGCAAGCAGGTCGAGATTGCGCGCCAGGACACGCAGATCGCGATCGCCAACAAGTCGCGCGAGCAGTCCGAAGCCGATGCAGCCGCGAACCTGGCGCGTAGCGAAGCTGTCAAGGCCGAAGAAGTGGTCACCACGTCGCGCCAGGTCGCCGTGGCCGAGCGGGACAAGGCCATTCAGCTGATCGAGGCGGCCAAGGACGCCGAGCAGAACGCCATCGCCGTCAAGGTATCGGCTTCAGCCGAAAAGGAAGCGGCACTCGACCGCGCTGAAGCGATCACGATCGAGGCCCGGGCACGCCAAGCCGCCGCGCTGGCCGAGGCCGAGGGCAAGCGGGCGATCAACGAGGCGCTGAACACCCTTTCAGCGGCCCAGATCGACTTGCAGGTGCGCACACTGCTGCTGCAGCAACTGCCGAAGATCCTCGAAGAAGCGGTCCGCCCGATGGAGAAGATCGAATCGATCCGCATCGTCCAGGTCGGTGGACTTCCGGGCACCGGCGACCCACGCGCGGTTTCGGGAGTCGAGGCTGGTCACGGGGCGACCTTCCCCGAGCAGGTGATGAATTCGGCGCTTCAATACCAGTTGGCCAAACCCATCGTGGATGCCGTGATGAAAGACGCGGGCTTGTCCAACGAGGGCATCACCGGCATCTCCCAGGCACTGGCGGGCATGCTCAAGAAGCCCGAGGCGACGGTCAACGCTGGGTAGCCGACCTCCTGCCTCCAGAGGAGTCGGAAAATCTGACAGTTCAGGCCGACTTGGAGCCGCCGGAGACGTTGTCGAGGCCTTCAATACGCGGGCTCTACCGAGGGAACCCCCAAACTTGAAGTCGCGCACTGACGCGGTTCTTGCTTGCGCATCGGAGTGACACTTTTCAAGGAGTCCTCGATGAAGCGCTTCACAAGTACATGCATCGCCGCCGGCTTGCTGGCGGGCGTCCTTGGCACGGCTCAGGCCGTGCCGGTGACGTTCATTGAACTCACCGGTGCGGTCGGCGGCGTGCCTGCCGGCACCGGTGTCTTTAAGGCGGACCTCTCCGTGGCCGGCCTTGGAAACATGGCCTCGATCACGATCCGGGACAGCAATTCGGGCGTTGGCGGCGCGGGCGGCCAGTTCTCCGGTTTTGACCTCGACGGCATCAAGCTGTCGACCACCGATTGCGCCACGGCGGCTTGCGCCGATGCGGCGGTCGGCTTGTCGGTCTTCGACTTCCTGGCGGGCACGATCTTCGCGCCCGGCGCCCAGCGTGCCCCGGCGGATCCCAAGCTCTTCGGCACCGGCCCGGGCGGCAACACCGTGGACGACGCGGTGGCGCGCCTGGCCCTGTTCGACGGCAACGCCAGCACGATCACGCCCGACGGCTTCATCAGTCTGGGCGACGGTGGCGTTCTGAGCTTCAACCTGACGTCGCTGGTCTCGACCGCCGGGCTGTTCCTCTACATCGGCGAGGTCGGCAACAACGGCGAGGTCGCCAGCAGCGACATCACCATCAGCGACAACCGGGTGCCGGTGCCGAGTACCCTCGCACTGGCGGGCCTGGCCTTGGTGCTGCTGCAGCGAAAGCGCGCGGCGACCTGAAGGCGAGCGCGTGGCGGAGGGAGCGGGATTCGAACCCGCGGTGGGGATTAGCCCACACACGCTTTCCAGGCGTGCGACTTAAACCGCTCATCCATCCCTCCGCAGGGACAGCGGTGCGGAGTTTATCCGCTGGCCGGGCCCAGTCCGCACGACCGGCCGAATGGATCAGTTGTCGAGCCGCGGGGCGGCCGGAGCCGTGCTTCGGCGCAGCCACTCGATCAACACGAACTCCAGCGCCTTCGCATGGGTGCTCTCCAGCACGACGGGCGGTGCGCATCCGGCCTCGTAGGCCTCGCGCCAGCGCAGGGCGCAGACACACCAGCGGTCTCCCGGTTTCAGACCGGCGAATCGATGTTCGGGCCGGGCGGTGATGAGGTCGTTGCCGCGATCGAACTGGAAGTTCAGGAATTCCACGGTGACCTTGCAGCAGACGATGTGGCTGCCGCGGTCGTGGAGGTCGGTGTGGCAGCAGCCGTCGCGGTACCAGCCGGTCAGCGGGTCGTAGCTGCACGGTTGCAGCGGCCCACCCAGCACATTGCGCGCATCGGCCCTGTCGTCGGCGCTCATTTCGGCGCCCCGGCTCCGGGAGCCGGCCCCTTGAGCAAGGCCATCGCGGTGCCGATCAGGCCGGCGACCTCGCTCATGTTGCCGGGCACGATCATGGTGTTGTTCTTCTGCGCCAGGTGCGAGTAGGCCTCGACCGCCTTTTCGGCCACCTTCAGCTGCACCGCCTGCTCGCCGCCGGGTTGGCGGATGGCCTCGGCGATCTTGCGGATGGCGTCGGCGGTGGCGTCGGCCACGGCGGTGATGGCCGCCGCCTCGCCCATCGCGTTGTTGATCTCGGCCTGCTTCTCGCCCTCGCTGCGGGCGATGAAGGCCTCGCGCTCGCCGGTGGCGATGTTGATCTGCTCCTGGCGTCGGCCTTCGGACGCTGCGATCAGCGCCCGCTTTTCGCGCTCGGCCGTGATCTGCGCCTGCATCGCCCGCAGGATCTCGGCCGGCGGCGTCAGGTCCTTGATTTCGTAGCGCAGCACCTTGACGCCCCAGTTCAGCGCCGCCTCGTCGAGGGCGTTGACGACGCTGGCGTTGATGAGGTCGCGCTCCTCGAAGGTCTTGTCCAGCTCCATC
>JAJTGU010000233.1 GCA_021297985.1 Rubrivivax sp.
ACGGCCCTGAGCAGTTCGTCCTGCATCTGCTGCTGCAAGGCCGCGGCCAGCGCGCGGCGGTCGGCGTGGCGGGTGCCCTGCGGCGACAGCAGGCTTACATGCACGGCCAGCCGGGGCGCCGAGGCCACACGCCAGATCGCCTGCAGCAGCGTGGTCTCGCCCAGCCAGGTCGGCACCGCGCTGAACGGCCCGTCGGCGTCGTCGTAGCGCAGCAGCACCGGCTGCACCGGCGTGCCGGTGGCGATGGCGGCCTGCAGCAGATTGGCGTGGAACGGCAGCAACTCGCGGCCCAGTCCGGTCGTGCCTTCGGGGAAGACGCCGATGGTGTCGCCCGCCTCCAGCGCGGCAGCGATGCTGTGGACCACGCGCAACGCGTCGCGCTTTCGCTCGCGTTCGATGAACAGCGTGCCGGCATTGCGGATCAGCGCCCCGAGCACCGGCCAGGACAGCACGTCGGCCTTGGAAACAAAGCGCACCTGCGGCGCCGCGGCGTGGATGGCTGCAATGTCGATGAACGAGACATGGTTGGCCACCACCAGCGTCGCCCCCGGGCGAGGCGTGCCGCTGACATGCAGGCTCAGCCCGACGTGGCGCAGCAGCGCGGCCGACCAGCGGCCGATGTGGGCCTGGCGCTCGGCCGCGTTCAGGTGCGGGAAGCGGCGCATGATCCACAGCCCGTGCAGCACGTGCAGCGAGGCGCGCGCCAGGCGCGCGGCGGCGACCAGGTGGCGCATCAGGCCGCGGGCGGATTGGCGGCCGGCGCCTGGTAGGCGAGCGTGCCGGCCACCAGTGTGGCGTGCACGCGGCCCGTCAGTGCCATGCCGGTCGCGGCAAACGCAAACGGCGTGTGCTTGCCCTGGCTCGCCAGCGCCGCCGGCTCGACGGCCCAGGCCGCATCGGGGTCGAACAGGCAGAGGTCGGCGACCCCGCCTTCGACGATGCGGCCGGCGCTGGCCGCCAAGGATTGCAACGCCCCGCCCAGCACCTGGGCCGGATTCAGCGTGACGCGGGCCAGCGTCTGGGGCAGCGTCAGACCGGCGTCCTGGCCCCAGCGCAAGGCCAGGCCGAGCAGCAGCTCCAGGCCCGTGGCACCGGGTTCGGCCTCGCCGAACGGCAGGGCCTTCATGTCGTCGGCGACGGGGTTGTGGTCCGACACCAGCGCGTCGATCGTGCCATCGGCCAGGCCGGCGCGCAGTGCGGCGCGGTCGGCGCCCTGTCGCAGCGGCGGTGTCAGGCGCATGTCGGCATTGAAGTAGCCGATGTCGACATCCGTCAGGTGCAGCGAGTTGATGCTGACATCGGCCGTCACCGGCAGGCCCTCGGCCTTGGCGGCACGAACCAGGGCCACCCCGGCGGCACTCGACAGCCGGCACAGGTGCACGCGGGCCCCGGTCACGCGCACCAGTTCGAACAGGGTGTGCAGCGCCACGGTCTCGGCCATCACCGGCACGCCCGACAGGCCGAGCCGTGTCGCCATCGCCCCCTGGGCCGCCACGCCGCTGCCGAGGAAGGCATCGTGCGGTCGCAACCAGACCGTGAGGCCCAGCGTGGACGCGTACTGCAGCGCGCGGTACAGGACCTGGGTGTCGCGCACCGGCACGTCGGCCTGGGCAAATCCGATGCAGCCCGATTCGGTGAGCTCGGCCATCTCGGTCAGCGCCTCGCCGCGCAAGCCGCGAGTCAGCGCCCCAAGCGGGAACAAGCGGCAGCGCGAGATCTTGCGGGCCCGGAACTTCAGCATCTCCACCAGGCCCGGCTCGTCGAGCACCGGGTCGGTGTCGGGCGGGCAGACCAGGCTGGTGACGCCGCCGGCCGCCGCCGCCGCGAGCTCGCTCTCGAGCATGCCTTCGTGCTCCTGGCCGGGCTCGCGCAGCCGCGCCGCCAGGTCCACCAGGCCCGGTGCGACGACGAGCCCGGTGGCGTCGATGCGGCGCTCGGGATCGAAGTCGCGCAGCGTGCCCGGCGGCGCGATCGTGACGATGCGCTCTGCCGCGATGGCGATGTCGGCCAGGCCGTCGTGGCCCGAGGCCGGGTCGACCACCCGGCCACCGTGGATCAGGATCTTCATCGTGCCGAGTTCCCTGCGATCGTGCTCATCACCGCCATGCGCACCGCGATGCCGAAGGTCACCTGCGGCAGGATCACGCTGTGCGTGCCGTCGGCCACCGCCGACTCGATCTCGACCCCGCGGTTGATCGGCCCGGGGTGCATCACGATCGCGTCCGGCCGGGCCAGGGCGAGCTTCTCCGCCGTGAGGCCATAACGCTTGAAGTACTCGCCCGCCGACGGCAGCAGCGCGCCGTTCATGCGCTCGTTCTGCAGCCGCAGCATGATCACCACGTCGGCGTCCTTCAGGCCTTCGGCCATGTCGTTGCACACGCGCACGCCCATCGCCGCCAGATCGCCCGGCACCAGCGTCTTGGGGCCGACGGCGCGGATCTCGGGCACGCCCAGCGTGGCCAGCGCGTGGATGTCCGAACGCGCGACACGCGAGTGCACGATGTCGCCGACGATGGCCACCGTGAGCTGGGTGAAGTCGCGCTTGAAGTGGCGGATCGTGTACATGTCCAGCAGCGCCTGCGTCGGATGCGCATGGCGGCCGTCGCCGGCGTTGACGACGTGAACATGCGGCGCGACGTGCTGGGCGATCAGGTAGGGCGCGCCGCTCTCGGCGTGGCGCACGACGAACATGTCGGCATGCATCGCCGACAGGTTGGCGATGGTGTCGAGCAGGCTCTCGCCCTTGGCCGTGCTGCTGCGCGCGATGTCCAGGTTGATGACGTCGGCGGACAGCCGCTTGGCCGCGATCTCGAACGTGGTGCGCGTTCGCGTGCTGTTCTCGAAGAACAGGTTGAACACGCTCTTGCCACGCAGCAGCGGCACCTTCTTGACATCGCGGTCGTTGACCGCCAGGAAGGTACCGGCCGTATCCAGGATCTGCGTCAGCACCGCCTTGGGCAGACCCTCGATCGACAGCAGGTGGATCAGCTCGCCGTGGCTGTTGAGCTGGGGATTTCGGCGCGCGAGCATCAGGCGGAGCCCTCGACGGTGAAGCTGAAGCGGTCCGGCGCCGCGCCTTCGGCCCGGGCCAGCGACAGGCGCTGCGCGGCGGGCAGCAGCAGCCTGGCCGCGGCGAAGTCGGCCGCCACCGGCAGCTGGCGCCCACCGCGGTCCACCAGCACCGCCAGGCGCACGCTGGCCGGGCGACCGAAGTCATACAGCTCGTTGATCGCGGCGCGGATCGTGCGGCCGGTGTTCAGCACGTCGTCGATCAGCACCAGGTGGCGACCTTCGATGGCAAACGGCAGCTGCGTGCTGGCACCCGACGCGGCCAGGCCACGCTCGGCGAAGTCGTCGCGGTGCAGCGTGCTGCTGATGACGCCGTGCGCGCCGGGCCGCTGCAGATCGCGCTGCAGCCGCTCGGCCAGCCAGGCGCCGCCGCTCCAGATGCCGACCAGCGCCGGATCGGGCGCCGCCGCATCGGCCAGCAGGCCGCGCACGCCGTCGCGCAGCGTGGCGTAGAGCGCTTCGGCATCGAGTTGCAGGGTGCTCATTCTTGGGACTCGGGAAGTTCGGCGGCGGCAGACTGCCGCGCGTGCATGTCGATGTGCTGCTGCAGGATCAGGCAGGCGGCTGCGGCGTCGGCATCGCGGGCGCCGGAGGCCAGCGCCTCGGTGGTCGTGTAGCGCTCGTCGACCTCGGCCACCGGCAGCCGGAACCGGCCGTGCAACTGCCGCGCGAAGCGACGGGCGCGATCGGTATTCTGATGCGCCGCACCGTCGGGGTGGAACGGCACGCCGACCACCAGGGCATCGGGCTGCCACTCGGCAATCAGCGCGGCGACCGCGGCAAAGCGGGCATCCCCTTGGGCCGAGATCGTCCGCAGCGGCTGTGGCCCGGCGCCGAAGCGACTGCCGAAAGCGACACCCACGCGCTTGTCGCCAAAGTCGAACGCCAGGAACGAGCGGGCCGCCGATGCGGGCACCGCTGCCGGCTTCATGCGTGCCCCGCCTCCTGAGACAGCATGCGGGGGTCGAAGCCCAGCAGGCCGACGGCGCGGTCGTAGCGCTTTTCGATCGGGGTGTCGAAGATCACGGCCGGGTCGGCGTCGACGGTGAGCCAGCCGTTGCGCAGGATCTCGTCCTCGAGCTGCCCGGCGCCCCAGCCGCTGTAGCCCAGCGTGACGAGCAGCCGCTTGGGGCCGGCGCCGTTGGACAACGCCTCCAGGACGTCCTTGCTGGTGGTCATCTCGAGTCCGCCGGGCACCGACATCGTCGAGTTGTAGGGGCTGTCGCCCTCGCCTTGCTTCTCGTGCAGCACAAAGCCGCGTTCGGTCTGCATCGGGCCGCCGAAGAACACCGGCTGCTGGGCCAGTTCGGTACGGGTCAGGCTGAGCTCGACCTTCTCGAAGAGCTTGCCCAGCGGGATGTCGATGGGCTTGTTGATCACCAGGCCCAGCGCGCCGCGCTCGGTGTGCTCGCAGAGGTAGACCACGGTACCGGCGAAGGTGTCGTCGGCCATGCCCGGCATCGCGATCAGGAACTGATTCGTCAGGTCGATGCGCGCGCTTGACGCGGAGGGGACCAATGGCATGCGTCGGATTTTAGGCTGCGTGCACACTCGCAAGCATGTCCACAAGTTCCCCAGGACCGGCACCCGGCCGGATCCTCGTCTGGCTGCGCCGCGATCTGCGCGCCGATGACCATGCCGCCTTGCACCATGCGCTGAGCGGCGCCCGGGACGTCTGGTGCGGATTCGTCTTCGACCGCGGCATCCTGGACGCGCTGCCACGTCGCGACCGCCGCGTCGCCTTCATCCGCGAAAGCCTGGTCGAGCTCGACCAGACCTTGCGCGAGCGGGCCGCCGCTGCCGGTGGTGACGGCGGTGGGTTGATCGTGCGGCACGGCTGGCCGGCGGAAGAGATTCCGCGCCTGGCGGCCGCGCTCGGTGCCAGCGCCGTCTACGCCAACCACGACGACGAGCCCGCGGCGCTGGCACGCGATGCCGACGTCGCGCGGCGGCTGGCCGACCGGCCGCTGCT
>JAJTGU010000213.1 GCA_021297985.1 Rubrivivax sp.
ACGGTGCGCACGGCTGACCTGACGTTGTCGGGTCGTGTTCAGGCCCAGGGCTTCCATCGCCTTGACGCGGCGCTGCTCCTTGCGCTGGTCGAGCTTGTCGGCGACCCGCCGCGCGGTAATGCCGCTCATGTCGATGAAGGTCCACCAGGCCGCAGCGCCAATGAAAGGGACGGCCACGACCCACCAGGACCAGTCGGCAAACGGGGACAATCCCGCCAGCTTGGCCAGGAGCAGCAACACACCGATGACGAGCAATGCCATGAAGCCCTTCTCTTGTCGCGACCGCCTGCGCCCACGGGCCGGCCTTGGCAATGTAGCGCAGCGCGGGCTGCTGATGATCTGCTCGATGCTCCTTTACGGCTGTGATCGGTCCGAAACATCCAAGGCGGTGCACCCGACCGAGGCGCTTGCGCGGGAAAAGGCGTGCCTCAACTGCCATGCGATCGACCGCAAACTTGTCGGCCCCGCGTTTGCCGATGTCGCCCTGCGCTATGCGGCCAGTGCGACGGCCCAACCGGAGTTGGTGGATCTGCTTGCAAAGCGGATCCGTGAAGGCGGAAGCGGCGCCTGGGGGGTGGTGGCAATGCCCGCCAGCCCGAACGTGAGCGCCGAACAGTCGCGCGAGCTGGCGCTTTGGATCCTGGCGCACGGCCGACCCTGAGCTCGAGCCAACGGCACAGCTCAGACAAACCCTTACAAGATCCAGGATCCGTCGGCCTCAAGGGCGCCCTGATCCTGGATTCAGGGGGGTGCACAGCAGGACTTGGGGTGGCACACTCTCTCCATCGGCGCTCTGGATGCGCTGGCCAAGGATCCAGTATGTCCGCACTGAAGCTTTCCGCCCTCGCCCTGGCGCTTGGGTCCGCACTGTCCCCGGCCCTGGCTGCCGACCAGTCGATCGACCTGTCCAGCGGCCAGGCGTCGTTCTTGAGCATGGCCACCGTGCTCGATGGCGGCGATGACGTGCTCACGTTCACCGGTCTCGCGCCAGGTCTTTACAACTTCGTGTTCAGCGTGAGCGCGCAGTTCGTGACCGGCTTCGGCGGCACCGTCAATGGGACGCCTTTCTCCGTGGCCTCGCTGGGTCCAATCACCGCTGGAGCGGCCTTCGGTGTTGATTCGGCGCCGTTTACGGTCGTGCTGACCGGCACCGCCGGCGCTCGGGCGATCTACTCCGGGGAGCTGACCGTGTCGGCCGTTCCGGAGCCCGGCACCTATGCGCTGCTGGCCGCAGGCCTGGGCGTTGTCGGCTTCATGGCACGTCGCCGCAAGGCCTGATCCGCTCACCAGCGGCTCGAAGATAAGAAAACGGCCCGGGACTCCCGGGCCGTTTTTCATTGATCGGCGCGATTCAGAGCGATTCAGAGCGCTTGAGCGAGTTGCTCCAGGATCGCCGGGTTCTCCAGCGTGCTCGTGTCCTGGGTGATCGCTTCACCCTTGGCGATGCTGCGGAGCAGGCGGCGCATGATCTTGCCACTGCGGGTCTTGGGCAGGTTGTCGCCGAACCGGATGTCCTTGGGCTTGGCAATCGGGCCGATCTCCTTGGCGACCCAGTTGCGCAGCTCGGTGGCGATCTTCTTGGCTTCGTCGCCGGTCGGCCGCGGACGCTTCAGCACGACAAAGGCGCAGATCGCCTCGCCGGTCGTCTCGTCAGGCCGGCCGACCACGGCGGCCTCCGCCACGAGCTCGGTGCAGCTGACCAGCGCGGACTCGATCTCCATCGTGCCCATGCGGTGTCCGCTGACGTTGAGGACGTCGTCGATGCGGCCGGTGATCGTGAAGTAGCCCGTGTCCTTGTCGCGGATGGCGCCGTCGCCAGCCAGGTAGTAGCCCTTCAGCTCGGGCGGGTAGTAGCTCTTCTTAAAGCGCTCCGGGTCACCCCAGATCGTCCGGATCATGCTCGGCCACGGCTTCTTGATGACCAGGATGCCGCCCGATCCATTGGGCACATCGGCACCGGTCTCGTCGACGATCGCCGCCGTGATGCCCGGGAAGGGCAGCGTGCACGACCCCGGGACCAGCGGTGTCGCACCCGGAAGTGGCGTGATGACGTGGCCGCCGGTCTCGGTCTGCCAGAAGGTGTCGACGATCGGGCAGCGGCCGCCGCCGATGTTGGCGTGGTACCACTCCCAGGCGGCCGGGTTGATGGGCTCGCCAACCGACCCCAGGAGGCGCAGCGACGACAGGTCGCTGTTCCTCGGGTGCACCGCAGGATTGCCTTCGGCGGCCTTGATCAGCGACCGGATCGCCGTCGGTGCGGTGTAGAAGATCGTCACCTTGTGCTTTTCGATGGTCTTCCAGAAGCGCGCCGCGTCGGGGTAGGTCGGCACGCCTTCGAAGACGATCTCGGTTCCACCCAGCGCCAGCGGCCCGTAGGTGATGTAGCTGTGGCCGGTGACCCAGCCGATGTCGGCCGTGCACCAGAACACGTCATCGGGCTTGAGGTCAAAGGTCCAGGCGGTCGTCAACGCCGCATGCAGCAAGTAGCCGCCACTGCTGTGCTGCACGCCCTTGGGCTTGCCGGTCGAGCCGCTGGTGTACAGAAGGAACAGCGGATGCTCGGCGCCGACCCACTCCGGCTCGCAGACCTCGGTCTGGCCGGCGAGCACGTCGTGCAGCCAGAGGTCGCGCCCGGCCGTCCAGCCGATCGCGCCACCGGTACGCTTGTAGACGATCACATTGGCAATCGACTCAGTACCCGACATCGCGAGCGCCTCGTCGACGATGGCCTTCAGCGGCAGCGACTTGCCACCCCGGGCCTGCTCGTCGGCGGTGATGACCATGGTGGCGCCGGCGTCTTCGATACGGTCGCGCAGGCTTTGCGCAGAAAAGCCGCCGAAGACGACCGAGTGCGTCGCGCCGATGCGTGCGCAGGCCTGCATCGCGGCCACGCCTTCGACGCTCATCGGCATGTAGATGACGACGCGGTCGCCCTTCTTGACCCCAAGGGACCTCAGCGCGTTGCCGAACCTGCTGACCAGGGCGAGCAGTTGGCTGTAGCTGACTTTGGTGACCTCGCCGCCATCGGCCTCGAAGATGAGGGCCGTCTTGTCGCCCAGGCCGCGCTCGATGTTGCGATCCAGACAGTTCCAGCTGACGTTGAGAGTGCCGTCTTCGAACCACTTGAAGAACGGAGCCTGACTTTCGTCCAGCACCTTGGTGAACGGCGTCTTCCAGGCGATGAACTCGCGCGCCAGGCGGGCCCAGTAGCCTTCGTAGTCCGTCGTGGCCTCGTCGACCAGCGCCTGATAGGCGGCCATGCCCGAAACCCGGGCGGCAGCGGCCAGAGCGGCGGGTGGGTTGTAGGTGCTGCTTTCGCTGGACATCGTTCGGGTCTCCGGATTTGGGTGGGGATCGACGAAGTGGACTCGTCTTGGGCAAAAGGTAAGCCGGGGCTCTGACAAAGCGCTTACGCTGCGGGCAAGTCTGGCCTGTCGCGGGTGGCGTTCGGCGGGTACGGGGATAGGCCGAACTCTAGAATCGAAAGCGTCGTCTGTCTGCGAATGTCCGCGGAATGCCGACCGCAGCTCAAGCACCCCCTGCAACTCGACCCCTGATGCAAAACGCCCTGCTCTTCGCCGCCGGCCTCGTGGCCCTTGTCATCGGGGCCAGCCTGCTGGTGCGCGGCGCCAGCAAGCTGGCGCTCTCGTTCGGCATCTCGCCGCTGGTCGTCGGGCTGACGGTGGTCGCCTTCGGCACCAGTGCGCCCGAGGTCGCGGTCAGCGTCGGCGCCGTGCTCGACGGCAAGACCGACATCGCGATCGGCAACGTTGTCGGCAGCAACATCTTCAATGTGCTGTTCATTCTCGGCATCAGCGCTCTCATCACGCCGTTGATCGTCAACGTGCAGCTGATCCGTCAGGAAGTGCCGATCATGATTGGCGCCTCGCTGCTGCTGTTGGCCCTGGGCCTGGACGGAAAGCTGTCGATGTGGGACGGGGGCTTCCTGGCGGTGCTGATGGTCGTCTACACCGTCTTTCTCGTGGTTCAGTCGCGCCGTGCCACCGCGGCCGAGATCGAAGCGGCCTGCGCCGAGATCCCCAAGGTCGACCGGAAGGCCTGGGATGACAACATCGCAGCGCAGATCGCGCTCATCGCAGCCGGCCTGGCGGCCTTGGTCTTCGGCTCGGACTGGCTGGTCGGCGCTTCGATCGCGTTTGCCAAGGCCCTGGGCGTGTCGGATCTGGTCATCGGACTGACCATCGTGGCCGCCGGGACCTCGATGCCCGAGGTCGCGACCTCGATTGCGGCAGCGCTCAAGGGCGAGCGCGACATCGCGGTCGGCAACGTCGTCGGCAGCAACACCTTCAACATCCTCGGCTGCTTGGGCCTTTCGGGCCTGGTGTCGGGCGACCTCGGCCTGGCGATGGCGCCTTCGCTGCTGTCGTTCGACATCTGGGTGATGCTCGCAGTGGCGCTGGCCTGCCTGCCGATCTTCATCACCGGGCGCGAGATCGCGCGCTGGGAAGGCGGCGTGTTCGTCGCCTACTACTGCGCCTACGTCGCCTACCTCATCCTCGCCGCCCAGCAACACGACGCGCTGCCGACGTTCAGCACCGCGATGCTGAGCTTCGTCGTGCCGATCACGATCGTCACGCTGGTCGTCGTGATCCTGAAGCCATCCTCCAGCGGCGCCCGCAGCGACTGAACGCCCTCATTGACCACCGCCATGACCACGATCCAACACGATCACCTCGTCGAATCGGTCGCCGCCGCGCTGCAGTACATCAGCTACTACCACCCGGCCGACTACATCGCCCACCTGGCCCGCGCGTACGAGCGCGAGCAGGGCCCGGCGGCCAAGGACGCGATCGCGCAGATCCTGACCAACAGCCGCATGTGCGCCGAAGGCAAGCGCCCGATCTGCCAGGACACCGGCATCGTCAACGTGTTCCTGAAGATCGGCATGGACGTGCGCTTTGCCGGCTTCCCGGGGTCGATCGAGGACGCGGTCAACGAAGGCGTGCGCCGCGCCTACCTGGACCCCGACAACAAGCTGCGCGGCTCGGTGCTGGCCGACCCGATCTTCGAGCGCAGGAACACCAAGGACAACACGCCTGCGGTGGTCCACATGACGGTCGTTCCCGGCAACACGCTGGACGTGACGGTCGCGGCCAAGGGCGGGGGCAGCGAGAACAAGAGCAAGTTCATCATGATGAACCCGAGCGACAACCTGGTCGACTGGGTGATGAAGACGGTGCCGACCATGGGCGCGGGCTGGTGCCCGCCGGGCATGCTGGGCATCGGCGTCGGCGGCACGGCCGAAAAGGCCATGCTGCTGGCCAAGGAAGTGCTGATGGAGCCGATCGACATGTTCGAGCTGCTCGCACGCGGGCCGCAGAGCAGGCTCGAGGAGCTGCGCATCGAGTTGTACGAGAAGGTCAACGCCCTCGGCATCGGCGCGCAGGGACTGGGCGGCTTGACGACGGTGCTGGATGTGAAGATCGCGACCTGGCCGACACACGCCGCCAGCAAGCCGGTGGCGATGATCCCGAACTGCGCCGCGACGCGTCACGCCCACGTCGTGCTCGACGGCTCGGGGCCGGCCTTCATGGAGCCGCCCAGCCTGGACCTGTGGCCGGACGTGAACTGGCAACCCGACACCGAGCGCAGCCAGCGCGTGAACCTCGACACCCTGACGCCCGCCGAGGTGGCCGCCTGGAAGCCGGGCCAGACCTTGCTGCTCAACGGCAGGATGCTGACGGGCCGCGATGCGGCGCACAAGCGCATCCAGGACATGCTTGCCCGCGGCGAAGCGCTGCCGGTGGACTTCACGAATCGCGTCATCTACTACGTCGGCCCGGTCGACCCGGTGCGCGACGAGGTCGTCGGCCCCGCCGGTCCGACAACGGCCACGCGCATGGACAAGTTCACCGAGATGATGCTGGCGCAGACCGGACTGATCGGCATGATCGGCAAGGCCGAGCGCGGGCCGACCGGCATCGAGGCCATC
>JAJTGU010000200.1 GCA_021297985.1 Rubrivivax sp.
AGGAACGGGGTCATGCGGTGAGGGGCGAGCACGGCAGCGGGTCTGGAGGCCATTGGGCGGGGGTGCGGGCCGGAGGGTAGCAGCGCCCCTGCACGCCGCAGCGGCCGACAGGACGGGGAAAACCATGAGCGATGGACGGCGTCGCAGCCCTTGGACCGAGGCCCGCATGGCATCATGACCGGGCATCCCCGCGCCGCCCGCCCACGAGGCCCGCATGACCGATCTCGCCGCCGAAGCCAAGGCCCTGGCCGCCTACCGCCCCACCAACAAGGTGCGCTTCGTCACCGCCGCCAGCCTGTTCGACGGCCACGACGCGGCGATCAACATCATGCGCCGCATCCTGCAGGGCATGGGCGCCGAGGTCATCCACCTCGGCCACAACCGCAGCGTCGACGAGGTCGTCACCGCCGCGCTGCAGGAGGACGTGCAGGGCATCGCGATCAGCAGCTACCAGGGCGGCCACGTCGAGTACTTCAAGTACATGGTCGAGCAGCTGCGCGCGCGCGGCGGCGAGCACATCCAGGTCTTCGGCGGCGGCGGCGGCGTCATCGTGCCGGCCGAGATCCGCGAGCTGCAGGCCGCCGGGGTGGCGCGCATCTACAGCCCCGAGGACGGCCAGCGCATGGGCCTGCCGGGCATGATCGGCGAGATGCTGATGCGCTGCGACGGCGACCTGTCGGCTTTTGCGCCCAAGGCCGTGCCCGCACTGCAGGGCCATGGCGACGCCGCCTGGCGGGCCCTGGCGCAGGCGCTGACGGCGCTTGAAAACGGCCGCGCCGACCCAGCCTTCGTCGCCGGGCTGCACGCCGCAGCCAAGGCCTCGCGCTGCCCGACGGTGGGCATCACCGGCACCGGCGGCGCCGGCAAGAGCAGCCTCACCGACGAGCTGATCCGCCGCCTGCGGCTGGACCAGGGCGATGCACTGCGCATCGCCGTCATCAGCATCGACCCGTCGCGGCGCAAGAGCGGCGGCGCGCTGCTCGGCGACCGAATCCGCATGAACGCGATCTCGCCTTGGCAGAACGGGCCGCGGGTGTTCATGCGCAGCCTGGCCACGCGCGACTTTGGCAGCGAGATCAGCCAGGCCCTGCCCGACGCGCTGGCGGCGTGCAAGGCGGCGGGCTTCGACCTGATCATCGTCGAGACCTCGGGCATCGGCCAGGGCGACGCGGCCATCGTGCCGCACGTGGACGTGCCGGTATACGTGATGACGCCGGAGTTCGGCGCCGCGAGCCAGCTCGAGAAGATCGACATGCTCGACTTCGCCGAGTTCGTGGCCATCAACAAGTTCGATCGCAAGGGCGCGGCCGACGCGCTGCGCGACGTGGCCAAGCAGGTCCAGCGCAACAAGGAGGCCTGGAAGCAGCCGCCCGAGGCGATGCCGGTGTTCGGCACCATGGCCAGCCGATTCAACGACGACGGTGTCACCGCGCTGGCACAGGCCCTGATGGCACGCCTGGCGTCGCTGGGCATGCCGCTGGCCGTGCCCGGCCGCCTGCCGGCGGTGCAGACCCGACACAGCACGCAGCAGATGGCCATCGTGCCCGGGGGCCGGGTGCGCTACCTGGCCGACATCGCCGACACGGTGCGGGGCTACAAGAAGCGCGCATTGGCCCAGTCCCGCCTGGCGCGCGAGGTGCAGCAGTTGCGCGCGACCGCGACGATGCTCAAGGCCGACAAGCCCGAGCGCAACCGAGCGGTCGAGGCCGTCAACGACCTCGCCGACCAGCGCACCGCCGGGCTCGAGGCCGGCAGCCGCAAGCTGCTGGCGATGTGGCCGGACATGCAGCGCGCCTACGCCGGCGACGAATACGTCGTCAAGATCCGCGACAAGGAGATCCGCACCGCGCTCACCTCGACCAGTCTGTCGGGCAGCAAGATCCGCAAGGTCGTGCTGCCGCGCTACGAGTGCGACGGCGAGTTGCTGCGCTGGCTGCTGCTCGAGAACGTGCCGGGCAGCTTCCCGTACACCGCGGGCGTGTTCGCGTTCAAGCGCGAGAACGAGGACCCGACGCGCATGTTCGCCGGCGAGGGCGATGCGTTCCGCACCAACCGACGCTTCAAGCTCGTCAGCGAAGGCCTGCCCGCCAAGCGGCTGTCGACCGCCTTCGACTCGGTGACGCTGTACGGCCACGACCCCGACCCGCGTCCCGACATCTACGGCAAGGTCGGCAACAGCGGCGTCAGCATCGCCACGCTCGACGACATGCAGGTGCTGTACGGCGGCTTCGACCTCTGCCACCCGGCGACCAGCGTGAGCATGACGATCAACGGCCCGGCGCCGACGATCCTGGCGATGTTCATGAACACCGCCATCGCGCAGCAGCTGGACAAGTTCCGCGTCGACAACGGCCGCGAACCCACCGACGACGAGGCCGCGAAGATCTCCGCCTGGGCGCTGGCCAACGTGCGCGGCACGGTGCAGGCCGACATCCTGAAGGAGGACCAGGGCCAGAACACCTGCATCTTCTCGACCGAGTTCAGCCTCAAGGTGATGGGCGACATCGCGGAGTGGTTCGTGCACCACGACGTGCGGAACTTCTATTCGGTCTCGATCAGCGGCTATCACATCGCCGAGGCCGGCGCCAACCCGATCAGCCAGCTCGCGTTCACGCTGTCCAACGGCTTCACGTTCGTGGAGGCGTATCTCGCGCGCGGCATGCACATCGACGATTTCGCGCCCAACCTGAGCTTCTTCTTCAGCAACGGCATGGACCCGGAGTACACCGTGCTCGGCCGCGTCGCACGGCGCATCTGGGCGGTGGCGATGAAGGAGCGCTACGGCGCCAGCGAGCGCAGCCAGAAGCTGAAGTACCACGTCCAGACCAGCGGACGCAGCCTGCACGCGCAGGAAATTGCGTTCAACGACATCCGCACCACGCTGCAGGCGCTGATCGCGGTCTACGACAACTGCAACAGCCTGCACACCAACGCCTACGACGAGGCGATCACGACGCCCACCGACGAGTCGGTGCGCCGTGCGATGGCGATCCAGCTCGTCATCAACCGCGAGTGGGGCCTGGCCAAAAACGAGAACCCGAACCAGGGCGCCTTCGTGATCGACGAGCTGACCGAACTGGTCGAAGAAGCCGTGCTCGCCGAGTTCGAGAAGATCGCCGAGCGCGGCGGTGTGCTCGGCGCGATGGAGACCGGCTACCAGCGCGGCAAGATCCAGGAAGAGAGCATGCACTACGAGATGCTCAAGCACACCGGCGAGTACCCCATCATCGGCGTCAACACCTTCCGCAACCCCAACGGCGACCCGGTGCCCGAGCACATCGAGCTCGCCCGCAGCACCGACGACGAAAAGCAGAGCCAGCTCGCACGCCTGGCCGACTTCCACACCCGCCACGCAGGCGAAGCGCCGGCCGTGCTGAGGAGGCTTCAGCAGACCGTCATCGACAACGGCAACGTTTTCGCGGTGCTGATGGACGCGGTGAAGTGCTGCTCGTTGGGCCAGATCACGAACGCTCTGTTCGAGGTCGGGGGGCAGTACCGGCGGAGCATGTGAGGCGGCTGTCGTAGTGCCGATCGATAGATCGACCGTGACACATCGAAGGGAAACCGACATCGGGGCTGCTGCGGCTCACCACCCCATCGCCTTGCGCATGGCGCTCCAGTCGATTTCGCGCAGGAGCGGCACCGCTTGTTCGCACAGCCCGCTTTGCGGTGGCCTTCCACTGGTCAGTGGCAGGCCGCAAAGGCTCTCGCGCGACCACACCGTGAGCAGCTGGACTTCACTGGTGGGCCGCTTCGGGTCGATCAGGTCGCGCCGCACCTGCACCATCGGCACGCAGTCGGCCGCAGCCCCGGCCAACGGCTCGAAGCGCACCGCATCGAGGGCCAGGAAGGCCGGATCGACCCGGCCGCAGGCAGCGGCGCGCTGGCCCGCGGCGTCGAGCGAGGCCAGGCGCGACTGCGCCGCCTCGAGCGCCAGGCGCGGGGCCCACCACACGCTCTTCGGGTCACGTGTCGCCGGGGCGCTCATGCGCTCCTTCTGGCGCCTGTAGTCCGACTCGTCGGTGCGCTCGGCTGCATCGAGCCGCCTGGCCAGCGCCACCGGGTCGCGCGTCTCGGTCTTCCAGCGCTCCTCGCGCTTGGCGCGGCGGGCGGCAATGGCCTGTGGCGTCATTGAAGCCTCGAGCTTGCGCAGGGAGTCGGCGAAACCCGCCTCCTGATCGGCGATCAGCCTGAGCAGGCGCTGCACCTCGGCTTCGAGCAACGGGCCCACGGGCGCCGGCTCGAGCACGCTGCGGCCATCGCGGGTGAGCACGAGCATGTCGGCGTAGACCATGCCGCCACCCAGTTCACCCAGCACCCGCGGCATGGCAAAGGCGTCGAAGCCCAGGCCGTCCTTGCCGGCATCGCGGCCGAAGTTGCCGCGCGTCTCCCGGTCGATGAGCTTGTGCTTCCCCGGCACCTCGTTGGTGGTGAAGTAGAGCAGGCGGTGTGCGCCGCCGAGCACCGGCCACAACGCGCCGGTCGCGAGCCGGCGCACGCTGCTCGGCGCCGACCAGTAGGCGTTGAACGTCTGCGCCATGGTCCTCGGTGGCGAGACCGTGGCCCCGCTCGTCATCAGCGTGATGTTCTCGCCCGGCGTATGAAACGCCGGTGTCGCCTTCACCACGTCGTACACCGCATCGGCGCGCTGGCGCGCGAGCTTCAGCTCGGCCGCCGTGAGCGAGAAGGCGCCGGGTGGCCGGTTGGCCTCGACGTACGGGTCGAAGGTGACGATCGGGCTCATCTGCGGCGCAAGCGGCTGGGCGACCGCCAGGGTCCACAGCAAGGCCAGACCGGCCGCCAGCGCCCTGCGCTTCACGAGGTCGCCCATCGAGGGCGCCGCGCGGCAAGCTGCCCGGCCAGCGCCGGCTCCCGCGCGGCCGCCGCAAACAGGTCGCGGTGGGCCGGGTCGCGTTGCCGGTGTCGGTTTCCTTTCAATGGACACAACCTTGCATTTGACCCCTTCAATCTGTCGCCACCTGCCGAACGACGTGTGGCTTGTGGAATCCACACCGGCAAGCCGCCCGCCAGGGAAACCGACACGAGGAGTAGATCAGAAAGGCCTTGTACTGAGGTGGTTCCATAGAAGCCTTGCCAACTTCGGGTCGATCCGAACTCGAATCAAGCCAGGAACGGGTTCTCGATCCGCAGCGTCCCGATTCGCTGCCCGTGCGGCAGGTCTTCGGTGAGCAGCCTGCGGCACCCGGCCCCGAGTGCCGCGGCGACGATCAGGCTGTCGTAGAAACCGAAGCCCTGTTTGCGCTGCACCTGCAGCGCCCTCTCGAACAGCGCCCGCGAGGGATGAACCTTCCACAAGGACATCAACAACTCGCGGAGCAGCGCTTCGCGATCCTGCAGTTGCACGGCAACCTTGAACTTCGATCCCAGGACGTGCAGCGTCTCCTACACGACCTGGTGGCAGATGATTCCGTCCCGCGACTCCAGCGCCCGGTCCACCTGCCGCTTGCGGGCGTACTGCTGGAGCCAGATCCGAAACTGCTCGTTCAGCGACGAGTTGTCTGCCGCGGCCTGCTCGCGTGCGGCTTCCAGCAGCTTCTCGTCGGCTGTGAAGGTGACGTTGCGCATCGTGTGCCGTCGCGGCGCACCGCGTGGGCCGTCGTTCAGGTCGCCGAGCAGGAACGAGCGAGGAAGGGAAACAGGAGACCTGCCCGCAAAGCCCTTGCAGAGCCCTTGCCTCGGGCCACGGCCGGTGATAATCTGGTCAGCATGACTAGAAAAGCGACCGCCGTCACCCTACCCACCGGGCGGGCGCCGAGCAGTCGTTGGCGCCTTCAGGACGCCAAGGCTCGTTTCAGCGAGTTGGTGCGCATGGCACACAGCAACGGGCCGCAGCACGTCACCTTGCATGGACGCGATGCGGTGGTGGTTGTCGACGCAGAAGAGTTCAAGCGCCTGAAGGGCGAGCGAACCGGCGAGTTGCTGATCGAGGCTCTGCAAGCGTCACCGCATCGCCAGACCGAGATCGAACCACCGCGTTCCGCCATGCCTGTGCGGACCGTCAAGCTGTGAATGGCTGGCTGCTCGATACCAATGTGATTTCGGAGCTGCGTCGACCGCGCCCCAGTGCGCGCGTGGGGAGCTTCATTGCAAGCCAACGGATCGAGGACTTGTTCGTCAGCACGGTCACGTTCGCGGAGATTCGCTACGGCATTGAAACGGTCGGCGACCCGATTCGCCGCGCCGAACTGAACGACTGGCTGCTCCACCGAGTACGGCCCCTGTTTGACCAGCGTGTACTTGAGGTTTCTGAGGATGTCATGTTCAAGTGGCGCCTCCTTGTCGACGAAGGGCGCAAAGCGGGCCATACGTTTTCGCAGCCCGACCTGATCATCGCGGCAACAGCCTTGCAGCACGGGCTGACCGTCGTGACCCGCGACACCGGCGACTACAAACGCGCGCGAGTCCCGCTTCTGAATCCTTGGGTCGACCCGTCACCGTGACGACGTCTCCCGCTCGGTTCGGCGGCGAGCCCAGGGGACTCAACACATTGCAGCGGCAGCCTTCGAGGCGTCAGCTCTCCGATCTGACCGACCGAAACGGGTCGACAGCGCGCCAAGACCCATCAGGTTGTCTTGTGGCGCGACTCAAGCCAGGAACAGGTACCCGATTCGCGCCGTCGCGAGACGCTGTCCGTGCGGCTACCCCACCCGCCAGCGCAGCAGCGCACGCACGAAGCCGTGGTCGCTGCGCCAGCGTTCGCGGCTCTCGTGCAGGTGGTCGTTGAAGACCTCGACGCGGCGCACATCGCCACGCGCGAAACGCGAACTGGCCACAAACTCTTCGCTGAGCCAGATCTGGTCGAGCATCTCGGGCACGCCCTGGTGCAGGTGCGAATAGGCGTAGCCGGCACCGTCGCGGCGCACCGCGGGGGCGGTCTGCACGTCCCAGGCATGGAACAACGCGGTGTCGCGGGCCTGGCGTTCGTAGGCGATCTCGTGGTTGGCCGCGATGATCTGGCTGGTGACGCTGGCCGGGCCGTCGTTCAGGTCGCCGAGCAGGATCAACGGATCCTTCGAGCCCGCGGTCAGGCCGACGACAAGACGACGCAGCGCTGCAGCCTCGGCGGCACGCATCAGCAGGCTGCGCAGCGTGGCGCGGGCGGTGATGGCCGGGTCGTCGCGATCCTCCTGCGGCCGGCCGGAGTCGTCCTGCAAGAACTTCGGGCGCTTGCTCTTCAGGTGGCAGACCAGCACGTTCAGCACCAGCCCGCCGCTGGCGGGTGGCGCCTGCACCCGGGCGTGCAGCACCGGGCGCTCGAAGCGCGTGTGCGGGCCGAGCTCGGGGATGTCCAGCACGTCGGCGGCGTCGAACGCGGCGTGCGAGTTCAGCTCCAGCAGCGGCCAGCGGCTGACCAGGCCCACCCGCGGCGTGTCCTGCGCGCCGGTCTCGGCGCCAGGGGCGACGACATGCGCCTGGCGCAGGCCGGAGTCGTTGACGCAGGCGCGCAGCGCGTCCAGGTGCCAGACCTCCTGCACGCCCAGCACGTCGGCCTGCAGGCGGCCGAACATCGCGCCCAGCCAGGCCCGCTTGCGGCCGAACTCCGGCTCGCTCCACGGGTCCTGGTTGGCGTAGAACACCTGCCCGGGCAGGGCGAGGTTCAGCAGGTTGGCGCTGGCGACCTGGCACGAGAACCAGGTCGGCGCCGACGGCGCCTGGGCCGTCGAGGCCGTGGAGGCGGCTTGGGGGGCTTCTGGCATCGGCACAGTGTGCCGGCCAGGGGGCTGCGCGTCGATGTCCGGGTTTGCACCGAGTCGGAGCGCGTCATGCCAGCGCCGGGTCGTTCGTCATGACAGCAGGTGCCGACAATCCCGTCGCCGCCGTCCCCCGAGTCCAGACGAACCCCAGGAACACACCCCATGCACACCTACCTGCTTCTGTTGCACGAGACCCCGGCCGACGCCGCGCCGATGACGGCCACCGAGATGAAGGACCTGATCGGCCAGTACCAGGCCTGGTCGCAGTCGCTGGCCGAACAAGGCCTGCTGGCCGGGGGCGAGAAGCTCACCGACGACGGTGGCCGCCAGTTGCGCCTGCAGCGCGGCCAGGTGCTGGCCAGCGACGGGCCGTATGCCGAGGCGCACGACGTGGTCGGCGGCTACTTCCTGATCAAGGCCGCCGACGACGCCGCGGCCGAGGCCCTGGCCAGGACCTGCCCGCACCTGCGCGGCACGCAGTGGATCGAGCTGCGCAAGATCGAGGTGCTGTGAGCGGATCCGCCGCCCAGGTGCTGGCCGACACGGCGCGGGCGCACCGCCGCCGCATCGTCGCCGGCCTGGCGCGGCGGCATGGCCTGGCGCACCTGGCGCAGGCCGAGGACGCCTGGTCCACCGCGGTCGAGCGTGCGCTGCAGCACTGGCCGGCCGAAGGCGTGCCCGGGCAGCCCGCGGCCTGGCTGCGACGGGTCGCCCAGCATGCGCTGATCGACCATCTGCGCAAGGCGCGCTTCGAGCAGCCGCTGGGGTCGGACGACGACGAAAAGACCGACACCGCAGGGCTGGACATGCTCGCCGCGCCCCGCGCGTCGAACGAGCGCTTTGCCACCGAACTCGACGACGACGAGCTGGCGCTGGTGTTTGCCGCCTGTCACCCGGCGCTGCCGCCCTTGTCGCAGGTGGCGTTGGCGCTGCGTGCGTTGTCGGGCCTGCCGCTGGAGCCGATCGCCGAGGTGCTGATGTGCAGCGAGGCCGCGCTCGCGCAGCGCCTGGCGCGGGCACGCGAGTCGCTGGTCGGCACCGCGCTCGAGGTGCCGGCCGGTCACGAGCTGCCAGCGCGGCGCGAGGCGGTGCTGACGACGCTGTGGCTGGCGTTCCATGTCGGCCAACGTGCCGGCATGCCGCAGGTCTGCTGGGAGGCGATCCGCCTGGCGCGTGCGCTGGCGGCGCAGCCGCGCGCGGCACATGCCGATACCGATGCACTGGCGGCGCAGTTGCTGTTCCATGGCGCGCGGCTCACCGGACGCTGGGGTTCGGAGGGCGAGATCGTGCCGCTGGCCGGCCAGCCCCGCGACCGCTGGGATGCCGGCATGGTGCGCCTGGGTTTTGCCCACCTGGACCAGGCCCGGCGGGCAGACCGCCTGTCGCGCTGGCATGTGCTGGCCGGCATTGCCGGCGAACACGCGCTGGCGCCCCGCTACGACGCCACCGACTGGCCGGCGATCCTGCGTTACTACGATCTGCTGCTCCAGCTGGACGGCACCGCCGCTCCGCGCCTGGGCCATGCGGTGGCGCTGGCCGAAGCCGGCGACCCGGCGGCAGCGCGTGACCGCCTGCAGCCCTTGCTGGCCAAAGGTCCGGCAGCGCTGCGCGCGCACACGCTGGCCGCACTGGCCCGCACGCACGAGCGCGAAGGCGATGTCGTGACGGCAGTGGCGTTGCTGGAACGCGCTGCCGCCGCCACCCGCCACGCGGCCGACGCGCAGGATCTGCGCCGCCGCGCGGCGGCGTTGGCCGGGACCTGATCGGGCGTCCTTACCAGCTGCCGCTGTTGGCCATGCTCGCCCAGGGCTCGGCCACGGGCAGCGCCGGGCCGCGTTGCAGCAGCTCGACCGAGACGCCGTCGGGCGACCGCACGAAGGCCATGCGGCCGTCGCGGGGTGGGCGCAGCACCGTCACGCCGTGGTCCTGCAAACGCTGGCAGGCGGCGTAGATGTCGCTGACTTCGTAGGCCAGGTGGCCGAAGTTGCGGCCGCCGGTGTAGACCTCGGGGTCCCAGTTGAAGGTCAGCTCGACCTCGGGGCGACGGGTTGTGCGCGCTTCAGCTTCGTCGTCGGGTGCGGCCAGGAAGACCAGCGTGAAGCGGCCCTTGTCGTTGACGCTGCGCCGGGTTTCGACGAGCCCCAGCGCGTCGCGGTAAAAGGCCAGGGACGCGTCCAGGTCGGCGACGCGAACCATGGTGTGCAGAAAGCGCATGACGGAACCATTCGGTAGCGGAAGTCCCTGGCATTGTGCGGCGCGGTTCGCCGTGCTGCTGGCCGTTCTGCTGGCCGGAGGGCTGGGCGCGGCGCAGGCCCAGACGACGGCCGAAACGACGGCCAGTACGACGGCCGAAACGGCCACGACCATCGTCGTCACCGGCAGCCTGCGCGAGCAGCGGGTGCTCGACGCACCGTTTGCCGTCGGCTCCATCGGCGCCGACACGCTGCGGGCCGCGGGGCCGATGCTGTCGCTGGCCGAGTCGTTGCAGCGCATCCCGGGCCTGCAAGCTTCGAACCGCCACAACCACGCCCAGGACATGCAGCTGTCGTCGCGTGGGTTCGGCAGCCGCGCGACCTTCGGCGTCCGCGGCCTGCGCCTCTACAGCGACGGCATCCCCGCCACGATGCCCGACGGCCAGGGCCAGCCGGCGCACATCGACCTGTCCTCCGCCGCCCGCGTGGAAGTGCTGCGCGGTCCGTTCTCGGTGCTGTACGGCAATGCCTCGGGCGGCGTCGTCGCGGTCTTCAGCGCGCCAGCCGACCGGGCCGAGGCCGAAGTCGCGCAGGACGTCGGGCCCCAGGGCCTGAGGCAGTTGCGGGTGCAAGGCGCGCTGCCTTGGGCCGACGGCGCCGCGGGCGTTCGACTGTCGGCAGCCGCAGCCGAGATGCCGGGCTTCCGGCCCCAGAGCGAGGCGACGCGTCGATTGGTGCAGGCGCGTGGCTTCTGGCAAGGCGGGCAGGGGACCGAGCAGCGTGTCGTCTGGCTGGCCTCGCACCACGAGCAGGACGCCCTGGACCCGCTCGGGCTCACGCGCAGCCAGTTCGAGGCCGATGACCGCCAGACCACGCCGCAGGCGAGCCAGTTCAACACCCGCAAGACCGTGCAGCAGAGCCAGCTGGGTGCCCGCTGGGCCTGGACGCCGGCAAAGGCCACGACGTTGCAGGAGCTGTCGCTGGCCGTGCATGGCGGCCGGCGCGAAGTCTGGCAATGGCTGGCCATTGCGCCGGCCACACAAGGCAACCCGCGACACGGCGGCGGCGTGATCGCCTTTGACCGCGGCTACGACGGCGTCGAGCTGCGCGCACGCCTGGCGCTGGCGCCGTCGCTGGGGCTGCAACTGGGGCTGAGCCAGGAAGGTCTGCGCGACGAGCGCCGCGGCTACGAGAACTTTCTTGGCACTGCAGCGGCCCCGGTCGCGATCGGTCAGACCGGACGGCTGCGCCGCGACGAGACCAACCGGGCCACCAGCCGCGAGGTGTTTGCGCAGGTGGAGTGGGCGGCCAGCGACGCGGCCGCGCTGACCGGTGGGTTGCGTCAGGGCGGCGTGCGCATGACGACCGCCGACCGCTTCCTGGCCAATGGCGACGACAGCGGCGCGCTGCGCTTTCGCTGGACCCAGCCGGTGCTGGGCCTTCGTTGGCGGCTGGCCGGCGATGCCCGCGACGGCCTCACGCTGCACACCAGCCTGGCCCGCGGCACCGAAGCACCGACCCTGGGCGAACTGGCCTACCGGCCCGATGCCGGCAGCGGCTTCAACGCCGCGTTGCGCGAGCAGCGCAGCCGCCAGATCGAGGCCGGCCTGAAGTGGCGGCGCGGGACTGCGGCCGCCGACCTGACGCTGTTTGCGATCCGCACCGAGCGCGAGATCGGCGTCTTCAGCAACGCCGGCGGGAGGGCCAGCTTCCAGAACATCGGCCGCACCGCCCGCCAGGGTGTCGAGGTCGCCACGGCGCTGCCGCTGGCCGCCCGCTGGCGCCTGCAGGCCAGTGCCACGGTGCTGGCGGCGCACAGCCGCGACGCGTTTGCCACCTGCACCCGGCTGCCCTGCACGGCCGGCGACACCGTCGTCGCGCCAGGCGCTAGGCTGGCGGGTGCCGCCCGCACCAGCGGCTGGGCCGAGCTGTCCTGGCAGGCCGCTGCCGGCACCGGTGCCCGCTGGCGACACGAGGCGGCGCTGGAGGGCCGTGCCAGGTCGGCCACGCCGACCAACGACGCCAACAGCGAAACCGCGCCGGGCCACGGCATCTTGAGCCTGCGCTGGAGCAGCCGCCTGGCGCTGGCCGCAGGCGAGACCCTGACGCTCCAGGCCCGGGTCGAGAACCTGGCCGACCGCCGCCATGTCGGCAGCGTCATCGTGAATGAGGCCAACGGCCGTTTCCATGAACCCGGCGCGCCACGCGGGCTGGGTCTGGCCATTCGTTACAACATCGACCTGTGACGCCGCCGTGACGGCGACAGCGGTCCGAAGGCCACGAATCTTTCGGGGGCCTTGGCGTTTTGCCTGATGCAGCGAACGGGGCAATGCCTATGCTGCGACGCTCTGCTGCGCACCGCAATGCCCGGTCGCGACACCGGCCTGCCCGAACCCACAACACCCCAGGAGACCGCCCCATGGCCATGCTGAAGCTCACCGTCAACGGCCGCCTCGTCGAACGCGACGTGGCCCCCGAGACCCTGCTGTCGGAGTTCGTGCGGGAGGGCCTGCGCCTGACCGGCACCCACATCGGGTGCGACACCGGCCAGTGCGGGGCCTGCACGGTGCACGTCAACGGTCGCGCCGTGAAGAGCTGCTCGATGCTCGCCCACCAGGCCGGCGGCACGAGCGTGACGACGATCGAAGGAATCGCCACCGACGGCGTCATGCACCCGATGCAGACCGCCTTCAACCAGTGCCACGGCCTGCAATGCGGCTTCTGCACGCCGGGCATGGTGATGAGCGCGATCGACCTCGTGCAGCACCACGACTGCAGCAGCGAAACCAAGATCCGCGAGGGCCTGGAAGGCAACTTCTGCCGCTGCACGGGCTACCAGAACATCGTCAAGGCCGTGCAGCAAGGCGCGGCGGCGATGAAGGCCTGAACGTCCGACCCCCGAACACAGCCAGGAGACAGTCCACATGAACGCACGTCAGGGTTTCATCGGCCAGAGCGTGGTCCGACGCGAGGATGCACGCTTCCTCACCGGCCGAGGCAACTACACCGACGACATCGTGCTGCCGGGTCAGACCTACGGGGTCTTCGTGCGCAGCCCGCACGCCCACGCCACGATCAAGTCCCTGTCCACCGCGGCAGCCAAGGCCGCACCCGGAGTGGTGGCGGTCTATGACGGCGAGCCGTTCAAGGCCGTGGGCGGCCTGCCCTGCGGCTGGCAGATCAACAACGCCGCCGACGGCTCGCCGATGAAGGAGCCCAAGCACCCGGTGCTGGCCGACGGCAAGGTCCGCTACGTCGGCGACCGCGTCGCGCTGGTCGTTGCCGAGACGCTCGCACAGGCCAAGGCCGCCGCCGCCCTGGTCGAGGTCGACTACGAGGTCCACGACTCGGTCGTCGACGCCGCCAAGGCCACCGCCGGTCCGGCGATGCACGAGGCCGCGCCCGACAACCGCTGCTACATCTGGCAGATCGGCGACGCCGCCGGCACCGACGACGCGCTCAAGGGGGCCGCCCACGTCACGCGGCTGACCTTCCGCAACAACCGGCTGATCCCGAATGCGATCGAGCCGCGGGCCGCCAACGCCGTCTACAACAGCGCCGACGACCAGTACACGCTGTACGTTGCCAACCAGAACCCGCACGTCGAGCGGCTGCTGATGTGCGCCTTCGTGCTCGGCATCCCCGAGCACAAGATGCGCGTCGTCGCCCCCGACGTCGGTGGCGGATTCGGCAG
>JAJTGU010000199.1 GCA_021297985.1 Rubrivivax sp.
CTCGCGAAGCTGACCTCCGCACAGGCCGCCGGCGCCGCGGACAAGGCCCGCAAGGACCTGGCCAAGGCGCGCAGCGCGGCCGACAAAGAAATGAAGGCGGAGTACGAAGTTCGCCGCGTGCTCAACAACTTCGAGAGCGGGGTGCTGCTCTACAACCACAGTCTGCGCGAGGCCGCAGGAAGGCACGGCGACGCCTTTGTCGAGATGTCGCCGGTGCTGTCGCGCGAATCGGTGTCATCGCTGCTCGAAGGCCTGCGCCTGATCCCCGGCTCGCAGGCCAAGGGTACGAGCGACCGCCACGTCGGCGCGGCCGATTACGAGGCCACCGACGGCCTGGTGCACGTCACCTCGTCCGACGATGCCCACCCGACCGACCGCATCTACAAGACGATGTGGGATCGCATCGCCGCGACCCTGCACGAGCGGCAGTACGGCTTTGGCCGTCTCCCGGGATGAATCTCCATCCGCTGGTGAGCGGCTTGCCGCAGCAGGAGTGCCGTGATTTACTCCCCGAGCGGCTTGCTGCTTGATCGCAGCGTGCTGGACCCACTCCGCTCAACCCTCAACGACCTCTAGCCATGTCTGCAGTCGCCCCCCAGGTCTGGAGCCTCCAGGCCTTCAAGAGCACCACCACGCCGTCGAGCATCTTCAAGCGCCACCGCGGCAAGCACCTCTCGCGCATCGACAAGGCGCTGCAGCGGTGGAATGGCGGCCTGGGCACGCGCGACACCAGCATCAGCGGCCTGGTGCTGGCGCTGAAGGCCTGCCGCGGCTGGCTGCAGGACAAGGCCGACTCGAGCTCGGACACGACGACGCTACGCCGCACTGGCGTCAACCAGCTCGCCGACCAGCTGTTCGCGCGTCTGCAGTTCGAGACCTTCGAGAAGCGCAAGGCCGCGGCGGCCCACTACACCGGCAGCACGCAAGCCCTGGTGGGGGGCTACCAGCATGAGCGCACCACCTACCTGGCCTCGGGCAAGACGCAGGCGTTGTCGGGCTCGACGGCCTCGGCACTCGTGGGCTTCGCTGACCGCATGGACATCGATCTGAATGGCAAGACCTTCAATACGCTGACCGCTGCCGAGTTCAAGACCCTGATCGAAACCCACGCCGCCAAGAACCTGATGGAGACCGAGGTGCTGTTCCTGAACAAGCAGGACCGCATCGGCAAGCTCGTGATGATCGAGGACGGCATCCTCTACGACGGCCCAGACAGCAAGGTCGACACCGGCGAGCTCGATCGCGGCGGCCATCCCTACGTGATCGACGCCTACGGCAACATGTACTCTGCCGACCACGTCGAATACGGCAGGAACCTGCCGGCGCACCAGCGCTTCAACCATTCGAGCTTCAACGCCGGCAAGGAGGTGATCAGCGCCGGCATCGTGCAGGTGGTCCAGGGCCGACTGTGGAGCATCGACAACAACAGCGGTCACTACAAACCCGACCGCATCCAGCTGATCAACGCGCTGATGATGCTGCGCGACTGCGGAATCGACCTGAACCAGGTGCGCGTCGGCCTGAAGGAGCCGAGCAACCAGCCCGGGCGGCTGGCGTTCAAGTACTACAGCAATGCGCAGTACTTCCTGGCGAACCCGAACATGACACCGCATGAGACCCACATCGAGTGACTGCAACGGGGTCCCGCGTGCGGTCTCGGCGAGCCTAGAGTTGTCGCGATGAACGCGGTGTCTGCCCACCGATACCTTCGCTGCGCGATGATTGCCGCATTGGCGGTGAGCCTCCAAGGATGTGCGATGGCCGAGATGACCTTGTTTTCCGCGGTTCAGGGCCAGGTGCTCGAAGCCGGCAAGCCGTTGGCAGGCGCCTCGGTGGAGCGCAGTTGGCGATGGACCTGGAAGAAGGAGAACGGCGCCGACACCGCGACCACCGATGCGGCGGGCAGCTTCAGCCTGCCGCGCGTGGCGCGCAGGTCCTTTCTCGGCGGCCTGGTGCCGCACGAGCCGTTCGTCGAGCAGACCATCTTGATCCGCCACAACGGACGCAGCTACAAGGCCTGGATGATGGACAAGCGCGACTACGACAACGATTCCGAGTCCGGCGGCAAGCCCCTTCGCCTGGTCTGCCGGCTCGAAGCGCCGTTTGCCCGGCATGGCCAGATGAGCGGCATCTGCGAGTTCGTCTGAGAATGTCCGTCTGACTCGCAACCTCGGCGACCATGACCGTCCACTCCCTGAGTCCGTCGCAGGCGGCATCCATCGCCAACGGTGTCTATGCGCTGCAGGAGCGCAGCGTCGATCAGGTCCGCGAGCGCAACGCGCCGATGAGCAGCGAGGACCCGGTCCTCAGCGACGAGTCGGGCTTCAGCGGCACGGGTGCCGACCGCTTCGAGGGTCGGTCCGGAAACATCTTCTACAGCGAGCTCACCGGTTTTGGCTATGTGGCCCGCGGCAACGGTGCACGCGCCGGCGAGATGCTGATCGCGACGCGTGGCACCGCCACCGTCGCCGACGCGCTGACCGACCTGAACTTTGCCCTTGTCAGCGGCCCAAGCGGCCGGCTCGTGCATTCGGGATTCATGTCGACCTGGAACTCGTACACACGACAGCTTGAACGTGCGCTGGAGGGCCCCGCGCCCACCCGCATCCATTGCGTCGGCCACAGCCTGGGGGGCGCGCTGGCGATGCTCAACGCCGAGTACCTGGCCCAGCGTGGCATTGCCGAGGTGCTGGTCTACACCTTTGGCGCGCCGCGGGTCGGCGACTGGTTCCACCGCCAGGCCTTCGTCTCGGCCATCGGCAACAGTCGGACCTTCCGCGTCTACAACGTCGCCGATCCGGTGCCGATGATTCCGCTGTTTCCGTTCTTTCACGTGGAAGGCATGGCCATCGACACCGGGGCCGGCTTGATTGCTCCGTCTGCCCACCGGATGGCGGCGACCTATGCCCCAGCGGTCGCCGGCAAGGGCTGGAGCGATCTGCGCAGCGCCTCGGCCCAACGCCAGCGGGCGATCGAGTCCCAGGCCGAGTACGACCACGCGCTGGCCATGGCCATGCTGTCCCCGATGGGCTCGGGTGCGGCGCTGCTGCTCATCGGCCGGGCAATGCGCTGGCTGGTCGGCCGGGCGTTGCTGGTCGTCGGTGGCAGCCTGCTCGCGGCCACCGCCACGGTGCTTGACCGCTTGGCCTGGTTGGTCAGCGAAGGCATTGCGCGTTGTCGTGAACTGGCCGAGCAGGCTCGAGGCCTGTTCAGTGCCGTGATGCGATTCCTCGGCCGCGCGGCGGTCAGCGTCGGCGAGATGGGTGTGGCTTTTGTGCGCTGGGTGCTCGAGATGCTGTGGACCCACATGCGGTCGCTGGCCGTTCGCGCGATCCGGATGGCATCGCGGCGGATCTGATCCATGCCCGACAACCCGCGCCCAAGGTCGGCCGTACCGCCATTTGCGGCACGCGACACCGCGTCGCGCGAGGTCGAGGCCCTGCTCGGCCCTGACACCGGCCAGGCACGGCTTCGCGCTGCGCTGGCGTCGCTGGGCCTCGACGACGCGACCTCCCGCCTCGCGGATCACGAAGTGGCCGCTCTGGTGGCGCCTGCGGTGGCCAGTGGCCTGCTGAGCTTGAGCGGCGCACGGGCGGCCCCAAGGCTGCTGGCCCAAGGCACTGTGTCCCAGGCGCCGCCGCCACCGCCGCCGCCAGCCCCCGCGCCGCCACGTGCGGCTCCCGTTGCGGCGCCGAGTGCCCCGGAAGGCACTTTCGATGTCAACCTGGACGTGGCGGCGATGGTGCAGACGCTTACCGATGCGGCGAGCGCGGGTGTGCCGTTCTGCGAAGAGTGCGCCAAGGCGGCAGCGGCTGAAGTGGCGGCTGCGATGGCATGAACACGACCTTGTCTTCGCCCGTCGCCACCGACCCCGGTCCGGACCGCGTGGCCGAGCGCCGGGCTGCGATCGAGGCTTTGCTTTGGCCAAAGGGCGCGTCCGGCATGTCCGTCTGGGCGGTACTCGACGGCGCCCGTGACCCGCGCATCCACCAGGCGCTGATCGAATCGCGTCTCGAGTACCGCAGCCTCTACGCCGGCCGACTGCCGCGCGAACTCGAACGGGTGTCGCCGCAACTCGTCGAGTTGCTGCCCGGCCATCGCCTGACGGCGCGGCTGCTCGGCGAAGGCTGGGGCCAGGCCTGGGGGGTCTACCTGCGCATCGACGACCCGTCGAACCTGCGGCACCACCTGCGCAAGTTCCTCAAGGTGAAGACCGAGGACGGGCGCCGGCTGCTGTTCAGGTGGTATGACCCGAGAGTCTGGCGCACGGTCGTGTCGACCTTCGACGACGAGCAGCTGGCTCAGTTCTTTGGTCCGATTCACGACTGGATCACCGAGGGCGATGACATCGACAGGGCCTGGAACTTTTCACGCGTCCAAGCAAGATTGAAGGTACGCGAGATCGTCCTCGTCCACTCGACCGAGGTCGTGCCATGACCGCGCCTGGAGCTGGCGAGATGGTCGATGCGCCGGGGTGTACCCCGGCAACGCCGTGTCTTGTCTGCCGCTTGAAGCTCACGGCAGCCGGTGCCGGGGTGTCGCTGAGCGTCGTCGATCGGCCTTTCCGGCTGAACCTCGTCGGCATCCGTCGCGCAGATTCCGAGCGCAACACCTTCGACGACCGCCTGGTTGCGTTCATGGCCTTGCCTCCCGGCGAAAGCAAGCCGGAGCTTCAAGCCATTGGCGACGACCTCGATCCCCTGTTGGCGGACATTGCTGCCGCAGCTTCGGCCGCCAATGGCGGTGGCACCAAAGCCCATGCGGGACACGGCATACGGCGTGTGGCGTGCAACAGCATCGAGATCGAACCCGGCAAGCCCGTCAGCGGGCACCGCATCGTCCAGTTGCTGCCCATCACGACCGATCCGGGCCTCGTGCGTACCGTGCACGAGATCGAAAAGCTGGAACAACAGGTGGAAGCCAGCCGCACCCTGCTGAAGGACGCGGAGGCGGGGCTCGAACGGTTTTCCAAGGAGTTGGAGCCCGAGCTCAAGAAGCAGTCGGAAGCGGTCAAGGCCGAAAAGGGAAAGAAGGGACTGAAGCACCCGACGGAGGCCGATGCCGCACTGAAGACAGCCACCGCCGAGATCGCCAAGTTCGTCGCCCAACTCAAGGTGAAGACACCGGTGACATCGGACAGTCTGGACAAGGAGATCGAGAAGAGACGAAAGCAGCTCCAGAGCGACGAGGCTGCGCTGGCGGCCGCTCAGTCGCC
>JAJTGU010000127.1 GCA_021297985.1 Rubrivivax sp.
CGCGGCCGGGTCGGTGGGCGTCCACTGCTGGGCGCCGGCGGGGCTGCGGGTCAGTGTCCACTCGTAGCCGAACAGGGTCTCGAAGTAGCCGTTGTCCCAGGTCGTCGGGTTGGGCTTCCAGGCGCCTTCCAGGCCGCTGGTGATGGTGTCGCCGCCCTTGCCGCTGCCGAGCGTGTTCTTCCAGCCCAGGCCCTGCTCTTCGAGGCTCGCACCTTCGGGCTCGGGGCCGACATGCCGGCCCGGATCGCCGGCGCCGTGGGCCTTGCCGAAGGTGTGGCCGCCGGCGACCAGGGCGACGGTCTCCTCGTCGTCCATCGCCATGCGGGCAAAGGTTTCGCGGATGTCGCGCGCCGAGGCCAGCGGGTCGGGCTTGCCGTTGGGGCCTTCGGGGTTGACGTAGATCAGGCCCATCTGCACCGCCGCCAGCGGGTTGTCCAGCTCGCGCGCGCCGCGGTAGCGCTCGTCGCCCAGCCACTGGGCCTCGGGGCCCCAGTCGATGTCCTCTTCAGGCTCCCAGATGTCGGGCCGGCCGCCACCGAATCCGAAGGTCTTGAAGCCCATCGAATCCAGCGCGACGTTGCCGGCCAGCACCATCAGGTCGGCCCACGACAGCTTGGCGCCGTACTTCTGCTTGATGGGCCACAGCAGCCGGCGCGCCTTGTCGAGGTTGCCGTTGTCGGGCCAGCTGTTCAGCGGTGCGAAGCGCTGCGAGCCCGAACCGGCGCCGCCGCGACCATCGGCGATGCGGTAGGTGCCCGCGGCATGCCAGGCCATGCGGATGAAAAACGGGCCGTAATGGCCGTAGTCGGCCGGCCACCAGTCCTGCGAATCCGTCATCAGCGCGTGCAGGTCGGCGACCACCGCGTGCAGGTCCAGCGTCGCGAACTCGGCGGCGTAGTCGAAGCCGCTGTCCATCGGATCGGACTTGGCCGAATGCTGGTGCAGGATCTTCAGGTTCAGCTGGTTCGGCCACCAGTCGGCATTGCCACGCGCACCGGCCAGGGCCTGCTGGCGCACACCGCCCGAGAACGGGCACTTCGATTCCTGCGTCATCGTCATCTCCTTCGACTGTCGTGGGGTCCACGGTGGCACGCAGTCTAGGAAGCGGCGCCGCGTTTGCCCAACAGTTTCGGCCGATGACCGCGATAGCCCCGGTCGCGGCGGTCACGCCCGGTCGCAACTCGCGCAGGGGCCTGTCGCGATGGGGGGCCAGGTCAGCCCATGGGTCAGGCCGACGGCGCCTTGCTGCAGCACGCGAAGCGGTGCGGTGGCGAACAGACGCCGCCTCTCTCGCGATGCAGGCTGATCGAGATCAAGGGGGCCGGCGCCAGGCGGAGCACAGTTCCCCCAGAGGACACCAACATGAAGATCAAGGTTCCAGGGTCGGGCTGCAGCAAGTGCCGCAGCACGATCGGCTTCATCGAGCAACCGACGCGGCATCTGTTCTTCACCGGCAAGGGCGGCGTCGGCAAGACCTCGCTGTCCACGGCCGCCGCGCTGACGCTGGCCGATGCCGGCCAGCGGGTGCTGCTCGTCAGCACCGATGCCGCGTCCAACCTCGACGAGATGCTGGGCATCGAACTGCGCAACACGCCGGTCCCGGTGCCCGGGGCGCCTGGCCTGTCGGTCCTCAACATCGACCCCGACAACGCCGCCGAGTCGTACCGCCAGCGCGTGCTGGCGCAGATGGGCGCAGGCGCGACTGCAGAGGAACTGTCGACCGTGCGCGAGCAGCTGTCGGGTGCGTGCACGACCGAGATCGCCTCGTTCGACGAGTTCTCGTCGCTGCTGGCCGACGGCGCGCAAGCCTGGGACCACATCGTCTTCGACACGGCGCCGACCGGGCACGCGCTGCGCCTGCTCAGCCTGCCCAAGGCCTGGGCCGGCTTCCTGGATGGCAACGACCGCGGTGCCTCGTGTCTCGGGCCGCACTCGGGCCTGAAGATGCAGGAGGCCCGGTTCAAGGCCGCACTCGATGCGCTGAGCGACCCCGCAAGGACCACGGTCGTCCTGGTGACCCGACCCGACCGCGGCGCGATTGCCGAGGCGGCTCGCACCTCGGTCGAACTGCGCGAGCTGGGACTGAACAATCAGCGCCTGGCCATCAACGGCGTGTTCCACGCCAGCGACCGCAGTGACGCCACGGCCTGTGCGATCGAGGCCCTGGGGCGGCAGGCGCTGGACGCCATGCCGGCATCGCTGCGAGCGCTGCCGCAGGATCGGGTACCGCTGCGCCCGTTCGACACCGTCGGCCTGCCCGCCCTGCGCGCCCTCCTCGTTCCCGGTGCCGCACCGGTGGCCCTGCAGGCGAAACCGCAGGACGCAGACCGCCACCCGATCCCGGGTCTGGCGGCATTGGCCGATGACCTGGCCGCGGGCGGTCACGGCCTGATCATGGTGATGGGCAAGGGCGGTGTCGGCAAGACCACCATCGCCGCGGCCCTGGCCATCGGCCTGGTGCAGCGCGGCAAGTCCGTGCACCTGAGCACCACCGATCCGGCGGCGCACCTGGCCGGCACGCTGGAGGGCGAGCTGCCGGGCCTCAAGGTGAGCCGCATCGACCCGAAGGTCGAGACGCAGCGCTACATCGACAAGATCATGGCCGCCCGATCCCCCCAGCTCGACGCGCAGGAGCAAGCCTTGCTGCTGGAGGACCTGCAGTCACCCTGCACCGAGGAGGTGGCGGTCTTCCACGCCTTCTCGCGCATCGTCAGCGAAGGTCGAAGCGCCTTCGTCGTGCTGGACACCGCGCCCACCGGACACTCGATGCTGCTGATGGACGCAACCGGGGCCTACCACCGCGAGATGACCCGCGAGTTCGAAGGCCGAGGCGCGGCACGTGTCGTGACGCCGCTGATGCGGCTGCAGGATGGGGCGTACACCAGGATCATTCTGGTGACCCTGCCCGAGGTGACGCCGGTGTCGCAGGCCGCCGCGCTGCAGGACGACCTGCGCCGCGCCCGCATCGAGCCCTACGCCTGGGTGCTCAACAAGAGCGTGCTGGCGGCGGGAACACACGACCCCGTGCTGCAGGCCCGGCTCGCGGGCGAGAGCAAGCAGATCGAGCGCATGTCCGCTGGCCTCGCACAGCGGCTGTATGCGCTGCCATGGCTGGCCGTGCCACCGATCGGCCTCGGTGAGCTGTCGAAGCTGGTCCGCGCGCCGGCGACGGCAGCCG
>JAJTGU010000039.1 GCA_021297985.1 Rubrivivax sp.
CGGTGGCCTCTTCGGGCCCCCGTTGTCTCCTCCGGGTCTGCGGGTTCAGGCCTGCTGGCGGCGCCGACGTGCAACCGCGCCAACCGCGGCCAGGCCCAAGGCCATCAGCGCGTAGGTCGAGGGCTCGGGGATCGGGGCGTTGACGGTGAACGAGGTGCTGATGTTCATGCTCTCGCCGGGGGCCAGCATGCGCGTCCACTGGAACGCGGCGGAGCCTTCGGCCGTGCCCCCTGGAAAGTAGTCCGGCACCGACGTGCCCGCCAGCGTCGACAGATTGCCGGTGCCGGTGCCGTTGCTTCCGTAACCGAGCCTGGGTCGCAGCACGGCGCCGGTGTTGAACTCGTAGCGCTGGGCGCCGACGGCGACCATCTCGCTGTAGTGCGGCCCGGTCGAATCGAATGCACGGGCGGTGATCGCGGTACTGTTGAGCACGCGGTGCGTGTCGTCCGGACCGGCGTTGACGTTGGTCCCGATGATGTCCATGTTCAGGTGATGGAACACGTTGAACGTGACGTTGCCGGCGTTGTTCGCGTTCGACTTGAAGGTCAGGCTGCTGTCGACCTGTGCTGCGCCCGGGTTGTTGGCCGAACCGGGCGCGATCTGCCGCAGCTTGACCGTCATCACGGCGTCCCAGCGCGCGACCCCCGCTGCGCCGGCGCCGGCATTGGTCCAGGTGAATGTGGCCGTGTCGCCGACATAGCTCTCGGTCGGGCCGCCCAGGGAACTGAACGGGCGGTTCGAGGTGCCGACGCCCTGGTTGTACGACCAGTTCAGCATCGAAAGCATGTCCGTGCCGTTGAAGGTGCCCCCGAAGAACAGGTTGGCGTTGCCGCTGCCGGTGGTGAACGGCGTGCCGGTGAACTGCAGCTGCGTCGTCCCGCTGTTGATGTTGCCGGCGGCAAAGCTGGCGGTGGTGGCAAGGCCCATCGTCAGGCCGAACGTCAGGCTGAGGGCCAGGGGTAGTCGCTGCAGTCGCATGGTCGTGGTCGGTCCGGTCAGGTGGCCGCGGGGCCGGGAAAGTTGTTCGGACGAATTCTGTCGAGCCGATGTCCGCGTGTGGACCGGGCAAACCCGTTGGCCGGCGCCAGTGCCGCCGCTCGAGTGGTGGATTGACCGCAGACGGAAGCTGTGCTTGGCGGCCGTTCAATCCAGCGGAGACCGCAGCGCGTCGCGCAGGCGATGGCTCAGGCCGGAGTGACGCGGCGTCGGCCTTGTCACGGCCGCGATCAGGCTCTCCAGCGTCCCGGCCAGCAGCAATCGCCGTCGAGCGCGGGTGACCGCGGTGTAGATCCACTCGCGGCGGGCAAGCGGGCTGTTCGGCTCCGGCAGCACCACGAGCACGGTGTCCGCCTCGGAGCCCTGGGCTTTGTGGACCGTGACGGCGAAGCCGGTGTCGTGGGCCGGAAGCCGTTCCAGCGCCACCCTTCGCAGGCCACCGCCAGGGGCCTCGAACACCGCGTCCCAGCCAGCGGGAGCCGGCAGCACGATGCCGACGTCTCCGTTGACAAGACCCAGCGCCGCGTCGTTGCGCTGCAACAGCACCGGCCGACCGGGCCAGGCCTCGATGCCGGCCGGCCCGGGCGGCGGCCGGATCGCCAGCGCCTGCTGCACGAGCAGGCTCATCCGGCGGTTCAGAGCGGCCGTCCCGCGCTGGCCGGCGTGCTGTGCCGCCAGAACCATGAAGCCACGCCGGGCGGCGTGAAGGGCCGCCGGGTCGGGCGGGTCCGAGCGCAACGCCTGGACGTAGGGGGCCAGGCCGGATGCCAGTGCCTGCTGCAGAGACGGGTCGTCGGCGATGCGCTCGTCGGCCGACAGCCCCTGCCAGACCTCGGAGACGGCCCGGGCGTCTCCTTGCCGCGTTGCAGCGGCCAGCGCCGCGACGGGCGAGTCGGCGGCATAGCGGTGACTGCCGGTCAGCGCCAGATGCAGGCCGGGTGCGATGCCGCTCCAGTCAAAGGCGCAAAGCTCCGCGAACACCGCACCGGCCTCGACCGCGGCCAGCTGACCCGGGTCGCCCACGAGCAGCAACTCGCCATCCGCGGGCAGCGCATCGAGCAGTGCCGCCGCGAGACCCAGGTCGAGCATCGAGCTTTCGTCGACGACCAGCAGATCCAGCGCCAGGGGGCGGCTGCGGTGGCGTCCGAAGGCGGCGCCACCACGCCGACCCGCGGCGCGGGCTTCGAGGACGCGATGCAGCGTCTGAACCGGACCGAGAGCCGCCAGGCGCGCGGACTCGGGATGCTGCTGCATGACCTCGGTCAGTCGAGCGGCGGCCTTGCCGGTCGGCGCGGCCAGACCGATGCGAAGCCCGGGTGAGGCCTCAAGCCGGGCGACCAGCATGCGGGCGACCCGGGTGGTCTTGCCACTGCCTGGACCGCCGCTGACCAGACTCAGCCGGCCGACGCGCGCCAGCCGGGCCAGGCGCAGCGCCAGATCCGACTCAAGCTCAAAGTCGCGCCGCAGGTACAGCCGAGGGCCGTCTGCACCACCGACGGGTCCGTCCCCGCTCCCGTTTCCATCTTCGGCCAACACCAGCGGGTGCAGGCCCACCGTCGCGGGCGTGCCGACCAGCGGGCTCGCCCGCAGCGCCGGCAGCCAAGGGTCCAGTTCAGGCGACTGGAGGCAGACATGGCCCTCGGCCAGGGCCAGGGCCAAGGCGCGGCCGGCTTCGGCGACAGCGGGGCTGCCGTCCGGCGACCAGGCGGCGATGCGCGCGGCCAGTGCGGTGGCGAAGGCGTCGTCGTCGACCGGGCTGTCGGGTTGTGGGGTCACGGCGTCGCTCCTGCCGTTGCAGCGCCGGTCTCGGGCGCGAACGCTTTGCCCAGGCGGTCCAGCAAGCCAGCGTCGGGCCGCGTCAGGTGGACGCCGCTGCTCGCGGACCAGCCCGGTCGCATGCCGCGCACGAACAGGTAGAGCGCGCCGCCCAGGTGCTGCTCGCGTCTGTAGCCGGGCAGGCGCAGGGCCAGGTGCCGGTGCAACGCCAGAAGGTAGAGCTGCGCCTGGAGGTGGTAGCCCTGCCGCGTCATCGTGTCCGCCAGCGAGGGCGCCGCGTAGTCGGCCTCGAGCATGCCGAGGTGGTTGGACTTCCAGTCGACGATCCAGTAGCGGCCCGCGTGTTCGATCACGGCGTCGATGAAGCCTCGCAGGGCGCCGCCGTGCAGGGGTGCAAACCGCCACTGCGGGCCGCGCAGGCCGTGTTCGGCAAGCAGGGCCGACAACGAGTCCGCGTGCAGTTGCCGCACGGGCAGGTGGAATTCGAGCTCGACCAGCCTGCGGGTCCAGGGCACACGGGCCAGTCGAAGGGGTGTCGCGGTTCCGGCGGCGCCCGGCGGCGACGGCAGCGGGATGGGCGTGTCCAGAACCTGCGCCAGCATGCCCAGGAGCTGGCGTGCCGCGTGTGGCCGGGCCGACCCTCGCGACTCGGGTGAGGCCGGAAGGGGGACTTCGAGCAGCGCGCGGTCAATGGCGGTCGGCCACTGTTCGGGCCGCTGGAAGTCGGCCAGTTCGAACACGCGGTGCAGACAGCTGCCGGGAACGGCTCCACGTGGAAAGTTCAGGATGTCGTCGTCGGGCCAGGCCCCATCGGCGGCCTCTTGAAGGTCATCGGCCATGGCGCCGACCGGGTTGGAAGGGGCCCCGTCGGCGAGGTCATGATCGGCCGCCGCCGTGGCGGCGTCGGCCCCCATCGCCAGCGCGCTGTAGCTGGCCAGGCGCCAGGCCAGTGGCACCGGCGCGGCCGGCAGATCGGCGGCGGTGAGCCGGCTCGCCTCGGGCTCGGCCTGGTCCAGCCAAGGAGGCACGCCGTCGGGCCAGGCCGGCAGACGCTCCAGGGCAACCGATGCAGCGGCCGCCGGTTCCGGCCGCCCGTCGGCCGTTGCGATGTCGGCCAGGGCCCACCAGGCGGATTCCTGGGCGTCGGCTTCAAGACGCTCTTTGCCCGCGATCCAGGCGCCGATCTCCGGTTGCTGGTCGGCCAGGGGCGCGACCAGCCAGCTCAGCGGCGAGCAGGCGCTCTCCTTGGAGGTGGCCCTGTCCGTCGCGGACCTGCGGTAAGGGCCGACCACGATGTGGCAGCGTGCCACGGCGCGGGTCAGGGCGACGTAGATCAGGCGTTGGGCCTCTGCGTTCCGGCCCAGAAGCGCGGCCTGCACATGGGCAGGGTCCTGGGCGGCGTCGGGACTGAAGTCGAGCACCGTGCTGCCGTCCTCGGCACGCTTCTCGGTGGCATACCGGGCCCGGTCCTTGCCGAGGCTGCCGTCCCAGGCAAAGGGCAGGAAGACCAGCGGGTACTCCAG
>JAJTGU010000019.1 GCA_021297985.1 Rubrivivax sp.
CGGGCTGATCGGCGTGCGACGTTGTCCGAGAAGGCTCCGGCCGTCACCAGGGCCACGAGCATGTTCAGCCAGGCCAGGCCGATCAAGGGCCGGCCGAAGCGCGGCCCATGCCGTTGCCGCCAACGGGTCAAAGGTCCGGTTGCAGCGCTCGGGGGCGGTTTGCCCTTCGGCCCCTTGCCCGGCTGTCGAGCGGTGCCGAGGCGGCGCAGTTCACCGGCCACCCACGACAGGCATCCCACAGCCCCCGCCAGGCCGAAGCCGGCGAATGCGCCCATGCCCCAGGCGGCACCCCACTGGTGCTGGAAGTCGTCGACGATGGCCAGCTCCGGCGTTTCGGGCCGGTAGCGCACGCGCACCGCGTCTCCGGGCTCACGACCCTTCAGGCTGCCACCCAGGGCGGTGAATTCGACGCGTCGACCCTCGGACGTCGTGAAGGCCACCCGAGGGGCCTCCACGGTGGTCGTGCGACGGTTCCGGTTGTCATGGAGACGCTGGGTCTCGAAGCGCAGCAACTCGCCCAGAGCCGGGACGGTGCCGCTTCGACGTTCGAGCGCAGCCGACGTCGCGATCCAGGTCGCGCCACCGGCCCCGACGGACAGGACGACAAAAAACACCGTCGCACCGATGCCCATGGCATCGGACGCCTTGCCGACCCAGCGCCAGACGAACCCCACCAGTCCCGCCGCGAGCAGGCCGCCCAGGATGCCGCCCCACAGCCACAGCACGATGCTTCGCGTCAGATCCTCGTCCATCGCGACTCCTTGGGCGCTTTCCGGCCAGATTCAGCGAGTCGCCAGCAGCTGAAGCACCAGCGCGATTCGCGCCTGCGCCGGCGTCAGCAGCCCGGACAGGGGAAGGTCGTCGTCCCAGGGACCGAGCACGCCACCGGCAATGCAACGGCTGGCTCGCCAGACCGGCACCCCACGCGCCTGCGCCTCGCGCAAGGCCGCGCGCAGGGTCTGATGAATGCTGCCGTTGCCGGTGCCGGCGACCACGATGCCCTGCACGCCGGCGGCAAGCAGCGCGGCCACGCCGTCGCCCCGGGCCCCCGCGTGGCTGGTGACGATCTCGACCCAGGGCCAGCGCGCAGGGTCGGTGCCCCAGATCGCTTCCGGAACCACCGACGGCGCGCCCGGCGCGAGTCTAAACGCCGTGACGACCCCGTTGGCCACGACCGCGGCCGGCCCGCCCGGCCCACCGGCAAAGGCTGCGACCGACTGGCCATGCAGCTTTCGCACCTCGTCGCCTGGCCAGGCCTGGCCCCCGAAAGCCACCAGCACACCCCGGATCCACGAGTCGCGTGCCAGCGCCACGGCATCGAGCAGGTTCTGCGGGCCGTCCGGTGACGCCGCCGTGGCCGGACGCATCGCCGCGGTCAGCACCACGGGCTTGCTGGCGGATGCCCAAACCGAGTGCAGGAAAAACGCCGTTTCTTCCAACGTGTCGGTACCGTGGGTGATCACGACGCCGGCAATCTGCGGATCCGCAAGTGCGTGACCGACGGCGCGGGCCAGCGCCTGCCAGGTCTCGATGTCCATGTCGCAGCTGTCCAGGCGCGCCACGTCGCGCACCTCGAGCGGCACGGCGGCGAGCCCCGGCAACGCCGCCACCAGCTGCCCGGCCCCCAACGCCCCAGCGTCATAGGCCACCCACTCGGCGGCCGAGTGGCCGGCACGCGCAACCCCGGCAATCGTGCCACCGCAGCCCAGAACCAGGACCCTGCCCGAGCGGACCTCAGGCTCCGGCACGAGACCCCCTTGGCAAGCGGCCATTTATGGATGAAACTACAGCACTGGATGCACTTACAGTCATGTCATGACCTCACTGGCTCGCGACCGCAACGACCCCACGGACCCCAGCGACTCTAGCGACGCTTCGCTGAAGCTCACCGGGCGCCAGCAAGAGGTGTTCGATCTTGTCCGCCGCCGCATCCAGACCACCGGCTCTCCACCGACCCGGGCCGAGATTGCCGCCGCCCTCGGGTTCAAATCCGCCAACGCCGCTGAAGAGCACCTGCAGGCACTGGCCCGCAAAGGCGCGATCGAGCTGCTGGGCGGCACTTCGCGGGGCATCCGCCTCAAGTCCCAGGCCCTCAAGGCACTGAACCAGGCCCGCCAGAGCCTGCTGCCACTGCCCGGCATTGCACAGCTGACCCTGCCCCTGGTCGGCCGGGTGGCGGCGGGCAGCCCCATCCTGGCCCAGGAACACATCGACACCACGGTCAGCGTCGGCGCGACGCTCTTCGCCCGCACGCCCGACTACCTGCTGCGTGTACGCGGCATGAGCATGCGCGATGCCGGCATCCTCGACGGCGACCTGCTCGCGGTGCAGAGACTGGCCGACGCTCGCGGCGTGCGCAACGGCCAGATCGTGGTCGCGCGTCTGGGCGACGACGTCACGGTCAAGCGCTTCATGCGCAAGGCCTCCGGCGGCGGAGTCGACCTGCTGGCCGAGAACCCCGAGTTCCACACCATCCACGTGCCCGAGGGAACGGTCGACTTCAGCCTTGAAGGCCTTGCCGTCGGACTCATCCGCAATCCGGTCTCGATGTAAGGACGTCCCATGCTGAACGCTCCTGTGCCTGTTGCGAACGTCCGATGGAACCCGCGTCCGCTGTCGCTGCGGTCGCCTGCGGCTGTGGGTTCGGCGGGTGCTTCTTCGTCCCACCTGCCGAGACCAGCCCGCGGACTGGAGAACGCCGTGATCAAGTTGATGAAGGCCCGCAACGCCGCCGAGTGTGAACGTCTGGAGCAACTGCCCAACATCGGCCCCGCGATGGCGGCCGATCTGCGCTTGCTGGGCATCGCGCTGCCCGATGAGCTCCGAGGTCAGGACGCGCTGGTGCTCTACCGCCGGCTCGAGGCCGCGACCGGGCAGCGCCAGGACCCCTGCGTGCTCGACACCTTCATTGCCGCCTGCGAGTTCATGGCCGGCGGCGTCCCGCGGCCCTGGTGGGCCTATACGGCCCGGCGCAAGCAGCTGTACGGCATCGTGTAACGGCCAGGCCAGCGTCAGAACTGGCGCGCCCTTCACGGCTTTCTCCACCGATCACCCGCCGCCGCAGCGGGTGACGATGCGCTCCAGTTCGGGCTGATGTGTCCGATATCACGAACATGAGCGCACGAGCCCTGTTTCCCTTCCTCAGCCTTCGCCGTCCGCGCCGCGACTCGATCCGCGCCAGCACGCTGGGCGATTCCAGCGCACTGCGGACCGAGGTCTGCCCGCCTTCCATGGTGCTGGCGCCCGCCGGGCTGTGGGACCGTGTCCTCTTCTGGCTGCTCAGCCCTGCCAGCCAACGCTCGGCGCCTTCGTTGCGGCAGCTCGACCGGGTGCGCCAGGACTTCGCCGATCAGCTTGCTGACCTGGCTGGCGACATGCCGCTGCACGATCAGGTCGGTCGCGCCCGGTCGCTGCGGGAGCTGTGGCACCTGCGCATGGCCGCCTACACAGCGATTGCCACTGCCTTCGACCAGGCCGAGGCCGAGCGCCGACTGGCCCACCTGAATCGTCACTTTCCGACCCGCTCGCCCCGCTCCGGTTTCGCCCCTCTCTGAGCCCCTTCTCCGAGCCCCCGCCATGCCCCCAATCGCCACGCCCCTGGCCTGCGGCCTGCCGCACCCGACTTCGTCTGCCCTGACCTTCGAGCACGGCGCCTTGTCCGGCCTCGGCATGCCCGGCGACCGCGCGGCCCTGGGTGCGGCGCAGCGCGCCTTTGCCCAGCTGAAGCTCAGCTGCATGGCGGCCCTGGCCCATGTCTGTCCGGATCGACACCCTTGGCTGCACCGCGAGGTCCACCGGTCTGAAGAACCGCTGGACCTTTGGATGCTGCGCGCCCCGCTGCTTGCCGCGCTGCAGGGGTCGCAGCCCGAGCATCGCCGCCGCCGGCAGTTGCTCAGGCGGGCGCTCGAAGCCGTGTTCGGTGACGACGGTGGTCCGGAGATGGCCTACGGCAACGCCGTCGACGGTCGATCGATCGGCCGCTGACGGCCCCGGCCGAGGTTCGCCCTTGGGAGCGTCAGGCGGCCGGCCTGACTCTCTCGGCGAAGGTCCTTCGGAACTTCGCGACCTTGGGCGCGACCACCATCGCGCAGTAGCCCTGCCCCGGGTGGTTCGCGAAGTAGTGCTGGTGGTAGTCCTCGGCCCGCCAGTAGTTCCGCCGCGGCAGCAGTTCCGTCACGGCCCGGGTCGTGCCGCTGCGGGCCAGCGAAGCCTGCACCTCGGCCAGGACCGCTTCGGCGACGGCGCGTTGCGACTCGTCGTGAAGGTAGATCCCGCTGCGGTACTGAGTCCCCACGTCATGGCCCTGACGGTTGAGCTGCGTCGGGTCGTGGATCGTGAAGAAGATCTGCAGGACCTCGGCCAGGGAGATGCGCCCAGGCTCGAAACTCACCTGAACGACCTCGGCATGTCCGGTACTGCCGCTGCACACCGCCTGGTAGCTGGGGTTCACGACCTCGCCATTGCAATAGCCGCTCTCGACTGCGACAACGCCCTCGACGAGTTCGTACACCGCCTCCAGGCACCAGAAGCAGCCGCCCCCGAGCGTGATCCGGTCCAGGTCGGGAGTGGGGGTGTCGGTCATGGCGATGTTCTCGGCTGGGGAGGCTCGTTCACTAAACTCCGTCGATTATCCGGAGCCACACCATGCCCTCAAGCTTCGACTGGCAAGACCCGCTCGCCCTCGACGGCCAACTCAGCGACGACGAACGTGCGGTTCGCGACGCCGCTCACGCCTATTGCCAGGATCGTCTGCAGACCCGTGTGCTACTGGCGGCCCGCAACGAACACTTCGACCGCTCCATCATGTCCGAGATGGGCGAGCTCGGCCTGCTCGGCAGCACGATCGAAGGCTACGGCTGCGCCGGCCTGAACCACGTCTGCTACGGCCTGGTCGCACGCGAGGTCGAGCGTGTCGACAGCGGCTACCGCAGCGCGATGAGCGTGCAGAGCTCGCTGGTGATGCATCCCATCCACGCCTACGGCAGCGAGGCCCAGCGCCAGAAGTACCTGCCGCGGCTGGCCCGCGGCGAATGGGTCGGCTGCTTCGGCCTGACCGAGCCCAACCATGGCTCCGACCCCGCAGGCATGCTGTCGCGCGCCACGCCCGAGATCCGCGACGGCGTGGCCGGCTATCGGCTGAAGGGCAGCAAGATGTGGATCACCAACAGCCCCATCGCCGATGTCTTCGTGGTCTGGGCCAAGCTCGTCGACCCCGACGGCCGCGTCGGCGGCCAGGAAGCGATCCGCGGCTTCGTTCTGGAGCGCGGCATGCCCGGCCTGTCGGCGCCCAAGATCGAAGGCAAGATGAGCCTGCGCGCCAGCATCACGGGCGAGATCGTCATGGACGGCGTCTGGGTGAGCGAAGACCACATCCTCCCCGGCGTCAGCGGCCTGAAGGGCCCTTTCGGCTGCTTGAACAAGGCCCGATTCGGAATTGCCTGGGGCGCCCTCGGCGCGGCCGAGTTCTGCTGGCAGGCCGCTCGCCAGTACACGCTGGACCGCAAGCAGTTTGGTCGGCCGCTCGCCGCCAACCAGCTGGTCCAGAAGAAGCTTGCCGACATGCAGACCGAAATCGCGCTCGGCTTGCAAGCCGCATTGCGGGTTGGCCGCCTGCTCGACGAGGGCCGCGCCGCGCCCGAGGCGATCAGCCTGATCAAGCGCAACAGCTGCGGCAAGGCGCTGGACATCGCGCGGGCAGCGCGCGACATGCACGGCGGCAACGGCATCCACGATGAGTACCACGTGATCCGCCACATGATCAACCTCGAGACCGTCAACACCTACGAAGGCACGCACGACATCCACGCCCTGATCCTCGGCCGGGCGCAAACCGGGCTGCAGGCGTTCTTCTAGACCGTGGACCGGGCATGAACGAAATCGTCACCGGCTGGGGCCTGCACGGGCTGAAGCACCTGCTGACGGTGCTGGTGCTGCCACCGGTACCGTTCCTGATCCTGATGCTGGTGGGCGCCCGCCTGATGTTTCACCGCCGCCTGCTGGCCTGGCTCCTGGTGCTGCTGGCCGTGCTCGGGCTGTGGTTCAGTCACACCACCGTGCTCAGCCGCGCGCTGATGCCCTGGCTGCTGGGGCAACCGATGCCGCTGACCGCGTCGCAGATCAAGGATCTCGACCGCAGCGCCAAGATGGCCATCGTCGTCCTGGGCGGTGGGCGCTGGCTGCTGGCGCCCGAATACGGTGTGTCCAGCCTGCAGGCGCGTACGCTCGAGCGGCTTCGCTACGGCCTTTGGCTCGGGCGCCAGACCAGCTTGCCGGTGGCGTTCAGCGGCGGGCTTTCCCCCGGGGCACCTGCCGGCGCGACCGAGGCCGAGATCGCAGCTCGGATTGCCGAGCGCGAGTTCCGGCAGCCCCTGCGCTGGATCGAGGACCAATCCAAGGACACCCGCGAGAACGCCAGCCTCAGCGTCGCGCTGCTTCTGGACCAGGGCATCGAACGCATCGTCGTCGTGACCCATGCCTATCACATGCCCAGGGCGCTGGCCCACTTCGAGAACGCGGTGCTCGCCCGCAGTGCCGCAATGCAGATCGTTCCGGCGCCGATGGGCTGGATCGAGCGTCGCAACCTCGACATCAGCGACTGGCTGCCATCGATGCAGGGTCAACAGGAGAATTGGCTGATCCTGCGCGAATCGCTGGGTCGCCTGGCCGGCGGCTGACGCTGCAACCACCCGACACGTGATCAGTTCGGGGCTGCGGTGGGCCTCGGCATCAGCGCCTTGGCCGCGGCTGCGGCCGCCGCCGCAGCCGCCTTGGCGACGGCCTCTTCCTGCACCCGGGCGTCGGCGCGCTCGCGGTCCTTTTCCGCCTGGGCCTGCACCAGCTGCAGACCGCGGATCCGCCGCGCGTGTTCCGCGGCGTTGGAGCGGCGGAACTCGTCCATCGTCACCGCATCCGCCTTGACGCCCCGCTCGTTCAGCCTCTCGGTCAGCTTGAGTCCGGCGGCCGGATCGCCACCCAGCGACGCCACGACCTCGTTGGCGAACAGGTCCGCACTGGCGACGATCGAGTCCACCACCAGCGCCTTCTCGGCCTGCGCCTCGGCCGCACTCAGGATCATCCCGGCACCGGGCACGGTCAGAAGAAGGATCTTGCCGACCAGGAATCCGGTGCTCGCGCCCTCGGCCTTCTGGACCTGCTTCATCGCGTTCTCGCTGGCCTGGAAGTAGGTGCCAAAGGCTGCCAGCCAGAGAAACTCGTCCTGGGTACGCGCTTCGATCATCGCGTTGGCCGGGATCTTGGCGCGCTTGGTGCCCTGGCGCCAGAAGACGTCCGGATCGTTGTCGAACGAACTCGCGGTGACGCTGCCGGCGCAGCCCTTCTGGGTGTCCACGGTCATGCTGCGGCCATCCTCCATCGTCACCGTCAGCGGCTTGCCCTTGGCGGCCTCGTCACGGGCCTTGAGCATCACGTCCCAGAAGCCCTGGTCGTCGTTGCTGACGGCTGAGCCGCCGCGGAACAGCGCCGAGAACTCGAAGCTCGTTCCACCGGACGGCAGCTTGCGGCCGTTGATCGAGGTGACGACGTCGCCAAGTCTCATGCCGTCCGGCGCGCCCTCGTCGGCCCAGACGACTCGCCACTTCTCGTCCATGCCCGTGATCTGGCGAAACAGCTTCAGCTCCTCTTCCGCGAGTCGCTGGCGCATCGAGTAGGTCGACCAGAGGACAAACGGCTCGATCGGCGTCGTCGAGTGGCACAGCGTCTCGGCCGCCCAGGCGACCTGGATCGCCGCAGCACGGAACTTCACCTCATGCTCGAAGCGGGTCTTGTACAGCTCGCGCTCGAAAGCCCGGTCGTACTGAGGGGCCGTCTGGGCACACGCCGTACCGGCCAGCAACAAGCCGGCCAGCAACGGCATCAATGCAGCGACAACACGGGATCCCGACATGAAACCGGATGCTACCGACCCGGCGCCCCGCTTCACACCAGCAATGCCCCGATGAACAAGCCCACCATCATGAAGGCCAGCACGACCTTGGCAAGCATCCCCGCCAGGATGCCCAGCCAGGTGGCGACACCGACCTTGACCGCGTTCTTCTCGTCTCGCCGAGCCAGGTACTCGCCGATGGCGGCGCCGACCAAGGGCATGAACAGCACGCCAACCAGCCCCATGAACAGGCCGACGACCGTGCCGACCGCGGCGCCAACCAGCGCCAGCCGGCTCGCACCGGCCTTGCGCGCCCCCAGCAAGCCGGCGACGTACTCCAGCACCCACGCCAGCACGGCCAGCGCAGCGATGAAGCCGAGTACCAGGTAGCCGACCCGCGTGAAGTCGTCGATCCAGGCCCCGAGCACGATGCCGCCCAGCACGAACGCCGTTCCCGGCAGCACCGGCAGCACAGTGCCCGCCAGGCCGACGACGATGAGCACGGTGCTCAGAGCCCAAAGGGCGAAAGTGCTGGTTTCCACGGATCGGGCCTCGGTTTTCGATGAAATGAACGACGGGTAGATCTGGGGCCGGCCTGGCTGGCCGCAAGCCATGCCCCATGGCACCAGGGGGCATCGCGGCGTCGGCTTGCTTTCCGTCGGCCATCCCCCACACTCTGCGGGTCGCCAAAGCTGGCCTTCCCGTGTCGGGCTGGGTCCTGTTCGGCAGATTCAACCCAAGGATCATCGACGATGTTGAAGAACTGGCTGATCGGCGCTGTGGTCGTGGCCCTCGTGGCGACGCTGGCGCCCACCGCCTCCGAGGCCAAGCGCCTGGGCGGCGGCAAGAGTTCCGGCATGCAGCGCGACATGCCCGCCCGTACCGCTCCTGACGCCCCTGCCGGCAAGCCGGCGACACCGGCGCAGGGCAGCACGACCCCAGGCGCTGCAGCAGCACCCGCCGCAGCGGGCGCCACGGGCGCGGCGGCCGCGGCCGGAAAGAAGAGCTGGCTCGGTCCCATCGCCGGCATCGCAGCCGCGGTCGGTCTTGTTGCCCTGATGAGCCACCTTGGCCTGGGCGAGGCGTTTGCCAACTTCATGATGCTGGCCCTGCTGGCCGTGGCCGTGATCGCGCTGGTCGTGTTCATCCGCCGCAAGATGGCCGCCGGCAAGTCGGCCATGAGCCCCGCCATGGCCGGTTCCGGCAACGTGCCGCCGACCCAGGTCGCCTGGCCCAACGCCAGCGAGCGCACGGCGTTGAACCCGGCCGATGGCAACGCAGCTGGCCCCAACGGGGGCGCCTTCTCGGGCATCCCGATGCCCCCGGAGAGCAGCGCTGCCCCCACCGAGCCGGCACCGCGTGCCGTGCCCAAGGCCTTTGTGCCGGCGGCTTTCGACAGCGAGGGTTTTGCCCGCATCGCGAAGATGATCTTCATCCGGCTGCAGGCCGCCAACGACGCCAAGAACCTGGACGACCTGCGCCAGTTCACGACGCCGGAGATGTTTGCCGCGCTGAAGATGGACCTGCTCGAGCGCGGCGACGAGGCTCAGGAAACCGAAGTCAAGAAGGTCGACGCCCAGGTCCTGGACGTCGGCAGCGACGGTGGCCAGCAGATCGTCAGCGTGCGCTTCACGGGTGACCTGGTCGAGGAGCGCGGCGGCCCGGTCGTCGCCTTCGACGAGGTCTGGCACCTGGTCAAGCCCGAGGACGACAGCCGCAGCTGGGCGATCGCCGGGATCGAGCAATCGCAGTGAGCGAACTGCAGGCCGCCTGAGACCCTTCAGCCCGCCTGCAACAACGCCAACGCCGCCACCCAGGCGGCGTTGGTCTTTGTGGCCGCGGATTGTCCGGCCCAAGGCGCTGCCAGAGCGGCCGACTGCCCCGCCCAGGCCTGCAGGTGCTGGACATCGCCCGCGGCCTCGGCGGCCTTGCGCATCGCGGCCGTCAGGCCACGCTGGACCGGATACGGTGCGGGCTCCGGGGCCCCAGGTGCCGCGGCGGCGTGCACGTAGCCGGTGGCCAGCGATCGCCCCCAGCGGCCGCTGAAGGCTCGCGTCAGTCGTGTGGCCTCCGGCGGGTTGTCGACCAGCGCCGACTGCCAGGCCGGCGCGATGCCGGCCTCCGCGCAGTGCAGATAGGCCGTGCCCAGTTGCACCGCGCTGGCGCCCAATGTCAGCGCTGCGGCAATGCCTCGGGCGTCGGCGATGCCGCCGGTGGCGATCACAGGCACCGGAGCCACAGCGTCGACGACTTGCGGCAGCAGTGCCAGCAGGCCGATCGATTCGTCACGCGCCCGCGCCGCGTCGAACGCGCCGCGGTGTCCACCCGCCTCGGCACCTTGGGCGACGATGGCATCGGCACCCGCCGCCGCCGCGGCACGCGCCTCGGCCAGCGTCGTGACGACCGCCCACCAGGCGATGCCGGCCTGCCGCAGACCCTGCACCCAGGTCGGAGACGGCAGGCCCATGATCGACGAGAAGGCGCGCGGCCGCACCTCGATCACGGCCTCCATCTGGGCGTCGAAGTCCGGTGGCAGCGCGTCGCCGGCCTCGGCGGCGACTTCGGGCCCATGGCCCGACAGAAATGCCCGGACACGGGCCTCGTGGGCAGCGTCGCGCACGGGCTGCGGGTCCGGGACCCAGAGATTGATCTGCAAGGCGGCATCCGCACCCGCCAGTGCACGAAACCCGCGCACCCAGTCCGCGATCGCCGCCGGACCGTGCAGCAAGGCACCGTATCCGGCCATGCCACCGCCTTGAACCACGGCAGCGGCGAGCGCCACTGGCGAAGCCCCCGCCATGGGCGCCATCAGCAGCGGAACGCGCAAACCCAGGCCTTGAGCGAACTGGAGCGCGCGCGCCGAGGTGGGTTGGCTCATCGAGACGTCACGCGAGCGCGTTGCGGGCGTTGACGAACATCTGCATCCAGGGGCTGGGCTCACCCAGGGCACTCCGGTCGCCGATGCGGCCATGCCAGCTCATCTGGGCGCGGCGGAAGACCCGTTCCGGGTGCGGCATCAGCGCCGTGAACCGACCGTCGGGCGTCGTTACACCCGTGAGGCCCTCGACGCTGCCGTTCGGGTTGGCGGGGTAAGCCACCGTTGCACGACCGTGGCCGTCGACGAACCGCAGCGCACGCTGCACCGCCCGGGCGTCGCCACGCTCGCTGAAGTTGGCAAAACCTTCGCCGTGCGCCACCGCAATCGGCATCCGGCTGCCGGCCATGCCCGAGAAGAACAGGCTCGGGCTTTCCAGCACCTCGACCATTGCCAGCCTGGCCTCGAACTGCTCGCTCAGGTTGCGCGTGAAGCGCGGCCAGGCCGCCGTACCGGGAATCAGCGGCGACAGCGCGGCCATCATCTGGCAGCCGTTGCAGACCCCCAGCGCAAAGCTGTCTCCCCGACCAAAGAAGGACGCAAACTGCTCCGCCAGTGCGGGGTCGAACAGGATCGAGCGTGCCCAGCCTTCACCTGCACCGAGCGTGTCGCCGTAGCTGAAGCCGCCACAGGCCACCAGGCCCTGGAACTGCTCCAGCCGCGCACGGCCGGCCTGCAGGTCGCTCATGTGGACGTCGAAGGTGTCGAACCCGGCCAGCGCCATCGCGCGGCTCATCTCGATGTGCGAGTTCACCCCCTGCTCGCGCAGGATCGCAAGCTTGGGCCGGGTCGCGGTCAGGGCCGGGAAGCCGCTGAACGTGAAGCTCAGGTGCTCGTGCAAGCCCGGATCGGCCAGGTCGGCCGCGGCCGCATGTTCGGCATCGGCCGCAGCGGGGTTGTCGCGGCCGCGGGCAATGCGCCAGCTGACCGCGTCCCACTGCTGCAGCAGTTCGGCCAGGCCAACCGAGTACTGGCAGCGGGCGTCGCGCCAGACCTCGATCACACCTCGCCCGTTGGTCTTGCCGACGACGTGGCTGTGGCGCGCCAGGCCATGCTCGCGCAGTACCGCAAACACGGCGTCGCGCTCGGCCGTCGGAACCTGGATCACGACCCCCGGCTCCTCGTTGAACAGGGCCTGCAGCGTCAGCGTGTTGCGCCGCTCGCCGACCTGACCGGACCAGTTCTTGGCATCGCCGTACTCGGCCCGGCTGTCGCCGATGCCGTCACCATCGGTCACGAGGATGTCGACGTTCAGGCTCACGCCGACGCGGCCGGCGAACGCCATCTCGCAGACCGTGGCCCACAGGCCGCCGTCGCTGCGGTCGTGGTAGGCCAGGATTCGCCGCTGCGAACGCAGCGCATTGATCGCCGCAAACAGCGCCTTCAGCCGAGCCGGGTCGTCGAGATCGGGGACCTCGTCGCCAAAGTGTCCGAGCACCTGGGCCAGCATCGATCCACCCATTCGGCGCCGGCCGGCGGCCAGGTCGATCAGCAGCAGCGTCGTGTCGCCGGCTTGCAGCTGCGGCGTGAAGCAGCCCTCGACCGACGGCAAGGTCGCAAACGCGGTCACGATCAGGCTCACCGGAGCCGTCACCTGCCGCGCGTGCCCGCCGGCATCGGTCCAGCGGGTCCGCATCGACAGCGAGTCCTTGCCCACCGGAATGCCGATGCCCAGCGCCGGGCACAGCTCCAGACCGACGGCGCGCACGGTGTCGTACAGCGCCGCGTCCTCGCCCGGCTCGCCGCAGGCCGCCATCCAGTTGGCCGACAGCTTGACGCGAGACAGCTCCACCGGTGCCGCGAGCAGGTTGGTCAGCGCCTCGGTCACGGCCATGCGGCCCGAGGCCGGAGCGTTCAGGGACGCCAGCGGCGTGCGCTCGCCCATCGCCATGGCCTCGCCACCGAGGCCGACATGGTCGGCCAGCGTCACGGCGCAGTCCGCCACCGGGACCTGCCAGGGCCCGACCATCGGGTCGCGGTGGCTCAGGCCACCGACGGTGCGGTCGCCGATGGTCACCAGGAAGCGCTTGCTGGCGACCGTCGGATGGCGCAGCACGGACAACGCCACAGCCGACAGTTCCACGCCCGTGAGGTCCAGCGCCGGCTCCTGGCGCGGCACGCGCGACACGTCGCGGTGCATCTTCGGCGGCTTGCCGAGCAGGACGTCCATCGGCATCGCGATCGCCGGCGCCTCGCCGGGGTGGCCGACCTCGAGCAAGGTTTCTTGACTGGCAACGCCGACAACCGCAAACGGGCAGCGCTCGCGCTGGCATATCTGCTCGAACAGCGGGAGCAGGTCGGGCCGCAGCGCGAGCACGTAGCGCTCCTGGCTCTCGTTGCACCAGATCTCGCGGGGCGCCAGCCCGGACTCTTCCAGCGGCACGGCCGACAGGTCGAAGCGCGCCCCGAGGCCGGCGCCATCGACCAGTTCAGGGAACGCGTTGCTCAGTCCACCGGCGCCGACGTCGTGGATCGCCAGGATGGGGTTGAGCTCGCCCAGTCCGGCGCAGTGCTCGATGACCTCTTGCGCCCGGCGCTGGATCTCGGGGTTGCCGCGCTGCACCGAATCGAAGTCCAGCGCGGCGGTGTTGCTGCCCGAGGCCATCGAGCTGGCGGCGCCGCCGCCCATGCCGATGCGCATGCCCGGCCCCCCCAGCTGGACCAGCAGCGTGCCGGCCGGGAACACCACCTTGGCCGTCTGTCCGGCGTCGATGGAGCCGATGCCTCCGGCGATCATGATCGGCTTGTGATAGCCGCGCATCACGCCCGACACCGGCTGCTCGAAGACGCGGAAGTAGCCGCCGAGGTTGGGCCGTCCGAACTCGTTGTTGAACGCGGCGCCGCCGAGCGGACCCTCGGTCATGATCTGCAAGGCACTGGCGATGTGGGTCGGCTTGCCGATGCTGCCGCTCTCCCACGGTTCGGCCATCCCGTCCAGATGCAGATGGCCGACCGAAAACCCGTTCAGCCCGGCCTTGGGCCGCGCGCCACGGCCGGTGGCGCCCTCATCGCGGATCTCGCCGCCAGCGCCCGTGGCCGCACCCGGGAACGGCGAGATCGCCGTCGGATGGTTGTGCGTCTCGACCTTCATCAGCACGTGCGTCAGGGCCTGCCGCGCGCCGTACCCGGGCGCGTTCGTGAAGCCCTGCGGCCGCCAGCGCTCGACCTCCTGACCCTCCATCACGGCAGCGTTGTCGTGGTAGGCGACGATGCTGTGCTGCGGGCTGATGCGCTCGGTCTCCCGGATCATGCCGAACATCGAATGGGGCTGGGCAACGCCGTCGATCGTGAAGCGCGCGTTGAATATCTTGTGCCGGCAGTGCTCGCTGTTGGCCTGCGCGAACATCATCAGCTCGGCGTCGCTGGGGTTGCGGCCCAGGCGCACGGCAAAGGCCTGGACGAGGTAGTCGATCTCGTCGTCGGCCAGCGCCAGGCCGAACTCGGCGTTGGCCTCTTCGAGCGCCGAGCGGCCGCGGCCGAGCACGTCGATGCGTGCCAGCGGCGGAGCCGTGCGCGGCTCGAACAGTCGGGCCGCATCCTCGCGGCGGGCAAACACGGTTTCCGTCATCCGGTCGTGCAGCAAAGCGGCCAGGGCCGCGAACTCGTCGCCGTCCAGCGGCTTGGCCGACCCCAGCAGCGGCGCCTTCAGGGCCAGGCGGACCTCCACGACACGCTCGACCCGGTGCAGCGGGACGCCGCAGTTGCGCACGATGTCGCTGGCCTTGCTGGCCCAGGGCGACACCGTGCCCAGGCGCGGCCCGACGGCGATCAGCGCACCCCCCGCAGCGGCCTGCGCGCGCGGACCGTAGGCCAGCAGGGCCGCCAGCTTGTCCACCAGCGCCGGCTCGGGCTGAGCGTCAAAGGCCACCCAGTGCACGAAGCGGGCGCTGGCGGCGGTGACGCGCGGCACGGCGGCCTGCAGCCGCGCCAGCAGCCCGGCAGCGCGGAAGTCGGACCAGGCGTTGCCGCCCTCGAAGTGCATCAGTGTCAGGGCGCTGGCCATCGGCTCGGGGGGCAGGCGCGCGACAGTGAGCACGCGCCAGGCAGGCATGGGAAACCCGGAATTCTAGGCAGGCGATGGAATAATCCGGCGATGGCCATCGTCATCAAAACCCCTGAGCAGATCGCCGGCATGCGGCTGGCCGGCCGGCTGGCCTCCGAAGTGCTGGACCTGCTGACGCCGCATGTCCGCCCTGGCGTGACCACGCGCGATCTCGACCGCATCGCCCACGACCACATCGTGAAGGTCCAGGGCGGCATCCCGGCGACGCTGGGCTACGCGCCGCCGGGCTACCCGGCGTATCCGGCCTCGCTGTGCACGTCGCTCAACGACGTCGTCTGCCACGGCATCCCCGACGACCGGCCGCTGAAGAACGGCGACATCGTCAACATCGACGTCACCGTCATCAAGGACGGCTGGCACGGCGACAACAGCCGGATGTTCGTCGTCGGCGAGGCCTCGGTCGCAGCCAAGCGGCTGTGTGCCATCACCTACGACGCGATGTGGAAGGGCATCGCCAAGGTCCGCCCGGGGGCGCGACTGGGCGACATCGGCCACGCCATCCAGTCCTTCGCTGAGCACCACGGCTACTCGGTCGTGCGCGAGTTCTGCGGCCATGGCGTCGGGGCCCGCTTCCACGAGGAGCCGCAGGTCCTGCATTACGGCCGCCCGGGCACGCTCGAGGAACTGGTGCCAGGAATGATCTTTACGATCGAACCGATGATCAACGCCGGCCGGCGCGACGTCAAGGAAGACCGCAACGCACGTCGCCCCTACGACGGCTGGACCATCGTCACCCGCGACCGCAGCCTGTCGGCGCAGTGGGAGCACAGCGTGCTGGTCACGGACGCTGGCTACGAAGTCCTCACCGCCTCGGCGGGCAGCCCGCCTGCGCCCGACTTTGCGCCGCTGGGCTACGGCAAGTCGGCAAGCACGGGCGCGCCCTCGGCGGTCTCATCGGCCGACGCCCAGCCTGCGCTCGTCGCCGGCTGATGTCCGCCGTGGCCGAGTTCGGTCGCGGCCACTCGGCGTCCGTGTACCTCGGGTCCTGATGGCGACCGACGCGTCACCGGCTGGCCTGGCCACGCTGCGCCAGCGCCATCGCGACGGCAAGGCCGCGCTGCTTGAGCACTTCCGCAACAACCGCCCGACGACTCCGGCGGCGATCCGGCTGCTCCGCGGCCTGACCCGCCACGTCGACGCCATGCTCGAGGCGCTCTGGCTGGAATGCGCGATGCCCTCCGGCGCCGCACTGGTCGCGGCAGGCGGATATGGCCGCGGCGAGCTGTTCCCGTGTTCGGACGTCGACGTGCTCGTGCTGGTCGAGGACTCCGCGGCGCACGATGGCGGCGACCCGGTGTCGCGCGCCGCGATCGAGCGCTTCGTCACCGCCTGCTGGGACATCGGCCTGGAGATCGGCTCGTCGGTGCGCACCGTGGCCGAGTGCGTCACCGAAGCGAGCCGCGACGTGACGGTGCAGACGGCCCTGCTCGAGGCACGCCGCGTCTGCGGTCAGCGCAAGCGCTTCGAAACGCTCAAGCGCGAGCTGGCCGCGGCGCTGGATCCGCGCGCCTTCCTGAGGGCCAAGACGCTCGAGATGCGCCAGCGCCACACCAAGTACGAAGGCACGCCCTATTCGCTGGAGCCCAACTGCAAGGAAAGTCCGGGCGGCCTGCGCGACCTGCAGATGCTGCTCTGGGTCGCACGCGCCGCCGGTCTCGGCCGGACCTGGAGCGAGCTGGCGCTTCGGGGCCTGATCACCCCGTTCGAGGCGACGCAACTCGTCAAGCAGGAAGGCACGCTCAAGCTGATCCGGGCCCGCCTGCACCTGGTGGCCGGCCGGCGCGAGGACCGGCTCGTCTTCGACCTGCAGACGGCCGTCGCCGAGAGCTTCGGCCTGAAGGCGACCAAGGGCCAGCGGATCAGCGAGGTGCTGATGCACCGCTACTACTGGGCCGCCAAGGCGGTGACGCAGCTCAACCAGATCCTGCTCCAGGGCATCGAGGAGCGCGTCAGCGGGTCCGAGGACGCGCCGATGCGGCCGATCAATGCCCGCTTCCTGGACCGGGGCGGCATGCTCGAGATCGCTCGCGACGACCTGTACCGCGACAACCCGCACGCCATCCTCGAGACCTTCCTGGTCTTCATGCAGACGCCGGGACTGCAAGGCCTGTCGGCACGCACGCTGCGGGCGCTGTTCAATGCCCGCGGCCTGATGGACGCGGCGTTCCGCCGCGATCCGATCAACCGCGAGCTGTTTGTCGAGATCCTGCACCAGCCGAGCGGACAGACGCACGCGCTGCGGCTGATGAACGCGACGTCGGTGCTCGGGCGCTACCTGTGGGTCTTCCGCCGCATCGTCGGGCGCATGCAGCACGACCTGTTCCACGTCTACACCGTGGACCAGCACATCCTGATGGTGGTGCGCAATGTCCGGCGCTTCTTCATCCCCGAGCATGCCCACGAATACCCGTTCTGCTCGGGCCTGGCGGCGCAGTGGGACAAGCCCTGGCTGCTGGTGGTCGCAGCCATCTTCCACGACGTCGCCAAGGGCCGCGGCGGCGACCACAGCGAGCTCGGCATGCGCGAGGCCCGGCGTTTCTGCCGCGACCACGGCATCACGCGCGAGGATTCGCGCCTGATCGAGTTCCTGGTCCAGCACCACCTGACGATGAGCCGCATCGCGCAGAAGGAGGACCTGTCGGACATCGAGGTCATCCGCCGCTTTGCCCAACTGGTCGCCACGCCGCGTCGCCTGGCCGCGCTCTACCTGCTCACGGTGGCCGACATCCGCGGCACCAGCCCCAAGGTCTGGAACGCCTGGAAGGGCAAGCTGCTCGAAGACCTGTACAAGGCGACGCTGCGGGCGCTGGGCGGTACGGCGCCGAACCTGGACGCCGAAATCGAGACCCGCAAGCAGGAAGCCCAACGCGACCTGGCCCTGCACTCGGCGCTGCCCGGCACCGAAGTGCCGCTGTGGGCGACGCTGGAGGTCAGCTACTTCGCCCGCCACGACGCCCCCGACATTGCCTGGCACGCGCGCTGCCTGTGGCGCCATGTCGCCAGCGAGAAACCGGTGGTGCAGGCCAGGCCCTCGAGTGCCGGCGACGGCCTGCAGGTGCTGGTGTATTCGCCGGACCGTCCGGACCTGTTCGCGCGGATCTGCGGCTACTTCGACAGCGCCGGCTTCAGCATCCAGGACGCCAAGATCCACACCAGCCGCACTGGCTACGCGCTGGACACCTTCCAGATCGTCAGCGCCAGCGGCCTGGACGACGGCGCGGACTACCGCAGCCTGATCGCCCTGGTTGAGAACCAGCTCGCCAAGGTGCTGGCCGAAGAAGGCCCGCTGCCGGAACCGCGCCGCGGCCGGGTCTCGCGCCGGGTGCGCAGCTTCCCGGTGGTGCCCCGGGTCTCGCTGTCCCCCGACGAGCGGGCCCAGCGCTGGCTGCTCGCGGTCTCGGCGAGCGACCGCACCGGGCTGCTCTACGCCGTGGCCCGGGTGCTCGCCCGCCACCAGATCAACCTCCAGCTGGCCAAGATCAGCACGCTGGGCGAACGTGTCGAGGACACCTTCCTCGTCGACGGCGCCGAACTGCAGCGGTCCAGGGACCAGCTCCGGATCGAGACCGAGCTGCTCGACGCCATCGCAGCGCCCGCCTGACTTCGGCACACCCCGCATTCGACAGACGATGGCGAACGAGCAACGTCCTTTTCTCGGAGGCCCCGGCGCCTACCCGGTGCGTTCGGTCCCGCCCGCGCGCATCGCGGCCTGGCTCGCCGCCGGCTGGGACGACCTTCGCCGTTGCCCGGGTCCGGGCCTGCTGCACGGCACCGCGATGGCCGCCTGGGGGGCGCTGGTCCTGTTGTTGGCGCATGACCGCTTCTGGATCCTGGCCGGAGCCTTCAGTGGCTTCCTGATCGTGGCCCCGCTGGCCGCGACCGGCCTGTATGCGATCAGTCGCCGCCTTGAGCGCGAACCCCGGGCGTCGCTGGCCGACGCGCTTGCGATCTGGCGCACGGTCGACCGGCGACTGGTCCACTTCGGTGTTCTTCTGGCCCTGGCCGGCACCGGTTGGGTGGTGACCTCGGCCTCGCTGGTCACTGGCATGGCCAGCGTGCCGATCAACACGCCACTGGCCTTCCTGCGCGCGGTCGCCCTGGGCGATGGCTGGCTGTTCGAGGCCTGGCTGATGCTGGGGGCGGTGCTCGCCGCGCCTGTTTTCGCGTCCAGCGTCGTCGCGATCCCGCTGCTGCTCGACCGACGCGAAGAGAAGTCGCTCGACGTGCTGCGCGCGGTGCTGACCAGCTGGCGCGTGGTCGAGGCCAGCCCGCTGACGATGGCGATGTGGGCGGCGCTGCTGGTGGCCTTGTCGCTGCTCGGCATGGCGCTGGGACTGGTCGGCCTGGTCGTGATCGCGCCCTGGCTGGCCCATGCCAGCTGGCACGCCTACCGCGACACCGTCGCGACGCCCGGCGGTGCCCATGACGCCGAGCCGCAGAGCCGCTGACACCACGATGTTCGGTTTCACCGAAGAGCAGATCGCCGGGTTCGGGATGACCTTCGGCGTCGGTGCGTTCATGCTCTACATGGTCTTCATCATCGTGCAGCTGGCGCGCGAATCGAAGGCCGGTCGCTACGGCACCTTCGTGCTGTTCCTGGCCCTGGGCGTCGGCTTGATCGGCTTTGTCGCCAAGGGCGTCATCAAGCTGTTCATCGGTGGTTCGGAATGAGTCTGCCCACCCGCGTTGCCGCCAACGCTGCCATCGGGGCCCTGGCCACCGGCGGGACCTACGACGCCGTGATCGACGTGCGCAGCCCGGGAGAGTTTGCCGAGGACCGACTGCCCGGAGCGGTCAACTGGCCGGTGCTCGACGACGCCGAGCGCGCCGACATCGGAACCCGTTACGCCAGCGATGCGTTCGAGGCCCGCAAGGCCGGAGCCGCCTTGGTATCGCGCAACATCGCACGTCACCTCGAGCAACACCTGCAACCACTGGTACGAAGCTGGAGGCCGCTGGTGTACTGCTGGCGCGGTGGGCAGCGCTCGGGCAGCCTGGCCACGGTGCTGTCCGAGATCGGCTTTCGGGTCGCCGTGCTCGAAGGCGGTTACCGGGCGTTCCGCCGCGAGGTGCTGGCCTGGCTGGAAACCGCCGGCACCGGCTTGCGCTGGATCGTGATCGCCGGCACCACCGGCAGCGGCAAGAGCCGCCTGCTGGCGGCGCTGGCCGCCGAAGGCGCACAAGTGCTGGACCTCGAGGGCCTGGCCTGCCACCGGGGCTCGGTGCTCGGTGCCCTTCCCGGCCGGCCCCAACCGTCGCAGAAGGCCTTCGAGACCACCCTTTGGCAGGCGCTGCAAGCGCTCGATCCGGCGCGGCCGGTGTTCGTCGAAAGCGAGAGTCGCGTCGTGGGTCGACTCCGGCTGCCGCTGGCCCTGGTCGAGCGGATGCGCGCCGCTCCGTGCGTTCAGGTCCAGATGCCGATGCCAGCGCGGGTCCAGTTGCTGATCGAGGACTACACCCACCTCACCGCCGACCCGGCCCCGCTGTGCGAAGCCCTGAACGCACTGCGGACGATCCGCGGCGCGGCACAAGTGGCACAGTGGCAGGAGTTCGCCCGCCGTGGCGAGCTGGCCCGACTTGTCGAGGAGTTGCTCGTGCTGCACTACGACCCGATCTACCGGCGCTCGATGGCGGGCCATTTCACAGCCTACGACCGCGCCCCGGTGCTGTCGGCCACCGATGGTTCGCCGATGGCTTTGTCGCGACTGGCACGCGAGCTGATCGCACTTGAGCCGACATGAGCCGACATGAGCCGTCGCATCCGAGCCCTTGCTCTTGCTCTGCTGCTGGCTGGCGCGTTTGCGGCGTCCGCCCAACCGACGCCCAAGTCAGCCGCCCGCCCACTCGACGACAGCCACTGGCCCTATGTCGTCGCCAAGGGCGACACCTTGATCGGGATTGCCCGCAGCCGGCTCGTCGCCGGGGCTGACTGGCGCGTCGTCCAACGGCTGAACAGGGTCGCCAACCCGTTCCGGCTGCAACCCGGCAGCACCTTGCTGATCCCATGGGACCTGGTGCCGGGCACCCCAGCGGCGGCAACCGTGCAGCATGTGCACGGACAGGTGCAACGGCTGCGCGGCAACGCGGTGGCCCAGGCGCTGCTGCCCGGCGACAGCCTGCTGGGAGGCGACGTCCTGACCAGCGGCGCGCAGTCCTCGGCGTCGATCCGGCTGGCCGATGGCACGCGGCTGCTGTTGCGGCCGGAAAGCCGCCTGCAGATCGACCGCCTTGAGCGCCAGGGAGGCGCCACCCCTGCGACCGCTGGCCGCTACACCAGCCGCCTGCAGACCTTGCAAGGCGCCATGGACGCGGTCGCCCCGCCGCCGCAGCGCCTTGATGCGCCCGGCCCAGCGGCGTCTGCGGGCGCCACCACCTGGCGCCAGTTGCAGATCCGCACGCCGGTCGCCAACCTTGGTGTGCGCGGCACCTCGTTCCGGGTGCGCGGGGACTTGAACCAGAGCATCTTCGAGGTCCTGGAAGGCGAGGTCCGCTTGTCCCGCGACACCGCGGGTCCTCGTCCTGCCGAGCAGCCCCTGTCGGCAGGCCAGGGTCAGGTCGCCACGGCAGCGGGGCTGGGACCGGCCGCCACCCTGCTGCCCGCCCCCACGCTGACACTCCCCAGTGCCACGCTGGATCGACCGGCCGGCGAGGCACTGGGCTTCTCATGGCCGGCTGGCGACAGCGCGGTCCGCCGTTGGCGGGCGCAGCTGTTCGACGTCTCCTCGGCCGCGGGCCCGTCGGCGCTGCGGCTGGACGGGGTGTTCGAGGCGCCCCTGGCCGTCTGGCCCGATGCACTGGTGGCAGGGCTGCGAGACGGCGAGTACGAACTGCGCGTGCGGGGCATCGACGCGCAAGGGCTGGAGGGTCTGGACGGCCGCCTGCGCCTGCAACTGGCCCAACGCCCGGCGTTGCCGCCTGCCCCACCCCCCCCACCGCCGCCCGTTCGGGCCCCGGGGTTGGTCTCGCTCGAACCGGCACTGTTTGGCAGCGATGGCGTTCTGCTGCGATGGCAAGCGCCGGCGGGGAGCGCGGTCGATGCCGTGTTGCGCTACCGGCTTCAGGTCGCCGCGACGGCCGACTTCAACGCGCCGCTGCACCTGGACATCGAAACCGACCAACGTTCCCATCTTCTGCCCAGCCTGTCGGGCGGTCGCTGGCACTGGCGGATCCGCGCCGAGGCGCTGTCCGACGACGGTCGCAGTCCACTGGCGGGGCCCTTCTCGGCCACCCAGAGCTTCGAGCTGAGCCTGCCTTTCGGCCGCTTCTGGTTTGCACCCGGGCAGTTGCGGATCTTGCCGGCACCGGACCGGCCGCCGACGGCGCGACCTTGAACCCGCCCGCGGCGCCTGACGACACGACCGCCGTGTTCGCGCGTCGGCCTGGGTGGTTGCGCCTGATGCCGCTTCTGGCCGGCCTGCTGGCGGTGCTGGCGTGGTTGAGCCCGATCGACAGCCGGATCGCACAGCCTTGGGACGACCGCCAGCGCCAGTGGCTGGCCCCTTCAACGCCACCGCAGGGTGTACGGGTGGTCGACATCGATGAAGCCTCGCTGTTGGAGTTGCAGCCCCTGATCGGCACCTGGCCGATCGGCCGGGACGTGTATGCCGCGATCGTGCTCTGGCTTCGCGAGCGCGGTGTTCGGGCCGTGGTCATCGACCTGCTGCTGGCCGACCCGCACGGCGGCGACGCGATGCTCGCGGCCCAGATGGCAACGCCCGGAGCGCCCGTCGTGCTGGCGGCTGCCGGCCACCAGCCAGCCAGCGGCCGGGTCGCGGGCGACAGGCGAGCGACGGACGTCGAAACCGGGTCCTACCTCTGGCCGGCGATGACGTTGCCGAACCGCGAGCTGATGGCAGCGCGGCCCCTGGCTCTGGGCGTGATCACGACACCGCTGGACCCCGACGGCGTGTTGCGCCGCCTGCCGCTGTGGCACCGCGCACCGGGGCTCGCAGCACCGCTGCCGTCGATGCCGCTGGCGGTGTGGCAGGCCGTGCACGCCCGTGAGGGGCTTCCCGCCGGCCTGCCGGTCGATGCCAGCGGCTCGGTGGCTCTGGCGCTGGGCAATGCCGGCGCATCGCCGCAGGTGCTGCCGTTTGCGGCGCTCGCCCGTGCCGCGCTTGGCGCCGACCGCGAGCCCGCCTGGGCGGCCGAGCTTGCCGGCCAGGTGGTGTTCATCGGCAGCAGCGCAATGCTCGCCGACCGCGTCATGACGCCGGCCGGCCAACGCGACGGCACCGCGCTGCTGGCCGAAGCCTACGCGGCGTTGCGCGACGGGCACGTGCTGCCCCCGCGTCACCGGGGCTGGGAGGCCGCCTTGCTGGTCATCGCCCTGGTGCCGGCACTGGTGGCCTGGCGACGCGGCTGGGGTTCGCTGCGCCGAGACGCCGCGGCCAGTCTGCTGGCCTTGCTGGCGATGGCCGTGCTGGCGGCGACGCTGCTGATCGTGGCGAGACAGCCCCTCCCGACCCTGGCCCCCCTGGCCACCTTGGCGCTCGCCCTGTTCGGCAGCATCGCCTGGCGGCAGATCGAACTGCAGCAGCGGGCCCGCCACCTGGCCTACGAAAACGCCGTCGCCGCCGCGGCAGAACGCGCCAAGAGCGAGTTCCTGGCCAACATCAGCCACGAGGTGCGCACGCCGCTGAACGGCCTGCTGGGCGTGGCCGACCTGCTGGCGCTGACCCGGCTCGACGCGGAACAGCAGCGGCATGTGCAGGTCTTTCGCGAGTCTGGGCAGATGTTGAAGGCCTTGATCGACGACCTACTGGACCTGACCAAGATCGAGGCCGGCGGATTGGAGCTGCACCCGGGACCGTTTGAGCTGCGCCCGCTGCTCGAGCAGGTTCAGCGCCTGATGCAGCCTCGCGCCGAGACCAAGGGCCTGCGGCTCGAACTCGAGGTCGATCCCGCTTTGCCTGCTGCCCTGATGGGCGACCGCCAACGCCTTGAGCAGATCCTGCTCAACCTGGTGGGCAACGCGATCAAGTTCACGACCCAGGGCCGGGTCGCCGTCACGGCCCGGGCCGGGGTCCCGCGGGGGCTGGAGCTCACGGTCAGCGACACCGGCATCGGCATCGCGCCAAGCAAGCACGCGCGGGTGTTCGAGCCCTTCGTGCAGGCCGACGGAAGCATCACCCGGCAGTACGGCGGCACCGGGCTGGGCCTAGCCATCGTTCGCCGGCTGGTCGAGCGGATGGACGGCCGGATCACGCTCGACAGCCGTCCGGGCGCCGGCAGCCGGTTCACGCTGACACTGCCGCTCGAGGAAGTGGACCTGGCCCCGATGGCCCAAGTGCAGCCGGACGCGCCGGCAGAACCCGAGAGCGCCCGTCGGTACCGCGTGCTGCTCGCCGAGGACAACGAGGTCAACGTCTACATCTTCACCGCCATGCTGCGGGCGCCCGAGTACGAGGTGCTGGTCGCGGACAACGGCCTCGTGGCGCTCGAGTTTGCGCAGACACGCCGCTTCGACATCGGCTTCATCGACCTGATGATGCCGGCGATGGACGGCCTGACGATGGCGCGCGCACTGCGCGACTGGGAAGGCGGCCGCGGGCTCGACCGACTGCCGCTGGTCGCCCTGACGGCACGCGCCTTCGGCAGCGACATTGCCGCCTGCCTTGACGCCGGCTTCGACCTTCACCTCGGCAAGCCGTTCACCCGTGAACAACTGCTGCTGACGCTCGCCAGCCATGCGCGATCGACAGGCCCGGCCGAGACGGCGCCTGCGGCATCCGCCACCTCGCCGACCTTGCCATTGCGCGCCTCGCCGGAGCGGCTGGCGCATGCCCGCCTGTTCATGGGTCACTTCGAGAGCGAGTACGCCGCTGCGACACACCGCGCCGATGCGGGACAGGCTCGCGAGCTGCTGCGCGACCTCGCGGAGGTGGCTGAAGCGGTGGGCGCCGAGGCCCTGGCCCGGCGCGCCCGTGGAGCCGATCCGCTGCAGCCGCTGGCGCCCGACCTCCGCGCCGACATCGGGCACACCCTGCTGGCGTTGGCAGCACCGTCGGCTTCCGCAGTCGGCCCTCGGTCCAACCGGCCCGGCTGAAGCCGCCTGCCCGGTCGCCCGTCGGGCCGGAACCGCATTGGTCGGCGCGACGGCCGCACTCGTCAGACGCCGCTCGTCGTCCGCGCACCGAACGGCATCATTCGCACCATGAAACTTCCGTGGAGCGACCCGCGCTTGCCCTCGGCATTGCAGCGTGCGCTGCTGATGGC
>JAJTGU010000240.1 GCA_021297985.1 Rubrivivax sp.
GCAGGGCAATCACTGCTCAAGCGCGCCGCCAAGCAAGTAGCTGCGGATGCCAAGGAGTCCGCCGAGGGCGCTGCCGACGCAGTGAAGGACCTGCTGAAGCGAAGGTAGTCAGGCCAGCCGGTCCGGATCGTGGATGTGCTGATCCGGCGGCGGCGATGGTGGCTTCATGAGCGGCGGGTGACCCCTGTCCCGCCAGTAGTTGGCTGCGATGTCGGCCGTCGAAGTTCCCATCCCAGGAATGGAGCCTTCCAGCTCCGGACGACGCTTGATGCCGGATCGATGAGTCAGCGCACCTCCCACCGCGGCTCCGACCAGTGCGCCGATCAGGGACAGGACGACTCGCGTGGCCCAATCGTCCTTCATGGAGGCCAGCAGGCCGGCTGCGCAGCCAAGTAGAACGAGCGCAAGGAAGACGGTCTTTCGCATAGAGGTCGTGCCAGTCCAAGACGGAACCAGTGCCCTGGCGCAGCGTACTACTCCATCTACCGCACAGCCAGAGATCCGTTTCAAGTTGCGACGCTGTGACCCAGACTAGACGTTGGCAGGAGTCGAGTCTCTTGCTTCAGCGACTGTCGATCCATGGAGGGCAGCTTGAGCGAACCTGTCTATCTGATCCGCGAGGTACTGAAGCGCGCGCCGCCGCTCGTCAGCCATCTCGTGATGGTGATACGCGGCCGTCACCTTGTTTCGCTCGGCATGCGCCAGTAGCAACTCGACCACCTCGCGGCTGAATCCATGCTCACGCAGCAAGGTCGCTGCCGTGCCTCTGGTTCCGTGGGGCGAGAAGTCCGGAACGCCGAAGTCGAGTCGCTTGAAGAAGTGGTTCAGCGTAGCGTCGCCGAGCGGCACTGCGGCACGAAGCACCGACGGGAACACGTAGGCCTGCGGCTCCGAGCCGAATGCCTTCAGCAGCCCGAGGAGTTCGAGTGCCTGTCGGGAAAGGTAGACACGGTGCGGCGCCTTCATCTTCATACGCTCGGCCGGGATGTCCCACTGGGCCCGGTCGAGGTCGAACTCGCGCCACCGGGCTCGCAGCACCTCTGACTTGCGGCACATCGTGTACATGAGCATCCGGGTGGCAGCGATGGTCACGAAGTGCGCGCCTTGTTTCGCCACCGACCGCCAGAAGGCTCCTAGTTCTGGCTCGGTCAGATGCCGGTGGTGCTCGGCAGCAGGCACCTCGATGACGCCTCGCAGTGGCAAGGCCGGGTTGACCTCGACGAGCAGCTTCTGGATCGCGTAGTTGTAGATCTGCTGGATGTGTTGCCTGACGCCCTCCGCCGTCTTCGGCGTTCCTCTCAAGTCCTCGATGATCGCGAGCACGTCGGCGGGCCGGACGCCGCCCAGCGGCTTCTCGCCGATCGCTGGCCATACGAAGCGCTCGAGCCGGGACTCGATCTGGTTCCGGTAGGTCTCGGACCTGGTCATCAGGCGCTCCCGGATCCAGCGCCGGGAGAACGCCTCGAACTGGTCGGCAGCGGGCTGGCTGTCCTTCGCCTGCTGCCGACGCTCCGCAGTCTCCTGGCGACGAACTTCGGCGGGGTCTACCCCTCGCTCCAAGAGCGACCTGAGTTCGAAGTGCCGCGCCCGGGCGTCGGCCACCCCGATCTCCGGGTATCGCCCGATCTTGACGTCTCGGCGGCTGCCGGCGAATCGGTACTGGTAGCGCCAGGTCTTCTGGCCGGTCGTGCTGACCTCGACGAAAAGCCCCCCGCCATCGCTTAGCTTGTAGAGCCGCGCCTTCGCCTTGGCGTTGTTGATCCGAGTGGGCGTGAGGGTGTAGTTGCTCAGTCGCATGCGTCGTCTCCCGACACTTTTCAGCCACCTCCAAGTGGAGGAATTTGGGCCGTTTCGGGCCCCGTCTCCCGTCAATTTCCCCTCCAATATGGCGGGATTTCGTGGTCTGCCGTGAGACGTGCTGAAAAGACGAAGCCCCTGATTTCTTCAACAAAATCAGGGGCTTACGGGGCGTCATGAGACGCCGTGGAGCGAGATCACATGTGGTCGATCATCACCTGCCCGAAGCCCGAGCAGCTGACCTGGGTTGCGCCTTCCATCAGCCGCGCGAAGTCGTAGGTGACCTTCTTGCTGGCGATCGAGCGCTCCATCGAGGCGATGATCAGGTCGGCAGCCTCGGTCCAGCCCATGTGGCGCAGCATCATCTCGGCGCTGAGGATCTCGGAGCCCGGGTTCACGTAGTCCTTGCCGGCGTACTTGGGCGCCGTGCCGTGCGTGGCCTCGAACATGGCGACGTTGTCCGACAGGTTCGCGCCCGGGGCAATGCCGATGCCGCCGACTTGAGCGGCGAGCGCGTCGGACACGTAGTCGCCGTTCAGGTTGAGCGTGGCGATCACGCTGTACTCGGCGGGGCGCAAAAGGATCTGCTGCAGGAAGGCGTCGGCGATCGAATCCTTGACGACGATGTCCTTGCCCGTCCTGGGATTCTTGAACTTGCACCACGGGCCGCCGTCGATCAGCTGCGCGCCGAACTCGCGCATCGCCAGCGCGTAGCTCCAGTCGCGGAAGCCACCTTCGGTGAACTTCATGATGTTGCCCTTGTGCACGATGGTCACGCTGGGCTTGTCGTTGTCGACCGCGTACTGCAGGGCCTTGCGCACCAGTCGCTCGGTGCCTTCGCGGCTGACGGGCTTGATGCCGATGCCCGAGGTGTTGGGGAAGCGGATCTTCTTGACCCCCATCTCCTCGATCAGGAACTTGATGACCTTCTTGGCCTTGTCGCTCTCGGCCTCGTATTCGATGCCGGCGTAGATGTCTTCGGAGTTCTCGCGGAAGATGACCATGTTGGTCTTCTCCGGCTCCTTCAGCGGGCTGGGCACGCCCTTGAAGTACTGGATCGGACGCAGGCAGACGTAGAGGTCGAGCTCCTGGCGCAGCGCCACGTTCAGGCTGCGGATGCCACCGCCCACGGGCGTGGTCAGCGGTCCCTTGATCGAGACGACGTACTCGCGCACGGCGGCCAGCGTCTCCTCAGGCAACCAGACGTCGGGCCCATAGACCTTGGTGCTCTTCTCGCCGGCGTAGACCTCCATCCAGTGGATCTTGCGCTCGCCACCGTAGCTCTTGGCCACGGCCGCGTCCACGACCTTCAGCATCACCGGCGTGATGTCCAGACCGGTGCCATCGCCCTCGATGTACGGAATGATCGGGTGGTTCGGCACGTTCAACGAATAGTCGGCGTTGACGGTGATCTTGGACCCGGCTTCGGGCACCTTGATGTGCTGGTACATGTGCGGTCGGTCTCCGTTTTCCGGCGCGGGCCGGGCTTTCGGTTGGTCTGGGGTCGAACTGCCAAAAATTGTAGGCCAAGGGATCGAATGGATCGACAGGTGGTGCGTGGCGCCAGGAGCCCGCATGCCGACACCGCCGCCACAGGCCGGGATGGCCAAAGCAAGGGTCAGTCACGGGCGTGTTGCACACCAGGCCAGGTAGTCGTGCCACAGGCCGTGTCCCAGGGCCCAGGCGGACGCCAGGACCAACAGGCCTCCAGCCAGCCGCATCGCGCCGGCTCGCCCGCGTTCGCCCAGGCGACGCAAGGCCCACGGTCCGGCGATGAGCGCCGGACTGGTGACGGCCGCAAAGGCTCCCATCAGCAAGGCCCCCGACGCCGGCGTCGAAGCCAATGCCGCCACGGCCAACGCACCGTGCAGCAGTCCGCATGGCCAAGCCGCCCAGAGTGTCCCCGAGGCCACGCCTCGACCGACACCTCGCCAATCGCGCAACGACCCGCCCGCCGGCAGCGCGACGGCAGTCGACGACAGCCACGGCCTTGTTGCGGCCGCGTAGGTCCGGCCACGCAGCAGCCACCACAAGCCCAGCGCCAGCGCTGCAGCGTGCAGCAGCACCCACACGGGCCTCAGCGCCGCCAGCTGCGGAGCCCATTGCGCCAAGGCACCCACGCTGGCCGCGGCCACTGCACCAAGCGCGCCGTAGGACACGAGGCGGGCGACATGAAAGCCCGTCTGCGGCGCGCGCCCGTTGCCGGCTGCCAGGGCGCAGGGTGCGGCGCACATCGCGGCGCAGTGGGGCGTGCCGGCAAGCCCCAGGGCCAGCAGGCTGCCAAGCAGGGCGAGGTCAAGCATGGCCCGCCTCAGACGATGCGCGAGTACCGTTCGCGGGCCTGGTCGGCGCGCAGATGGCGGTCAAAGCGTGCCGCAATGGCGCGTACCGCATACCAGCCGGGGGCGGTCAGCTGGATGCTGTGCGGCCGGACGTCCACCAGCCCGGCTTCGGCCAATGGCTTGAGCGCCTCCAGTTCGGCTGCGAACATGCGTCGGAAGTCGACCAGATGGGCCAGTTCGATCGACTCGAAGTCGATTTCGCCTTGACACATCAGGGCCATGATGGTCGCGCGGCGCACCAGGTCGTCCCGGGTCAGCGCGATGCCGCGCACCACGGGCAGTTGGCCCTGGGTGATGCTGTCCTGGTACTCGTGCAAGGTCTTGGCGTTCTGGCTGTAGGTCGGGCCGATCTTCGAGATGGCCGACGGACCCAGCGCCAGCAGGTCGCAATCCGGCAAGGTGCTGTAGCCCTGGAAGTTGCGGTGCAGCCGGCCCTGCCGCTTGGCCACCGCCAGGGGATCGTCCGGGAGCGCGAAGTGATCCATGCCGATGTACTGCCAACCCTGCGCGATGAAGCCTGCGATCGCGATGCGCAGCAACTCCAGCTTGGTCTGTGGCGACGGCAGCTGCTGCTCGTCGATGCGGCGCTGCGGCTTGAAGCGCTGCGGCAGGTGTGCGTAGCTGTAGAGCGCGATGCGGTCCGGCCGCAGGCTGGCCACCTGGGCGACCGTCTCGCCGAAGCTCCGGGTCGTCTGCAGCGGAAGGCCGCAGATCAGATCGACGTTGATCGATTCGAAGCCGAGCGCCCGGGCGTCGGCCATCAGCGATTGCACCTGCTCGAAGGGTTGCTCGCGGTGCACGGCCCGCTGCACGGCCGGGTCCACGTCCTGGACCCCGAAGCTCAGGCGGTTGAACCCGAGTTGCCGCAGATGCGCCAGTCGCTGCCGGTCGGCCGTCCGCGGATCGACCTCGATCGACCACTCGGCATCCGGCGCGATGCGGAATCGCGTCGTGATCGCCAGCATCAAGCGCTCGAGTTCGGCGTCGCTCAGGAAGGTCGGAGAGCCACCGCCCAGATGCAACTGCACCACCGGCTGCGCTGGGCCCATCTCGGCCAGCGCGAGATCCATCTCGCGTTCGAGCAGATCCAGGAACGGCGCCGCCCGGCTGTGCTGCCGGGTGACGATCTTGTTGCAGGCGCAGTAGTAGCAGACCGATTCGCAGAACGGCACATGCACATACAGCGACAGCGGAGGCACGCCGCCAGCGACGGCACCCGAGCCGCGTTGACGCAGCGCGAGCCGGGCTTGATCGGGGCCGAAGGCCTCGACGAAGCGGTCGGCCGTCGGGTAGCTGGTGTACCGCGGGCCTGGCTCGCTGAGCAGCCGCAACAAGGCGTCCGTCAGGGTGGGCGGCTGTGGGGCCGCGGGCAAGGGCTTGACCGCGCGCCGCGGCAGTGGAAGTGCAATGGGCTCGACCATGGGCCCGAATGTGCCCGCGCAGCAAACCATCGGGCTTGATCGGCATCAACCCGCACGTGTTTCGGGCCTTCTGGCCGGCATACTCCCCTGTCCAGCGGTTGCAGTACCAGGAAGTCCACGATGTCCAACCAGTCTCATGGCGTTCAGCAGCTTGTGCGGGGTTCGATTCCGCCAGTCGTGTCGTCTTCCCGCCAGGACCCGTTCAAGGTGGCCTGTGCCAGTTGCAACCTCCGCGAGCTGTGCCTGCCGGTCGGGATGTCCGGCGACCAGCTCGAACGCCTCGATGCCATCGTCTCCAATCGGCGCCAGGTCCCACGCGGAGCCGCGCTGTTCCGCACCGGGGACGCGTTTTCGTCGCTGTATGCCGTGCGACTGGGGTTCTTCAAGACCTGCGTCGCGGCCGAAGACGGGCGCGAACAGGTCTCGGGCTTCCAGATGGCGGGCGAACTGCTGGGCCTCGATGGCATTGGCACCGACCATCACACCTGCGACGCGGTCGCGCTGGAGGCCTCCCAGGTCTGCGTCATTCCCTACCACCAGCTTGAGCATCTCGCTCGGGAACTCTCGGATCTGCAGCGCCAGTTCCACCGCATCATGAGCCGTGAGATCGTGCGCGACCATGGGGTGATGCTCCTGCTCGGCAGCATGCGGGCTGAAGAGCGGCTGGCGGCCTTCCTGCTGAACCTGACGCAGCGGCTGCGGGCCCGTGGCTTCTCGGGCAGTTCGCTGGTGCTGCGCATGACGCGCGAGGAGATCGGCAGCTACCTCGGCTTGAAGCTCGAGACCGTCAGCCGAGCGTTCTCCCGCTTCCAGGACGACGGCATCCTTTCGGTCAAGCAGCGCCAGATCGAAGTCCTGAACGCCGACGCCCTGAAAGCCCTGGTCAACCCTGGCGAGTGTTGAGTCCGCCACCCGGCGCGAAGACGCCGGGCATGCCCTTGCCCTCTGACGGGATCCGTCCCGCGCATCCGGCGTTGCGCGTGCTGTCGATCATCCCGCCGATGACGCAGCTCAACACGCCCTACCCGTCCACGGCCTATCTGACGGGTTTCCTGCGCTCGCGCGGCGTGCAGGCGGTCCAGTGCGACCTGGCCCTGGGGTTGATCCTTCGGCTGCTCTCCGGCAAGGGCTTGCAGGCGGTGCTCGAACAGATCGAGGCCACGCCGCAGGACTGCCGCGGACCGCTCGCCGGTGCCTTCGCGGCCCGGTTCGCCGACTACCGGGCCACGATCGAGCCCGCTCTCGCCTTCTTGCAGGGCCGCGACAGCACGCTGGCCCACCGCATCGTCGGCCGGGCCTTCCTTCCCGAAGGTCCGCGATTCACGTCGCTGGACGTGTACGAGGCCGACGGCGATGGCCCCGATGGCGGGGATGGCGGTGATCCGCTGGCCTGGGCCTTTGGCGCGCTGGGCGTTCAGGACCGCGCCCGCCACCTGGCCACGCTGTACCTCAACGACATCGCCGATGTGGTCAAGGAAGCCATCGACCCACGCTTCGAATTCGTCCGCTACGGCGAGAGTCTGGCCGCCAGCCAGCCGAGCTTCGAGCCGCTGGCCGCCGCGCTGGCCGCACCGCACAACCTGATCGACACCTACCTGCACGGGCTGACGCTGGCCTCGCTGGCCGAACAGGCGCCCGACGTGGTCCTGCTGAGCGTACCCTTCCCCGGCTCGGTCTACGGTGCCTTTCGCATCGCCCAGGCGATCAAGGCCGCGAGGCCCGAGGTCGTGACGGTTCTCGGCGGTGGCTTCGTCAACACCGAGCTGCGCACGCTCAGCGAGCCACGGGTGTTCGAGCACTTCGACTACGTGACGCTGGACGCCGGCGAACGGCCCCTGCTGGCCTTGCTCGAGCACCTGCAGGGCCGGCGGTCGGCGCAGCGCCTGGTGCGCACCTTCAGGCGCGACGGTGGCGAGGTCCGCTACGTCAACTTCGTCGAGCCCGAGGTGGCCTTCGACGACGTGGGCACGCCGACCTGGGACGGCCTGCCGCTGGACCGGTATCTGTCGCTGCTGGACATGCTCAACCCGATGCACCGGTTGTGGAGCGACGGCCGCTGGAACAAGCTGACCGTGGCACACGGCTGCTACTGGAAGAAGTGCAGCTTCTGCGACGTCAGCCTGGACTACATCAGCCGCTACGACGCGGCGAGCGCCACGACCCTGGTCGACCGCATCGAGACCATCGTGGCCGAAACCGGCCAGACCGGTTTCCACCTGGTCGATGAAGCGGCACCGCCCAAGTCGCTGAAGGCGCTGGCGGCCGAGCTCCAACGTCGCCGCGTGGCGATCTCCTGGTGGGGAAACATCCGCTTCGAGAAGACCTTCACCCCTGCCCTGTGCCAGCAGCTGGCCGACAGCGGCTGCATCGCGATCAGCGGCGGACTGGAGGTCGCTTCGGACCGGCTGCTGACGCTGATGAAGAAAGGCGTGTCGGTCGACCAGTTGGCGCGGGTGACCAAGGGCTTTGCCGACGCTGGCGTTCTGGTCCATGCCTATCTGATGTACGGGTTCCCGACCCAGACGGTGCAGGACACCGTGGATGCGCTCGAGCTCGTGCGCCAGCTGTTTGCCAACGGCTGCATCCACAGCGGCTTCTGGCACCGCTTCGTCTGCACCGTGCACTCGCCGGTCGGCCAGCGGCCGCAGGACTACGGCGTGACGCTTGTTCCCCTACCGCCCGTTTCGTTTGCGAGCAACGACGTCGGCTTCATCGACCCCACCGGCGTCGACCATGACGCGCTCGGTCTGGGCTTGAAGAAGGGCATCTACAACTTCATGCACGGGGTCGGACTCGAAGAGGATGTGCGCATGTGGTGGGACCGACCCATGCCCAAGACCCGGATCCCCCGCAGGCGGATCGAAAAGGCGCTCGCCGGCCCGGCTTAGCGCACGCCGCCTGTCGCGGCATGGTTCCGCGCCTGGACCGCCGGCGCGTGCGAGGCATCGGACACCGCGGGCTGCACGATCACGGGATCGGGGTTGAGGATCGCGATGGCCAGCGTGGCAAAACCTGCAACCACCACCACGGCCGGGCCGGAGATGACGAGCCAGACCATGCCGTGACGCCACCAGGGGTCTGGGTTTCGAGCGGGAAGTTGACGCATGGTGGACTCCTTGGGTGGCATTCAACGAGGGACGATGAAGGTGGACTTTTCGACCAGACGGTTCGGCCCAGCGCCCGCCGTATCGGGCCGCTGCTCGACGGTGAAACGGATCTCGTGGCTGCCAGGCCCGGCCTTCTCGGCCTCATTGGGCGGCACGCGAACCGCCACCACGACCCATCGCGCCTCGGTCGGCTCGACGGTCACGCCCGCGGCCGGGTCGATCACGGCACCGGGCAGGCCCTGGACGCCGATGGACAACTCAAGCCTGCGCTCGGTCGCGTTCATCAACTGCAGACGATAGACGTTCTCGACATGGCCGTCCTCGACCACGCGGGCGAGCACGCCCCGGTCGCGCACCACGTCCACCTTGTAGGGCGAACGAAGAACCAGCAGGCTGTACAGAAAGGCCGCGACGATGACGAGCAGGATTCCGGTGTAGACCAGCACCCGGGGCCGGAACACACGCCGCCACTCCTGGCGCCGCGTCAGGTGCTGCGTCATGCCGTTCAGCGTGTCGTACCGGACCAGCCCGCGCGGATACTGCATCTTGTCCATCACGCTGTTGCAGACGTCGATGCAGGCGGCGCAGCCGATGCACTCGTACTGCTGGCCATTTCGGATGTCGATGCCGGTCGGGCAGACCTGGACGCAGAGGCCGCAGTCGATGCAGTGGCCGAGCTTGGCCTCGCCGAGGTCGGTCTTGCGACCGCGGGTGCCACGCGGCTCGCCGCGCTCACGGTCGTAACCGATGACGAGGGTGTCCTTGTCGAACATGGCGCCCTGGAAACGCGCGTAGGGGCACATGTACTTGCAGACCTGCTCGCGCAGCCAGCCGGCATTGCCGTAGGTGGCCAGGCCATAGAACAGCGTCCAGAAGGTCTCCCAGGGCCCGAGCGACAGGCTCGCCACGCCCGCAGCAAGCTCACGGATCGGCGTGAAGTAGCCGACCAGGGTGAACCCGGACCACAGCCCGATGGCCCCCCAGGCGATGTGCTTGCCGCCACGTCGCAACAGCTTGGTCGGACCCCAGCCCGCGGCGTCGAGCTTCAGCCGCTGCATCCGATCGCCCTCGAAGCGATGCTCGACCCACATGAAGATCTCGGTATAGACCGTCTGCGGGCAGGCATAGCCACACCACAGCCGGCCGGCGACCGCGGTGAACAGGAACAGGGCGTAGGCCGAGATGATCAGCAGACCCGTCAGATAGACGAAGTCCTGCGGATACAGCACCAGGTCGAAGATGTAGAAGCGGCGCGTCGACAGATCGAACAGGACCGCCTGGCGGCCGTTCCAGGGTAGCCAGGCCAGGCCGTAGAACAGGATCTGCGTGGCCCAGACCAGCACCCAGCGCCAGGTCGCGAACCAGCCACTCACCGCCCGCGGCTGGATCGTCTCGTGCTTCTTGTAGAGCGACACCACCTGCGGTGGCAGGTCGGCGCTCGTGGTGGAACTGTCCGTGGTCACTGGGCCGCGCTTACTGGGCGTGCGCGGTGCGCGCTGCCGATGCACCCGACAGCCCACGGACGTAGGCGGCCAGGACCCTGACCTGATCGGGCGTCAGCAGGCGCCCTTGCGCCGGCATGTGGTTGTTCACGCCGTTGGTGACGATGTTCACGATCGCCGCCTCGCCCCAGCCGTGCAGCCAGGTCTTGTCGGTCAGGTTGGGGGCACCGAGCACCGGGTTGCCCTTGCCGTCGGCGCCATGACAGGCCGAGCACACGGCAAACATGGGTTTGCCCTTCTGCGCCGCGATCTCGTTGTGGGCACTGCCCGACAGGCTGAGCACGTAGTGGGCGACGTTGCGCACGTTCTCGGGCGAACCCAACGCGGCCGCCATCGGGGCCATGACACCGATGCGGCCCTCGACGATCACCTTCTCGACATAGGCCTGGTCGCCGGTGCCGAGCCAGTCGCTGTCGGCCAGGTTCGGGAAGCCCTTGTTGCCCTTGGCGTCGGAACCGTGGCAACTGGCGCAGTTGTTCAGGAACAGGCGCTGGCCGATGGCATTGGCCTCCTTGTCGGCTGCAATCTGTTCCGGGCTCATCGATGCAAACCGTGCGTAGACCTTCTGCAGGTTCTCGGCGGCGCGCTTCTGCTCGGCTTGGAACTGACCGGTGCTGCTCCACTTCAGGCTGCCCTCGTAGGAGCCCAGGCCCGGGTAGAACGCGAAGTAGATGGCTGCGAAGACGACCGTGATCACGAACAGCCACATCCACCAGCGCGGCAATGGGTTGTTCAGCTCCTTCAGGTCGGCGTCCCAGACGTGACCGGTCGTGTTGTCGTCAGCCATCACGATGCGACGGCTCGCAATGACCAGCAGCACGAGGCAGAAGATCAGACTGGCAACCGTGGCCGCGATGACGAACCAGGACCAGCCACTGTTCAGGAAATCGCTCACGTCGGCTCTCCTTTGTTCTTGCTTCCGAAGACTGCAGCAGCCGGCGCAGGCGGAGCGTCGCCTGAAAAAGGCGACAGCGCGGCGCGCAGGTGCTCGTCGCTGCGCTGCCGGCTCCAGGTGTGGCGCCACAGGGCCAGGAAGGCCACCAGGCCCAGCAGCATCACGACGATGCGAAGGGTGTTGAGATCGAAGTCCATGACGTCGGTTTCCTGCGGTTCACTTGCGCGCGGTACCCAGGACCTGCAGGTACGCCACCAGTGCGTCCAGCTCCGTCCGACCGGCCACGTCGTCTGCGGCCTTGGCGATCTCGGCGTCGGTGTACGGCACGCCGACACGCCGCAAGGCGACCATCCTCGGCGCCATGCCGGCGGCGTCCACTGGGGCGCGCTCAAGCCAGGGATAGGCCGGCATGTTGGATTCGGGCACCAGGTCCCGCGGATTGATCAGGTGCAGGCGCTGCCACTCGTCGCTGTACTTGCCGCCGACGCGGTGCAGGTCCGGACCGGTGCGCTTGCTGCCCCACTGGAACGGGTGGTCGTAGACGAACTCCCCGGCCAGCGAGACCTGGCCGTAGCGCAGGGCTTCGGCACGGAACGGGCGCACCATCTGCGAGTGGCAGTTGTAGCAACCCTCGCGCAGGTAGATGTCGCGGCCTGCGAGCTGCAGCGCGGTGTAGGGCTTGAGGCCCTCGACCGGCTGCGTCGTCGAGCGCTGGAAGAACAGCGGCACGATCTCGACGATGCCGCCGACGGCGACAGCCAGCAGGATCAGCACGATCATCAGGAAGTTGCTGGTCTCGATCTTCTCGTGACCGGTGGGGGTCTTGTTTGCAGCCATGGGGCGATGACTCCTGGGTGTGTCGGTCGGATCGGGATCAGGCGTGAGCCATCGCCACCACGGGGATGGGCTGTGGCGCCGCGCGTCCGTTCCGGACCGTCATGACGACGTTCCAGGCCATGATCAGCATCCCGCTCAGGTAGAGGACCCCACCCAGCAGGCGGATCACGTAGTACGGGAACGTGGCCTTGACGCTCTCGACGAAGGTGTAGACCAAGGTGCCGTCGGGGTTGACCGCGCGCCACATCAGCCCTTGCATCACGCCGGCAATCCACATCGCGGCGATGTACAGCACGATGCCGATGGTCGCGATCCAGAAGTGCAGCTCGATCGCCTTGACGCTGTACATCTGCGTGCGGTCGAACATGCGCGGGATCAGGTGGTAGAGGCAACCCATGCTGATCAGGCCGACCCAGCCGAGCGCACCGCTGTGAACGTGCCCGACGGTCCAGTCGGTGTAGTGGCTCAGCGCGTTGACGGTCTTGATCGACATCATCGGTCCCTCGAAGGTGCTCATGCCGTAGAACGACAGGCTCACGATCAGGAACTTGAGGATCGGGTCCTCGCGCAGCTTGTGCCAGGCACCGCTCAGCGTCATGATTCCGTTGATCATTCCGCCCCAGCTGGGGGCCAGCAGGATCAGCGAGAACAGCATGCCGATCGACTGCGCCCAGTCGGGCAGCGCGGTGTAGTGCAGGTGGTGCGGACCGGCCCACATGTACGTGAAGATCAGGGCCCAGAAGTGCACGATCGACAGCCGGTAGCTGTACACCGGGCGCTCGGCCTGCTTGGGGATGTAGTAGTACATCATCCCCAGGAAGCCGGCGGTCAGGAAGAAGCCGACCGCGTTATGGCCGTACCACCACTGGATCATCGCGTCCTGCACACCAGCGTAGGCGCTGTAGCTCTTCAGCAGGCTCACCGGGATGGCCGCGCTGTTGACGATGTGCAGCAGCGCGACGGCCAGTATGAAGGCCCCGAAGAACCAGTTTGCGACGTAGATGTGGCGCACCTTGCGCGTGCCGATGGTGCCGAAGAACACCACCGCAAAGGACACCCAGACCACCGCGATCGCGATGTCGATCGGCCATTCGAGCTCGGCGTACTCCTTGCCCGAGGTGTAGCCCAGCGGCAGCGTGATGGCGGCCGCCAGGATGACCAACTGCCAGCCGATGAACGTGAACATCGCCAGCCCGGGCATGAACAGCCGCGTCTGGCAGGTGCGCTGCACGACGTGGTAGGCCGTCGCGAACAGCACGCAGCCGCCGAACGCGAAGATCACCGCATTGGTGTGCAGCGGGCGCAGCCGGCCATAGCTCAGGAACGAGATGCCGAAGTTCAATTCCGGCCAGGTCAACTGCGCGGCGATGATCACGCCCACGAGCATGCCCACCACGCCCCAGAGCACGGCAGCGAGCGCGAACAGGCGGATGGCCGTGTCGCTGTATTGCGATTCCGCGACTGGGGCGGAGCGCGAGGCGTTGGCAAGCGAGGCGGAACTCATGCGCGATCTCCCGTCGTGTCGATTGGTTGGCTTGTCATGGCAGGGTCGTTTCAGGGTGATGTCGATTGTTCGGACCGGAGCGCCCGACGGCCTTGATCGGCGTCAAGCGAGTCGCTTGGCTCGGTCAGGATGCGTTCAGCCTCTGCCTCGAGGGACTCGAACTGGCCTCCGAACACCGCCCAGCCGAACACGGCGACGATGAACAGGATCAGTCCCGCCGACAGCGGGATCAGCAGGTAGAGGCTTTCCATTCCAAGGCTCCGTTGAGGGGCAGGATGCCGGCTCGCCTGGGCAGCGAGGCGGCGCGCTGGGCGTTGGCGACGACGAGCACCGAGCTCAACGCCATGCCGATGCCTGCCGCCCATGGCGGCAGCCAGCCGACAAGCGCCAGCGGAATGCAGGCGGCGTTGTACGTGGCGGCCCAGAGCATGTTCTGCCGCACCAGGCCCAGCGTTCGGCGAGCGGTCGCGACCGCCAATGCCGCATCGGCAGGGCGATCCGACAGCAGGACCAGGTCGGCCTGCTCGCGCGCGGCAAGCGCGGCCTGGCCCATTGCGATCGAGACATCGGCGCGCGCCAGGACAGGTGCGTCGTTGAAACCGTCACCCACCATGGCGACACGTCGGCCCTGGGCTTGAAGGGCCGCCACCGCATCGAGCTTGTCCTGGGCGCTCGCACCGGCCTGCCAGTGGCGGATGCCGACACGCTGCGCCAGCGCGTGCGTTGCGGCCGGTTGGTCGCCCGACAGCAGCATCGTGGCCAGACCGAGATCGTGCAGCGCTGCGACACCCGCCACGGCGTCGCGGCGCGGGGTTTCTTCGATTTCGAACTGCACGACCACGCGTCCGTTGCAGGACATCACCAGCTGATTGGCGGGTTGGACTTCGGGGGCGCCGGCGCCCGTCGCCGCGTCGTCCAGGGCCCAGGCGTGCGCACCCAGGCGCCAGCGTCGGCCATGGGCATCGTGGGCCTGGACACCACGGCCGATCACCTCTTCGATCCCCTGCCACTCGAGCGGCGCAGCAAGCGACTGCGCGCCGGATCGGGGCTGAGCGTCGCTTCGTGCCGCGTCGACCAGGATCCGCGAACGCGGATGGCCGGACCAGACCGCGAGCGCTGCCGCCGCGGCCAGTGCTTCATGCGGGTCGGCCAGGCCCAGCTCAGCCGCCGCAGCGCTGGGCCGGACGCCCGCCAGGCCCAGAGCATCGCGGCTCAGCGTGCCGGTCTTGTCGAACACCACCTGGTCGACGCGGGCCAGGATCGCCAGCGCCTCGAGCCGACGCACCAGGACCCCCTGCCTTGCCAGACCTCGGGTGGCGGCGAGCAGGGTCGCGGGCACGGCCAACGACAGCGCGCAGGGACAGGTGACGATCAGCACCGCCACCGCGACCCAGACCGCACGCGATGGGTCGATGAAGCTCCAGGCCCAGGCGCCAAGCACCGCCAGCGTCAGCACCGCGACCAGGAAAGGCGCCGCCCAGGCATCGGCCAGGGCTGCCGCGGCCGGCCGCTGCGACATCGCCCCGCGCACCAGGGCCTGCAGCGCGGCCAGGCGGGTGTCGGCACCGACCCGATGCACTCGCACACGGGACGGGACACCCAGGTTCACGCTGCCGGCGATGACCGCATCGCCGGCAGCCTTGGGCACGGGGGTCGACTCGCCGGTGAGCAGGGCTTCATCGGCCTGGGTCGGGGTGCCGAGCAACGCACCATCGGCCGGGAAGGCCTGTCCCAACGGAACCCGCACCACGTCTCCCGGTCGCAGCTGCGCCAGCGCCACCGTCTCGACGCCACCATCGGACCGCTCGCGCTCGGCGGTGTCAGGCGTTGCAGACAAGGTGGCCTCCAGGGCCTCGGAGGCACGGTGGCGCGCCCGCATCTCCCACCAGCGCGCTGCGAGCAACACGCCGATGAACATGCACAGCGAGTCGAAGTAGACATCGCTGCCGGCCCAGCTGTCGGGCTCGAAGGCTGCCACACAACTGGCCACGAAAGCCACGACGATGCCCAGCGATACCGGCAGCTCCATCACGACACGACCCCGCCGCAGGGCGCGGGTCGCCGCCGCGAACCAGGGCAGCGCGCCGAAGACCAGCACCGGCAGCGTGAGCAGTGCGCTGGCCATGTCCAGCAGTCGCTTGAACTCAGGGGTCAGGTCGCCCGCGGGGGCGACATAGGCCGGCGTCGCCAGCATCATCACCTGCATGGCGCAGAACGAGGCCACGAAGAGCCGCCACATCGCCTTGCGGGACTCGTCACGGCGCTGCACCTTGGCTTGGGCGAGCGTGTCGGCGCAGGCGCCATAGCCGGCCGCCTGCACGGCGTCGAACAGCTGGCTCGGAATCACGCGTCGGGCGTCGTAACGCACCGTGGCACGGCTCGTGCTGCCACTGACTTCAGCGGTCAGAACCCCGGGGACCGCCTGCAGCGCATCGGCAATCGGGCCCGCGCAGGCGGCGCAGTCCATGCCGGAGATCAGGAGGGGCAGCTCGGCGATCGAGGCGGCAACGGCGGGATCGGGGTCAGGGGGGTGCATCGTGGACGGCTCGGCCACGTGCCCCGTCTTGCCAATGGCAAGGTCCAGGCACCCGGCACGGATAATCGTCCGTCTTTCCCGTCGGCCTCACCATGATCTGCGTCAACCCAGGCCCGTTTGGCCGCCTTGTCCGATTCGCCCTCGTCGCCGCTGCCCTGGCACCGGCCCTTGCCGTCCTGCTCGCACTGGCCATGGGACCGTCGGCCGCGTCGGCCCAGACCGGTCCACAGCCACGTCTGCCCACCGTGCAACTGCGCGCCGGCATGCACCTGATCGAGACCGAGATCGCCAAGACCCCGACCCAGCAGGCCACCGGCATGATGTTCCGGACCCGCATGGGCACCAACGAGGCGATGCTGTTCATCAGCGACGAGACCAGCGTGCGCTGTTTCTGGATGCGCAACACGCTGATCCCGTTGTCGATCGCCTTCCTGGACGACGACGGCACGGTGGTCAACATCGCCGACATGCAGCCGCGGTCGGACGCATCGCACTGCTCCAGGAAGCCGGTGCGCTATGCCCTTGAAATGAACCAGGGCTGGTTTGCCAAACGGGGAATCAAGGCGGGCAGCCGGATCGTCGGCGGGCCTTTCGGCAAGTAGGTCCCGGCGGGGCACTCAGCCCGGCAGCCAGATCACGAAGCGCATGCCCTCGACCTGAGGCCGGGTCTGCGCCTGAAGGCTCCCGCCCAGCCGCTCGACGATCTCACGCGCGATCGCCAGGCCAAGGCCGGTTCCCCCGTCGTGCACCCGCTCGTCGGCACGCGTTCCGCGCCAGAAGGGCTCGAACAGACGCGGCAGGTCGGCTTCAGCGACGCCGGCGCCGTTGTCCTGCACCACGATCTCGGCGCCCCCTTCGGATCGAGGCGCGATCTCAATCCGGATCTCCGGCCCACCGTAGCGCAGCGCGTTGTCGAGCAGGTTGCCGATCACCTCGCCCAGCCAGACCGGATGCACGCGCGCCAACACCGGCTCCGCAGGGGCCTCCAGCGCGACGACACGGCCACTGCGCAGCGCCTGCAGCACCAGCGACTCGGTCGACTCGCGCACCAGCAGAGTCAGGTCGTGGACGGCCTGTTCGGCCTCCAGGGTCAGTTCCGACTCGCTGCGCGCCAGGCTGAGCAGCTGTGCGATCAGGCGGGTCAGGCGCTCGGTCGAGCGTTGCAGTTCGGACAGCAGCGTCGAGGCTGCCGCACCGCTGTTGCCCGGGCGGCCGAGTTCGCGCTCGATTTCGCTCGCCAGGACCCGGATGCCCGCCACTGGCGTGCGCAACTGGTGGGCGGCATCGGCAACAAACCGGCGCTGCAAGGCCACCGACTGCCGCACGTCACCCAGCAAGGCATTGATGCGCTCGACCATCGGCACCGCTTCGGCCGGCACGCTGCTCAGGGGCAGCGGCGTCCAGTCGTGCAGCTCGCGCCGGGCGACCTCGTCGCCCAGCTCGCGCAATGGCGCCAGTCCGCGACGGACGCTGCGGCCCAGCAGAAGGAAGGTCAGCACGCCCAAGGCGATCATCGGCAGCACAGTCGCGAACTGCACGTCGCGAACCACGTCCTCGCGCCTGCGGCGCGTCTCCACGACAACGATGTGCACCCGCCGGTCGAGCATCGGGCTGGTGGCCGTGAAGACCGCACCACGGACCGACTCGCCGTCGAAACTGCCGTCAAACAAGGTCGGCCGTGCGACGCTCGCGTCGCGCCACTCTTCGGGTGGGAACGGCACCTTCGCGTCACCCGCCAGCGCCAGGCCATCGATGTCGAACATCGCAAACGCATTGCGATCGGCGCTGTCCCAGGTCAGCAGTTCCAGGGTCTGGCGCGACACGTCCAGCAGTGGACCCCGGTCGGACCAGGTGACCTTGGCGGCCAGCGCGCTCGCTTCGTCCTGCAGGCCTCGGTCGAACGCAGTACTGGCCGCGCTGCGGGCCAGGAACAGTGCACCCAGGCCGGCTGCGACGATGCCCAACGCCCAGCCCCAGAACAGCGGCCGCAGCAGTCGGCTGCGCAGGCTGGGGCCGTGCCCGCGGCCCGGCGGCAGTTCGGGCGCAGGTTCAGGCCGGGGCACGGGGAGCCGCCGTGCCGGTGTCGCCGTCGGCGAGCTCCATCACGTAGCCGAATCCTCGCACCGTCTTGATGGCGACACCGAGATCGGCAAACCGCTTGCGCAGCCGGTGGACGTAGACCTCGACCGAGTTCTCGCTGAAGTCGGACTCCCAGCTCGACAGCCGGCCGACGATGCTGTCCTTGCTGACCACGCGGCCAGCCTTCTGCATCAACAGCTCGGTCAGCGCCAGCTCACGCGGCGACAGCGCGACCCGCTCGCCGCGGCAACGCAGTTCGGGGCCGGCGAGGTCGAGTTCCAGTTCGCCGAAGACCAGTCTCTCGTCCAGGCGCCCCATCGCGCGGCGATGCAAGGCACGCAGCCGCGCCAGCAGCTCGGGGGTGTCGAAGGGCTTGACGAGGTAATCGTCGGCGCCTGCGTCCAGGCCCTGGACACGGTCCGAGAGTTCGTCGCGTGCGGTCAGCAGCAGCACCGGCATGCGCACGCCGCGCGCCCGCCACAGCCGCAGGACCTCCATGCCGTTCTTGCGCGGCAGGCCGATGTCCAGGACCGCCAGATCGTGCTCGCCCTGCAACCCGACCGCCGCCGCGCTGTCGCCGTCGGCCAGCGCGTCGACCCGCCAGCCCTCGCTGGCCAGCGCGTGCTGCAGGCCCAGAGCCAGCGCGCGATCGTCTTCGACCAGGAGCACGCGCATCGATCTGCCGCCCGCTGCGCGTCAGGCGAAGTTGCCCTGCGCGAAGTCCCAGTTGACGAGCTTGTCGAGGAAGGTCTCGACGAACTTCTGGCGCAGGTTGCGGTAGTCGATGTAGTAGGCGTGTTCCCACACATCGACCGTCAACAGCGCCTTGTCGGCCCCGGTCAGCGGCGTGCCGGCGGCACCGGTGTTGACGATGTCGACGCTGCCGTCGGGCTTCTTGACCAGCCAGGTCCAGCCCGAGCCGAAGTTGCCGACCGCGCTCTTGACGAAAGCCTCGCGGAAGGCCGCGTAGCTGCCCCATTTGGCGGCGATCGCAGCGCCCAGCGCGCCGCCGGGTTCGCCGCCGCCGGCGGGCTTCATGCAGTTCCAGAAGAAGGTGTGGTTCCAGATCTGCGCGGCGTTGTTGTAGATGCCACCGGAGGACTTCTTGATGATCTCCTCCAGCGTCATGCTCTCGAACTCGGTGCCCTTTTGCAGGTTGTTCAGGTTGACGACGTAGGCGTTGTGGTGCTTGCCGTGGTGGAACTCGAACGTCTCCTTGCTGTAGTGCGGTGCAAGCGCGTCAATGGCATAGGGCAAGGCGGGCAGCGTGTGTTCCATGGATTCCTCGTGGGGGTTGAAGGCATTGACGCCAGGACGATCGCGGGATTCTAGGCAGCGCCCCGGTGCCGGCGATCCCGGCAGGGGCTATGGGGACGCGGGCTGGGTGGACTCGATGCGTGCCGTCGCGGTGCCGTCGGACCAGACCGTGCGCACGGCCTGCCCCGGCCGGACCCGGTGCACGCTGCCGATCGGCCCGCCGTCGGCGTCCTCGACCCAGGTGAATCCACGGTGCAGAACCTGGCGTGGATCGAGCGCCCCCAGGCGCTGCGCCGCGGCATCCTGGCGCTGCGTCTCGCGCTCCAGTCGCTGGGTCAACGCGCGCCTCAGCCGCTGCTCCAGAAGGTCCAGCCGCCCCTGCAGGGCCAGCAGCACCTGGGCCCGCTGACCCAGCAACAAGGCGATTCGGTCCAGCCGCTGCTCGTGGCGCTGCCACTGACGCTGCACCGCTTGCTGAAGGCGTCGCTGGCGCTGCTCGCCGTCGAGCGCCAACTGGTCGCGTGAAGGCGCTGCGAGCTCGGCCGCTGCCGTCGGGGTGGCAGCGCGAAGGTCGGCCGCCAGGTCCGCCAGCGTGACGTCGCTTTCGTGACCGACACCGCAGACCACCGGCAGCGGCGACGCGACGATCGCGCGGACCACCCTTTCGTCGTTGAAGGCCCAGAGGTCCTCGAGCGCACCACCGCCTCGCACGAGCAGGACCGTGTCCACCCCAGGCAGCGCCGCCGCACGGGCCAGTGCATCGACCAACTGCGCCGGCGCCTCGGCGCCTTGGACCAGACTCGGCACCAGCACCGCCTGGACATGCGGAGACCGACGGGCCAGCACGGCCATCACGTCGCGCCAGGCCGCCGCTGCGGCCGAGGTCACCACGGCCAGACGGCGCGGATGTGCCGAGATGGGACGCTTGCGCGCGGCGTCGAACAGGCCCTGCGCCTCGAGCCGTGCGCGCAGCCTCAGAAATTCCTCATACAGGCCGCCGGCGCCGAGCCGCTCGAGCGACTCGACCACCATCTGCAACTCACCTCGAGCCTCGTACACCGCCAGCCGGCCACGCACCTCGACCTGGATGCCGTCGCTGGGCTGGACATTCGACAGCACGGCATGGCGGCGGAACATTGCGCAGCGCAGCAGTGCCGGTGCGCCATCGGCATCTTTCAGCGTGAAGTAGCAGTGGCCGCTGCTGGCGCGCATGAAGCCGGCGATTTCGCCACGCACGGCAACGGCTCCGAAGCGCGACGCCAGCGCATCGGCGGTCGCCAGCAGCAAAGCAGCCACGCCCCACGCCTGGATGCCAGGTCCGGCGCCCCCTGGACGCAGAAGATCGAGGCGTGGTGCGGCTTGCGGCGGGGTCGGCATGGGTCTTTGCAAGCAATGCTGCGGGTCGAGTCGTCCACAGGCGCGCCGCTCCGAGGCTTTCCGGCCGGTTCGCGCCTTCCCCGACCCGTTGGATGGGTCGTCGGCAGCATTGTGCGGGCTCGCACAGCCGGGTCCGCTTCAGGCGCCTGCCGTGGTCGACCGAGTGCCCGCGGCGACCGGTCTGTCGCCAACGCAACCCTCTCGTTTCCCACAGACTTGTCCACAGGGCTGGTGGTCTGCCGCGCGACCGTCGTGCCGCTGGGCGGTCCGGGTGCGGGCGGCCCTCGGACATAATCTTTTCAATCGGGTCCGTCAGGCCCATCCCCCTCCAACGTCGCGACCTCCCCACCTTGTTCGCTGTCATCCAAGCCGCCGGCTGGCCGATCTGGCCCTTGATCCTGTGTTCGGTGGTGGCGCTGGCGCTGATCGCCGAACGCCTGTGGGCCTTGCGCACACCCTTGGTCGCGCCCGCCACGCTGCTGGACGAAGTGCTTCTCGTCACCCGCAGCAGCCTGCCGGCCGCCGATGTGGTGAACAAGCTCGAAGACAACTCGGTGCTCGGCCGCGTGCTGGCCAGCGGCATCCGCGCCGTCGTCGCCGAGCCGCGCATCGTCGAGTCCGGGCTGCGTCAGGCGTTTGAAGGCGCCGGGCGCTCCGCGGTCCACACGCTCGAGCGCTACCTCAACACGCTGGGCACCATCGCGACCGCGGCGCCCCTTCTCGGGCTGCTGGGCACGGTGATCGGCATGATCGAGATCTTCGGCGCGCAGGCACCTGGCACCGCCAGCGGCGGCAACCCGCAGCAGATGGCGCATGGCATCTCGATCGCGCTCTACAACACCGCCTTCGGGCTCATCGTCGCGATCCCGGCGCTGATGTTCCACCGCCACTTCAGGCGCCGGGTCGAGGAGTTCGAACTCCAGCTGGAACTCGCCGCCGAGCGCATGGTGCCGCACCTGATGCGCTTTGCCGTGCGCACGGCGCCCCCGACGCCATCGGCCACTCCAACGCCGGCCGCGTCGTCGTCTGCACCATCGACCCCGACGGCCTGACGATGCGCTTCGGCCGCCCCCGCCGCGACGACCCGGAGATCAACCTGATCCCGTTCATCGACGTGCTGCTGGTGGTGCTGATCTTCCTGGTGCTGTCGACGACCTATTCGCGATTCACCGAGTTGCAGGTCAACCTGCCAGCGGCGCAGGCCGAACCCATGCGCGAGCGGCCGCACGAGATCCTGGTCGCGGTGGCGGCCGATGGCCGCTACGCCGTCAACGGTGTTGCGATCGACGGCCGCGGCGTCGACCGACTGCAGGCCGCGATGGCCTCCGCGGCGCGCGGCCGCCCCGACAGCATCGTGATCGTCTCGGCCGACGCCCTGGCGGTCCACCAGAGCGTGGTCAACGTGCTCGACGCGGCACGGCGGGCCGGGCTGACCCGTCTGACCTACGCCGCACAGAGCCCTGGCGCTCCGACGCGCTGACACCCAGCGGCAGCATGGCGCGTGGCGCAAGGCCCTGGCGGCTGGCCCTTGAGCGCGCACTGGCGCGGATGTGGTGGGCTCCAGCGCCCACCGCATGGGCGCATGCGTTGCGACCTCTGGCCTGGCTTTATGGACGGCTCGCCGAGTCTCGGGCCGATTCAGGCCGTCGCCTCGCGAATGCACGGCCTGCGCTGCCGGTCCCGGTGTGGGTGGTCGGGAACGTCGTCGTCGGCGGTGCCGGCAAGACCCCGGTCGTGCTGGCCTTGATCGATGCGCTGCAACGCGCCGGGCACCGCCCCGGGGTCGTCTCTCGCGGGTATGGCCGCCACAGCGGCCACGACGGCGCGCGCGCGGTGGCCGATCACGACGATGCCGGGAAGGTCGGCGACGAAGCCCTGCTGCTGCGCCGCCGCGGCCGCGTACCGGTGTTCGTGGGCGCCGACCGCCATGCGGCCGCCCAAGCGTTGCTGCACGCCCACCCGGAAGTCGACATCCTGCTGTCCGACGACGGTCTGCAGCACACCCGACTGGCCCGCCAGCTTGAGATCGTGGTGTTCGACGAACGCGGCATCGGCAACGGGCTGCTTCTGCCTGCGGGTCCGCTGCGCGAGCCCTGGCCGCCGCGGGCCGATGACCCCGGAGCCGCCTCCAGGCTCGTGCTCTACAACGCGGACCGGTCCAGCCTGCCTGGGCCCGGCGCCTTGCTGGAGCGGGGTCTGGGCCGGGCCTGGCCGTTGGCCGCCTGGTGGCGCGGCGACGCCAGCGCGGCGCGGCCGTTGACCGCACTCCAAGGTCGCCCGCTGCTCGCCTTGGCGGGACTGGCCGCACCGGAGAAGTTCTTTGTCATGGCGCGCGCGCACGGCCTGAGCATCCAGACCTGGCCGCAGCCCGATCACGCGCCCTACCCGGCTGCCCCCTGGCCGTCCGGGACCCGCGACGTCATCACGACCGAAAAGGACGCTGTCAAGCTGCGCCCGGACTGGGCCTCAAGCGTGGAACAAGACGCCGCAGACCCAAGCCAGGACAGTCGACCTCGGGTCTGGGTGCTGCCGCTAGACTCTCGCGTGCCTCAAGACTGGTTCACCGCCGCGTGCGACCGCACCTGGGGCCGTGCAGCATCACCGCCACCTGGACGCGCCCCTCTTCCCGCAGATGAGCCTTGACCACCGCTTGATCGACCTCCTGGTCTGCCCCTTGTGCAAGGGCCCGCTGGACATGCTGCGCGATCCGGAGGGCCGTCCGGTGGCATTGGCGTGTTCGCATGACCGACTGGCCTTCCCGATCCGCGACGGCATACCGGTGATGCTCGAAGACGAGGCCCGGCCGCTTGAGCCGACGGCTTGAACCGGCGGCCTGAGCCCGCTGCCCGCGCCACGATGCCGCTGCCCCGCCCGTTCACGGTCCTGATCCCCGCGCGGCTGGCCTCGACCCGGCTGCCCGACAAGCCGCTGGCCGATCTGGCCGGCAAGCCCATGGTCGTGCGGGTGGCCGAGCGCGCGGCTGCCAGCGGCGCGACTCGGGTCGTGGTCGCCGCCGATGACGCAAGCATCGTCGCGGCCTGTGCCGAACATGGGGTCCAGGCGATCCTGACGCGGACCGACCACCCGAGCGGCAGCGACCGCCTTGCCGAGGCGAGCGCGCTGCTGGGCTTGTCGGGCGACGACATCGTCGTCAACGTGCAGGGCGACGAACCCCTGATCGACCCCGAGCTGATCGCCCAGTGCGCGGCCCGGCTCGTCGAGGCCAGCGGCTGCGTGATGAGCACCGCGGCCCACGCGATCACCGACGCCACCGAGTTCCAGAACCCCAACGTCGTCAAGGTCGTGCTCGACGGCAGCGGCTGCGCGATGCTGTTCAGCCGCGCGCCGATTCCATGGTGGCGCGACGCCAGCACCGCCGGAGCGGCGGCGCTGCCGGGCGAGCAACAGGCCCCGGCGCTGCGCCACATCGGCTTGTACGCCTACCGCGCCGGCTTCCTGCAGCAGTACCCGGAACTGTCGGCGCCACCGCTCGAAAGGACCGAGTCGCTGGAGCAGTTGCGCGTGCTCTGGCACGGCTACCGGATCGCGGTGTTCGTGACGCCGCATGCACCCGGCCCCGGGGTCGACACGCCGGAAGATCTGGCCCGCGTCCGGGCGTTGCTGGCCACGGTCTGACCCGGGTTGGCGTCAGGCCCGCGCCAGGGGTCGCGTGCTATCGTCATTTACAGGAGACTGGCCGTGCGGTGGGGTCCGCCACACGGGCAAAACGATTCGATTCCCATACCCAGTTTGCGAGGTTGACTCGATGCGACTGATTCTTCTCGGCGCGCCCGGTGCCGGCAAAGGCACCCAGGCCAAGTTCATCTGCGAACGTCATGGCATTCCGCAGATCTCGACTGGCGACATGCTGCGCGCCGCAGTCAAGGCCGGTACGCCGCTGGGCATCGAGGCCAAGAAGGTGATGGACGCCGGCGGTCTGGTCAGCGACGACATCATCATCGGCCTGGTCAAGGAGCGCATCGCCCAGCCCGATTGCACGGGCGGGTTCCTGTTCGACGGCTTTCCACGCACCATCCCGCAGGCCGAGGCCATGAAGAATGCCGGCGTGCATCTCGACGTCGTGCTCGAGATCGACGTGTCCGACGCCGACATCATCGAGCGCATGAGCGGGCGGCTGTTCCACATCGCGTCGGGCCGCAGCTACCACGTCAAGTTCAACCCGCCCAAGGTCGCCGGGCTGGACGACGCCACGGGCGAGCCGCTGATCCAACGCGACGACGACAAGGAAGAGACGGTCAAGAAGCGGCTGGCGGTCTACCAGAGCCAGACGCGGCCACTGGTGGCCTACTACTCCGACTGGGCGGCCAGCGGGAGTGCAGGCGCCCCCCGCTACCGTTGCATCAGCGGGACCGGCAGCGTCGACGCGATCACGCAGCGCGTGCTTGAAGCGCTGGCCTGAGGAAAGAGGAATCCCGATGGACATTCAAGGCAAGGTTTTCGTCGTCACGGGCGGCGCTTCGGGCCTGGGCGAAGGCACGGTGCGCATGCTGGTCGCTGCCGGCGGAAAGGTCGTGATCGCCGACGTGCAGGACGCCAAGGGCGAGGCCCTGGCCGCCGAGCTCGGCCAGCGCTTCGTGCATTGCGACGTGACCCACGAGGCCGATGGCCAGGCGGCCGTCGACGCCGCATTGGCACTTGGCAAACTGATGGGGCTGGTCAACTGCGCCGGCATCGCGACCGCCAACAAGACCGTCGGCAAGGACGGCGCCCACCCGCTCGCGATCTTCACGAAGACGGTGACGATCAACCTGATCGGCAGCTTCAACATGATCCGCCTTGCGGCCA
>JAJTGU010000271.1 GCA_021297985.1 Rubrivivax sp.
AGTCGGCGCTGAACGAGTCTGCCCTTCGGCCCTTGATCGGGGCATAGAAGCGCTTGATCTCGGCCATGTCGGCCTGCACGTCGCCAGTGGGCACGAACACCGGACCCAAGCCGCCGACCTTGCGCTCGTAGTCCAGGTAGGCCAGCACGATGGGCACCTGGGCCTGGAGCGCGATGTAGTAGAAGCCCGTCTTCCAGTGTCGGGTGCGTCCACGCGTGCCCTCAGGCGGCACGATCAGTTGCACGGGACCATCGGCGTCTCGCAGTGCCTGGGCCGAAGCCTCGACCAGGTTGTTGCTGCGCTCGCGTTGCACGGCGATGCCGCCAAGCCACCGCATCGTCGCTCCAAACGGCGCACGAAAGATGCTGTGCTTGCCCATCCAGTACACGTTCAGGCGCAGGCAGAACGCCACCATCAGCGTGTACGGGAGGTCCCAGTTGCTGGTGTGCGGTGCGGCGATCAGCACCGCCTTCGCAGCCCCGGTCGGCAACGCGCCTTCGACGCGCCAGCCATTCAGCCGCAGAAAGACCCGAGAGCCGGCGCGAAGCACGGCGTTGACCCCGGGCGTGTCGAAGATGGTGCGATGCATGGCAAGGATTCTGACCGCGTCGCCGCCCACCCAAGCCCGCCCCGGCGCGGCCTCAGTACGCCCGACCTTTGCGAATCTGCGCGTGCTGGCGCCGCTGCAGCGGCGATGCCGCTGCCAACGCGGCCATCGACGCGCTGGCATGGGCATGCGTGATCGCGATGCCCAGCGCGTCGGCCGCATCGCGCGACGGTTCGGCGTTCAGGCGCAGCAGCCGCTGCACCATCGCCTGCACCTGCGGCTTGGCGGCAAGCCCGTGGCCGACGACCGACTTCTTCATCTGCAATGCGGTGTATTCGCTGACGGCCAGGTCCCGCGACACCAGCGCCGCCAGCGCCGCGCCACGCGCCTGCCCGAGCAGCAGGGTGCTCTGCGGGTTGACGTTGACGAAGACGATCTCCACCGCCGCCACCGTGGGCGTGAAGCGCTGCACGACTTCGAGCACACCTTCGAAGATCAGCTTCAGCCGCGCCGGAAGGTCGCCACGCGGCGCCTCGAGCGTTGCGATGGTGCCGCTGGCCACGTAACTGAGACGTTGGCCGTCGACGTCGACCAGGCCGAAGCCGGTGCGTTGCAGGCCCGGATCGATGCCCAGCACCCTCATGGTCGGCCGCTCACGCGAGGTACCAGCGCACGGAATGGAAGAACACCGGCGCCGCAAAGCACATCGGCGCGACGCGGTCGAGCAATCCAACGGCACCGGTGATCGAACTGCGGTTGCCCCAGAAGCGGACCCCGGCGTCCTTCTTGAGCGCCCGCATGACCAGCTCACCCAGCGTGCCGCAGCCCCCGGTCACCAGGCCTGCACCGGCGGCTTGCAACGGGCCCATCGGCGTGATCCAGAACAACAGCGCTCCTGCCAGCGCCGAAGCCAGCACGCCGATGCCGAAGGCACGGAACGAGAAGCTGCGGTCGATCTGCCGCGCCACCGGCCGCCGCCGCAGCTGCCGGCTCGCCAGCTCCTGCCCGAGTTGCGCCACGGCAGTCACGACGACGAAGAAGAACACGAGGAAGGCGCCACGCTGGGCATAGCCCTCGAACTCCAGCAACAGCAGTGCCGGCGCATGCGACAAGCCGTAGATGCAGACCATGACGCCCCACTGGATCTTGGCGTTGCGCTCCAGAAACCGGCCCGGGTCGCCAGCCAGCGCGCTGATCACCGGGATCGCGAAGAACACGTAGACCGGGATCAGCACCGTGAACAGATCGAAGTGCCGCGTGCCGACCAGCAGGTACTGCAGCGGCAGGACGACGAAGAAGGCCAGGATCAGGCTGCGGTGGTCGCCTCGGCGGGTGTGCGCCAGGGTGATGAACTCGCGCATCGCCAGGAACGAGAACACGGCAAACGTCAGTGTTGCGCCGACCGGGCCGCTGACCCAGGCGATCCAGAACACCAGCGCGCCGATCCACAGCGCGCGCAGGTCGCGTTGCAGGCGGAGCTCCCGGGCCCGACCCTCCTCGTCGCGCTCGCGCACCGACCGCAGAACGACGACGACGCTGGCCAGCAGCAGCACACCGAACAGGGCGACAAACAGCAGTCCGACCTGCTCGCCGGTATCGAGACCGCGCAACGCGTTCAGCTCGTGCAAGTTGGGCATGTGGGGACGTTCAGACCACCAAGGGACGCTGGTCGAGCACCGCCTGGCGGGCACGCACCAGGAACTCGCTCTTGTCCTCCAGGCTGCCGTCGTCGGCGGTGCCCAGGCGCAGCGGCTCGCCAAACGTCACCGTGCACAAGATCGGAACCGGCACGACCTCGCCCTTGGGCATCACGCGCTGGACGTTGTCGATCCAGGCCGGGACCAGCGGCACCTGCGGGAACTGCTTCGCGAGATGGAACAGGCCACTCTTGAACGGCAGAGGGTCGCCCTTGTTGCTGCGGGTGCCCTCCGGAAAGATCACGAGGGAGTCACCGTTGCTCAGGGCTTCGACCAGCGGCTCGAGCGGATCCTGGTCGTCGGTCCGCTGGCGGCTCACGTAGACGGCGTTGAAGACCTCGGTCGTCAGCCATTGCTTGAACGGCGACGACGTCCAGTAGTCGCGCGCCGCGATCGGCCGGGTCCGCACCCGCAGCTCCTTTGGCAGCGCCGCCCAGATCAGCACCCAGTCGAGATGGCTCTGGTGGTTGGCGAAGTAGATGCGCTGCTCGGCCTTGGGTGCGCAGCCCCGCCAATGGCCCTGCGCACCCGTGATCAGGCGTGCGATGAAGGCCAGCAGTTGGCCCATCAGGTCGGCCGAGGTCATGCTCCGGGATGCTAGTGCAGCCCTGTGACCGACGACCCCCGGTCCGACCCTGCGCGTCGCGGGCCTGGTCGGGTGGAGGTTTGACGCCCGGCAGCGGGGCCACGAACATCGCAGGCCATGTCCACGCGCCACCGAAACAACGGTCCCGATGCCCTGCCGCTGTGGCCGCTGCTCTTGCTGGCCGGGCTGCTGCCGCTTGCCGCCACGGTGGTGGCCACCACGATCTCGATGCACCAGGGCCTGGTCCCGGCCTGCAACCCTTTTGTCGATGGGTGCACGTCCATCAGTCGTGCGGCACGCTACGAGCTGGCCAACCACGTGTTCCGGGCCCTGATGCTGCCCGCCGCCGTCCTGCAGGCACTGTGCTGGCTGCTGCTGGCACGCTGGCTCTCAGGCTTGTGCGGTGCCAGCACCAGCCGCCCGGCGCTGCGGCCCGCCGGTATGGGCTTGCTGGCTCCTCTGGGGGTGCTGGCGGGTATCGCACTGGTGATGTACGGCGCCTTTCTTGGCACCGAGGGCGCGGTCTACCGCTTGCTGCGCCAATACGGAACGGTCTTCTACTTCGGCTTCACGTGCATCAACATGGTCATCGCCGGCGGCTGCATCCAGCGCCTGATCGCGGCCGGCCGAATGCCCGTGGCCGCGCACACCGGCCACGGCTTGATCGGCCTGGCCGCGCTTCTCGTCGGCCTGGGCCTGCTGAACGCCGCGCTGGCGCCGCTGCTCGGGCCCGAGGGCAAGCTGCGGCTGGAGAACGTCACCGAGTGGTGGGGCGCGCTGATCTTCGTGCTCGGCTTCTGCGCCATCGCCGCCATGTGGTGGCGCGAACGTGTGGTGCTGCGGCTCGGGGTC
>JAJTGU010000154.1 GCA_021297985.1 Rubrivivax sp.
GATCGCATCACGCAGGCGCGAGGTGATGCGTTGCTGCACCTGGGCGATGGCCACCCTGCTCTGCGCGTCTCCGCTCACCGTGACGTTGAACTGGATCGTCATGCCACGAAGTAGTTGCGGTGGTTGTTGATCGCCTGCTGCGCCGACGGCGGCAGCTCGTCATTGGTGAAGCTAATGTTCTCGCCGCCAATGGTCTTGGCGCTGATGCCCATGCGGTCGCGCTCCTTGTAGGCCAGCGCGGCCACCAGGCAGCACGCCTGCGTCAGATCGGGCGGGATGCTGTTGCTGGCGTAGCCGGCGGTGTAGGTCATCGTGACGTTCTGCACGCCCTCGGTGAACAGGTACTGGCCGCGCAGCGCCACCTTCCACGAGCTGGCCAGCACCCAGCCGCCCGTCGTTGTGCCTGTGCTCTGCGGGATCGTGCGGCCGTCCACGCTGATCGAGCCCACCGCCGTCACCGGGCGGTTGCTGAAGACCATGAAGTCGTGGCCGTTGCCGTCGCGGGTCTCGGTGTAGATCGTGGCGGCGAAGGTGCGATTGCAGCTCCGCTCGATCATGTCGGCGCTCGCATCCAGCAGGCGCGTCAGCAGCGCATCGTCGGTGTTATCGGCGCTGTTGCCGATGAACTCCTTGAGCTGGGTGAGCGTGGCGAGGGCGTTGGGCATGGCTTACTGCTTGCGGGCCTTCTTCGGGGCGGGCTCCGCCGCCTGGGCGAAGCCGTGCGAGAGCGCGGCCACGATGGCGGCCTCGTTGTCGTCGGGTATCTCGATGCAGCCGGCCTCGTCCACCGCGAAGGCCTGGCCCTCGTGGCTGAGGCCGCCGCAGTTCTCGGGTCCTTGAAGTCTCATCGCAGGGGTCCTTCAAAAAAGCCGCCCCCGAAGGGGCGGCAAGGTTGCACTTGCAACTTCAGGAGAGTCCTCGGGTCAGCCGTTGGCGATGTTGTTGATCACGCCGATGGCGAAGGGGGCGTAGACCGCCAGGACCTCCTCCGCGTACACGCCAAACTCCTGGGCGCGGGTGCGGATGGGGAAGTCGAGCTGGTAGTAGTCGCGGCGGACCTTCACCTCGGCCGTGCGCGGCACGTTGTTGCTCTGGTACTGCGCCGGCAGGTTGTCGGCCCAGGCCAGGATCGTGCCGGGTGGCAGCGACGGGTGGATCATCACGGGGATGCGCATTCCGCCGCCCATGGTGAACGGGTTGAAGTAGAACCCGATCACGCCACCAGCCATCAGGCCGGGGTAGCCCTGCTCGGGCGGGGTGAAGACCTGCAACAGCGGGGACGTGCCAGGGCCGGCCAGCGCCTTGTTCGTGATGTTCTTCAGCTCTTGCGAGTTGACGTAGATCACGTCCGGGGACACTTGGTTGTTGTCCCACATGGTCTGGAGCATGTCGTCGATCTCGGTGATCGTGCCCCGACCGGAGGCGGTCAGCGTGCTGCCCGTGCCGGCGGTGCCGGTGGCCAGCGTGCGGACGTAGGCGCCCGTGCCGCTGAAGGCGTGCGTCATCAACCCGTCGAACGCCAGCGAGGCGTTGCGGCTGTTGTCGGCGGTGATCGCCGTGGCCGCCTGACGGGTGCCACCCACCAGCGGGGCGTTGAACGTCGCGCTGTTGATGGTGGTGATCCGCTCCAGGCGCTCGCTGCCGGCGGTGCCGACATACCACGCATAGCCCACTGCGCCGGTCACCGGGGCGACCGAGCACGACAGCACCTGACCCAGAGTGATGGCCTGGGTGGCAGCGGCCGACTTGTTGGACGAGCCGCCGTTCAGCGTGTAGGTCGCACCGTCAGCGCCGGTCACCGTCTGCGTGGTCGGGACGCCGCCGGACAGCGAAGCGCCACGGAAGCCTTCGCCGGTCAGGGCGACGACCATCACGCTGTAGGTGGCCGCGCCGAGCGTGCCGCCAGAGCCGCCAGCGGACAGCGTGGGCGTGCCGGGCGTGCCGAGCGCCAGGGAGCTGTTGCCGAAGATGAGGGCGTTCTCCTCCTTCAGCATCATCTTCTGGAGCACGCGCATCGTGCCGGTGGAGCGCACGTCCTCGAAGCCCTGGCCTGCGCTGATGGCTTCGAAGGTCACGTTGTCTTCTTCGCCCAGCGTGACGTAGCTCGCAGAGCGGTTGACGGCGCTGTAGTTCATGCGCCCGGTGCGCTGACCCTCAGCCACCCAACCCATGGCGTCGTAGCCCGAGCCGGTGATCGCGGCGATCTGCTTCCAGTTGGTGGCCGTGCCCATGCCGCCACCCACGCGAGGCAGGCGGTTGCGGATCGGCGTGTTGACCGGATAGAGGTTCTTGGCCGGCGCTTGCAGGTCAAAGGGAACCAGCCCGGTGGCGGTGGAGATGCTCTTGGCGAGTTCAGCGCTGGGGTTGCCGAGCGCGGCCTTCAGCAATTCGAGAGTCTGAGCGGAGGTGTTCATGAGGATGCTCCTGGAACTGAGGGTCAACGCGCTGCGGCGCGGTACATGGTCTTGATCTGGTGGAGGGCCAGCGCCTCGCCCTTGAGGGTCAGCGCCGGATCGGCTTCGTCGGTCTTGGTGTTGAGGTTGGAGTCATCGCTCTTGGCGACCGCAATGGCCTTGAGCAATGCCTTGCCCGGAAGGGGCTGGTCTTTAAGCGTCTGCACCTCGGCCTTGAGGGCGTCGATGTCGGCGTTCAGCTTGGTGATCGTCTCGGCCTGGGCCTTGGCGAGGTCGTCCGACTGTTCGGCCTTCATGCCGTCGTCGTCCTCGTTCCACTTCATGGTGTCCATGTGGCCCATGGCTTCCTTCATGCAGCCGTAGACCTTGCCCAGCATCTCCTTGGTGACCTTGGAGTAGCGGGCGCCGGCCTTTTCCAGGCCGTCAGTGCTGTCGGCCATGGCCATCGCTTCGCCAGGGGCGGCGGCAGGCTTGAGCATCAGGGCGATCTCCTCGCCCAGGTACTTCTGCGTGACATCGCCCAGGGCGGCCAGGGTGGCCTTCATCTCGGTGTTCAGCGCCTCGGTGTGCTCGCCGCGCTTGGTCTCGTAGTCGCAGGACTCGCAGGCGTTGCGCACGACCTGGAGCGCCTCGATCAGGCGCTGGGCGTTCCACAGGCCCTTCTCTATGGACTCCCCGGCGGGTTGCTCTGCGCTCTGCTGGGTAGCCGTTTGGGCCGCAGAAAAATCAGCCTTGGCGAGTTCGATCAACCTCGCGGGAGTCACGGTGCCGGCGTCCAGCATGGCGGCCAGCTCACTCACGTCGTCCTCGGCGGTGCGATCGGCCTTCATGATGGTGATGACCGCCTCGGGGTTGGCCGGGCGATCCACCAGGGACACCTCGACCAGCCGAATGCCCTTGATGATCGACTTGTTCATCTGGTCGCGGTCGGTGACCTTGCCGCCGATGCTGAAGCCTTTGTAGACGTTGGCCTTGACTTTCTTGACGGCCTCGCTGTCCACCACGTGGGCGCCGAACCAGGTCTTGCCGTCGTCCTTGACTTCGGCCTCGATGGCCGTGCCGGCGGCCTTGGACTGGTGCATCTCGCGCACGGCGCCGAACTTCATGTAGTCGGGCAGCGCAGCCTTCATCGCCTCGGGGGTCACGATCTCGCCGTCGCTGTCTACCGATCCGGTCGAGGCCCAGCCCCACACCTTGATGGTGCCGTCGTCTTGTTCCTCGGTCTTGGCGATGTCGGCGTAGAGCTTCATGAGGTCTTGTCCTTCTTGGGGATCAGCACCGGCAGCACGTCGCACCGGCAGTTGGGATGCAGCGGAGGCCCGTTCCTGCCGCCAGGAAACGCCTTGTTGAGCGGAACGATTTTCCCATCGAGTTCATCGCACAGTTCGCAACAGCCGGCTCCGGTGATCCACTGTTTGCCGGACACTTGGCCCGACTGCTTGTACGCCTCGATGTTACCTTCTACGTCTGCGAATGCAGTTTCCGTGCGAGCAATCATCTCGGCGCGCTCTGGCGAGAAAGCGTAACCGCGCTCCAACACGGCTGCAAGCACATCGTTCGACGCGCCGCTTTCAAGAGCCTGCGCGATGTCCTTCTTGATCATGTTGCGCGTGCTCTCGCTGATGTCCGTGATGAGCGTGGAGCCGCGCTCCTTGGCGTAGGCCACGGCGAAGTCGTTGGTCAGTGACAGCAGGCGGTCGAGGTCGCGCTCGATGCCGACTTGCAGGAATCCCTGCTTGGCGCCGTCCTTGACGATGTTCTCCAACAGCGGACCGATCTGCCCCAACAGTTTCTGCCAGCCAGCGAAGTCGAGCGACTCCAAGATGCGCTTGATGTCGTCGTTCGCGCCCTTGTTCAACGCCTCGCGGGCCGCCACCACCTGGGCGGCGATGTCCTTGCTTTGCTCCTTGAGGAACTTGCGCACCGTCACGCGCAGCTTCACGCGCAGCTTGCGCACGCTGGCGCGGTCGCGGTCCAGCATCCGCTTGCGCTGGCTGTTGGAGAGCTTGAACAGCGGCGCGTGATCGCACGCGGGGCCGCAGACGATGTGATACCTCACAGCTCAGCCAGCAGGAGGGCGAACTCCTCCAGCTCCTCGTCGTAGACCGGCAGGGGATCGACCACGAAGCCCAGGCCGTAGCTGTGCGGCCTGCCCTGGCCTGCCGTGGCCTCGCCCGTGATGGCGGGCGGCTTGGCCTTGGGCTTCGGGTGGACGATGATGATCGGCGCCCCGCCCCCGCCGCCAATGACTGGCTGCACCGCGCCGCCTGTGCCCGTGCCTGCGCTGCTCTGGCCCTGGCCTGACGATGCGCTGCCGGTGATCGGCACCGGGACGCCACCGACGCCGGCTGTCGTCTGCCCTTGCGAGCCGCTGGCCGTGCCGGCGAACGCCTGCGCCCCCGTGGCGGCGGCTGTTTGCCCCTGCGCCGAGGTGGCCGCGCCACCGTAGCCCTGGAAGCCCGAGGCGCTGCTGCCCTGGCCCTGTGCGGCCGTGGCGCCGCCACTGAAGGACTGCGCCCCCGTGGCCGTGCTCGACTGCCCCTCCGCGCTGGTCGCTGCGCCGGCAAAGGTCTGGGCACCTGAGGCCGCGCTCGTCTGCTCATTGGCGCCTTCGTGCCGGCCACCTCGCTCATGCCGGGGCTCACGCTGCAGGGCGCCACCATGTTGGGCATGTA
>JAJTGU010000035.1 GCA_021297985.1 Rubrivivax sp.
CCGCTGCCTCGGGCGTCAGCCACGAGCCGCCGCAGACCCGCACATTGGGCAGCGCCAGGAACTGCGGCGCGGTCTCGACCGTGATGCCGCCGGTGGGGCAGAAGGCCAGGTCCGGGAACGGTCCGGCCAGCGCCTTCAGCATCGGGATTCCCCCGGCCGCGGTCGCCGGAAAGAACTTCAGGAATCGGTGGCCATCGTCCATGGCCGCCATGGCCTCGCTGGCGGTGGCGACACCGGGCAGCAGCGGCAGGCCCGCGCTGCGGCAGGCGGCCCCCAGCGCCGCGGTGTAGCCCGGGCTGACGGCAAAGGTGGCGCCGGCCTTCAGCACCGCGTCCACGTCGTGCGCGCTGCGCAAGGTGCCGGCGCCGACGATGGCGCCGGGCACCTCGGCGGCGATCGCGCGGATCGCGTCCAGCGCCGCAGGCGTGCGCAGCGTCACCTCAAGCACCCGCACCCCGCCTTCGACCAGCGCGCGCGCGAGCGGCACGGCGTCGGCCAGGCGCTGGATCACGATGACCGGGATCACCGGGCCGGGGGCTGCGAGTTCGAGGGTGTCGGGCAGGGTCATGGTGGCACCAGGTAACGGGTTGGGATCGTGCAGGGCCAGCGGCCTCACAGCCACGTGACGGCGCCTTCTTCGGCCGGGCGCACATTGCGCCGCATGCCGGCAAACAGCTCCCGGCCGAGGTCATGGCCATGCAGCTCGGCCTGTGCTGCGGGCCGGACGGCCGGCTCGCGCGACGCCCATTCGACAGCGTCGACCAGCGCCTCCAGACGGCCGGCCACGGCATCGACACGCAGCAGGTCGCCGTCTCGCACCTTGGCCAGCGGGCCGCCCGCCAGGGCCTCCGGGCAGACATGGATCGCCGCCGGCACCTTGCCGCTGGCGCCGCTCATGCGGCCGTCGGTGACCAGGGCGACGCGGTGGCCCTGGCCCTGCAGCACCGCCAGCGGCGGCGTCAGCTTGTGCAGCTCGGGCATGCCGTTGGCCTGCGGGCCCTGGAACCGCACCACCGCGACGACGTCGCGGTTCAGCTCACCGGCCTTGAAGGCCGCCTGCAAGGCCTCCTGGCTGTCGAAGACCCGCGCCGGCGCCTCGATGATGTGACGGTCGTCGGGCACGGCCGAGGTCTTGATCACCGCGCGGCCCAGGTTGCCCTGCAGCAGCGACAGGCCCCCCGTGACCGAAAACGGTTCGTGTGCGCCGCGCACGATGCTGGTGTCGCCGCTGGCTTCGGGCCAGGCGCGCCAGACCAGTGCGCGGTCGTCGCCTTGGGCTTGCATCAGGGGCTCCTTCGTGAAGTCGGCGATGCCGCCCGGACTCACGGTCAGCACGTCGCCGTGCATGCGGCCACTGGCGAGCAGCTCGCGCATCACGAAGCCGGGCCCGCCGGCGGCCTGGAACTGGTTCACGTCGGCGCTGCCGTTGGGGTAGACACGGGCCAGCAGCGGCACGACCGACGACAGCTCGGCAAAGTCGTCCCAGTCGATCAGGATGCCGGCCGAGCGTGCCACCGCGACCCAGTGGATCAGGTGGTTGGTGCTGCCGCCGGTGGCCAGCAGCGCGGCCATGGCGTTGACGATGGCGCGTTCGTCGACGACGTGGCCGATCGGCGCCCGGTGCTCGGGTCGCGTGATCGCCAGCACGCTGCGCACGGCCTGGCGCGTGAGCTGCTCGCGCAGGTCCGCATGCGGGTGGACGAAGGCACTGCCCGGGACGTGCAGGCCCATCGCCTCAAGCAGCATCTGGTTGCTGTTCGCGGTGCCGTAGAAGGTGCAGGTCCCGGCGCCGTGGTACGCAGCGCTCTCGGCGGCCAGCAGCTCGTCGCGGCCGACCAGGCCCTGCGCGTGGCGCTCGCGCACCTTGGCCTTGTCGTTGTTCGGCAGGCCGCTGCTCATCGGCCCGGCGGGCACGAAGATGCACGGCAGGTGCCCGAAGTGCAGCGCACCGATCAGGAGGCCCGGCACGATCTTGTCGCAGACCCCGAGCAGCAAGGCGGCGTCGTACACGTCGTGCGTCAGTGCAACGGCGGTCCCCATCGCGATCGTGTCGCGCGAGAACAGGCTCAGCTCCATGCCGGGCAGGCCCTGGGTGACGCCGTCGCACATCGCCGGCACGCCACCCGCCACCTGGACCGTGGCGCCATGGCGGCGCGCCTCGTCGCGGATGACGTCGGGGAACCGCTCGTAAGGCTGGTGGGCCGACAGCATGTCGTTGTAGGCGGTGACGACGCCGATGTGCGGCGAACGCTCGGCGACGACGCGGAACTTGTCGCTCGCCGGCAGCGCGGCAAAGGCGTGCGCGACGTTGGCGCAGCCCATGCGGTCGCTGCCACGGGGCCTGCGGGCAATGGCGTCCAGCCGCGCCAGATAGGCCTGGCGGGTGGGTGCGCTGCGCTCGCGGATCCGCGCCGTCACGGCGGCCACGGTGGGGTGCAGTCGGGGCGGGTCTTGCGGGGCAGGTGCGGTGGCCATGTCAGGTGGGGACGAAGGTCGGGCGATGGCGGTGGCGGTGGCGGTGGCGCAATGTAACCGATGCACCCCTGATGAGGTAACCGGGTTACATCGGAGCGCTCCGGAGTCACCACCGCCGGTAACATCGACGCCCTTCATGGCCAAGCCCCCGCAGCCGCCCCTGGAGCCCTGCGCCGACGTCGCGGCCAAAGGCATCCCGCCCGAACTGATCGTGCGGGACCCGCGCCGGCTGCTCGACGAACTGCGTCGGACATGGGCCAGCCACCGGGAGCGGTGGCTGTTCGGCTACGGGTCGCTGATCTGGCGCCCGGAGTTCGACCCTGCAGAACGCCGCGCCGCCCGGGTGCAGGGCTGGCACCGTGCGCTGCGCATGCGCTCGCGCATCAACCGCGGCACGCCTCAGGAGCCCGGCCTGGTGTTTGCGCTGCTGCCGGGCGGAGCCTGCCGCGGCTTTGTCTACCGACTGCCACCCGACCCTGACGATGCGCTGCTCGAGCGGCTGTGGCAGCGCGAGATGCCCACCGGCGTCTACGACCCGCGGCTGGTGCGCTGCACGACCAGCGCCGGAGAGGTCCAGGCGCTGGCCTTCACGCTCAGCCCGCGCCACGAGGCCTGCCACCCGCGGCTGCCCGACGCCCATGTGCTGCACATCCTGCGCCACGCGCGCGGCCGCTATGGCAGCACGCTGGACTACCTGGCCCAGACTGCACAGGCCCTGAAGGAACACGGCGTGCACGACCGCGAGATCGAGCGCCTGATGGCCCTGGCCCGCCGCCACGGGCTGCTGTAGGCACGCCGCCGCCGGTTGCCGGCGGCGCGTGGGTCAAGCCAGCCGGAACGATGCGACCGACTGCACCAGATGCTGGGCCTGCTGGCGCAGGCTGTCGGCGGCGGCGGCACTCTGTTCGACCAGCGCGGCATTCTGCTGAGTGGCCTGGTCCATCTGCTGGACCGACTGGCCGACTTGCTGCACGCCTTGGTTCTGTTCATGGCTGGCCACGCTGATCTCGGCCACGATGTCGCTGACGCGCTGGTTCGACTGGACGATCTCCTGCATCGTCGCGCCGGCACGATCCACCAGGACCGTCCCCTGCTCGACACGCTCGACGCTGGCGCCGATCAGCGACTTGATTTCGCGTGCCGCTTCGGCACTGCGCTGAGCCAGGCTGCGCACCTCACTGGCGACCACCGCGAAGCCGCGTCCCTGCTCGCCGGCACGCGCCGCTTCAACGGCAGCATTCAGCGCCAGGATGTTGGTCTGGAAGGCGATGCCGTCGATCGTGCCGATGATGTCGGCGATCCTGCGGCTGCTCTCGTTGATGCCGCGCATCGTCTCCACGACCTCGCGCACGGTCTCGCCGCCTTGCGCGGCGACCTGCGACGAACTCACCGCGAGCTGGTTGGCCTGACGCGCACTGTCGGCGTTCTGGCGAACGGTCGTCCCCAGTTCTTCCATCGACGACGCCGTCTGCTGCAGCGAACTCGCCTGCTGTTCGGTCCGGATGGAAAGGTCGGCATTGCCGCTGGCGATCTGCGCGCTGGCGGTGGCCACGCTCTCGGCGTTCTCGCGCACCTGGCGCACGGTCTTCGCCAGGCCCTCACGCATGCGCGCCATCGCCGCCATCACGCTGGTGCTGTCACCGGGCCGCACCGGAACAGAGAAGCCCAGGTTGCCCGAAGCCACGGCGTCGGCCGCCAGCTTCAGTTCGTCGGGCTCGCCCCCGAGGCGACGCATCACGCTGACCAGCCAGAGCGCCAGACCGGTCACTCCGGCCGAGACCATGAGCACCATGCCGACGACCAGGTTGCGCGCGAAATTCGCTTCTTCCTGGAGGTCGTGGACCTCGCTTGCAAGCTGCTGCTGCTGACGCTCCTTCTCCTTGCCCAGCGGGGTCAGCAGTGCGTTGCGGGCGCCGATCGTGCGCTCGACCAGGAAGGCGAAGGCCTCGTCCTTGCGGCCTTCCTGGATCAGCTGGACGTTCTCCGCGCCGACTTTCCAGAAATCGCGCATCAACGCCGGCATCGGCGCAAACGCCTCCTTGTCGGCGGGTGTGACCTGGGCCTTGCCGAACTCTTCGAGCTTCGCTTCCAAGAGAGTCTTCTTGTCCATGACATCGGCCAAGGCCGCACCGACTTCCTCGGGTGTCCGGGCCAGGATGGCGTGGCGAAGCTGCAGCGAGGCCCGCGTGACGTTCAGTTCGATCTCGGCGATGCGGTTCAACTGCGGAACACTGTTGTTCTTGACATCCGCCGCCGTTTCGATTCCGTCCCCCATCAGGAGCCAGACCGCGGTCGCCAGCGTGAGCAGGCTGAAGACAAGGACGGCGCAGGCCGCGTAGAGCCTTTGCGCGAGCGTGAAGCGAGACTTCGTGGTCATGGCGAACTCCAAGGTTGAGCGCTGCCGCGGCCATCGAACGTCAAGCTGGACGCCATGGCGGGAGCAGTTTGTCCATGACAAGTTTCGGCTCGGAAGCAGAACTGCTTGAGCCAACAAATCACACTTCTATATGTGTTTTCTAGCGATCAAAACGCATGAGTTGGCACCCTCGTGCCAACTCGGTGGCCGTTCAGGCGCTCAGCTGCCGTCGGTTCCGGCGGCGGGCGCGAGCGCGGCCTGAACGCGGGCCAGGTCGGCCACGGTGTCGACGTCCATCAGCACGCCGGGGTCGTCGACCTCGAGGCCGAGCGCGGGGTAACGCAGCGCGACACGGCGGGCGCCGTCGTCGCCGTCGAGCCGGACGAGTTCAGAGTACAGCTCGGCACCAAAGGCCACCGGATGGCCTCGCCGGCCCTGGTACTGGGCAAAGACCACGGCATGGTGCTCGAGCGCCGCGGCCACCGACCGCAGGGTCGCGGGCCGGACCAGCGGCAGGTCCCCGGGCAGGATCAGCCAGCCGTTGGCGCCTGAGCGCTCGGCCACGCCCGCGGCGATCGAGTGGCCCATGCCGCGCGCGGCTTCGGCCCCGGACAGCACCAGGATGTCGCGCCCGGCGCAGTGCTGGGCCGCCAGCGGGCGACGCTCTTCGGTCGTCACCACCAGAACCGGCAGCTGGGTCGCGATGGCCTGGCGCAGGGTGCGGCCGAGCACGGTGGTGCCTCCCAGGCTCTGCTCAAGCTTGTGCATTGGGCCCTGAAAGCGCTTGCCGCTGCCTGCGGCCACCACGATGATGGTTGGACGGAGTCTCATGTGATGGCGAGAATGGGGTCGGCCAACGCCGCGCAGCACCGGGACGTTCACTTACGGAGTTCCCTTTAGGGGTGAACCAAGGGGTCGCAAAACGACGCCGCCGCAACGCCTCCAGACCCTCCTTCCTGACGTCTGCCACCTCTGCCCATGCCCCAAGACACCCGCTCTGAATCGGTCGCCAACCTTCGGAAGAGCTACGAACGCGACACGTTGGAAGAGGATCGCGCCGCGAAAGCGCCCTTGGCGCAGTTCCGCGTCTGGCTCGACGAGGCCATCGCAGCCGCGATCCCGGAGCCCAATGCGATGACGCTGGCGACCGTTGGCAACGACGGGCGCCCGTCGACCCGGGTGGTTCTCATCAAGGGATATGACGAGCAGGGCATCGTCTGGTATACGAACTACAACAGCCGCAAGGGCCGGGAGCTGCTGGCCCATCGCTGGGCCGCTTTGCAGTTCCATTGGGTTGAGCTCGAACGCGTGGTGCGCATCGAAGGTGCCGTCGAGCGGGTATCGGACGCCGAATCGGATGCCTACTACTCCAGCCGGCCGCTGGACTCGCGCATCGGGGCCTGGGCCTCGCCCCAGAGCGAACCGATCACGTCGCGGGCCGTGCTGGTCGCCCGCGCAGCTGAGGCCGCCTTGCGTCACGGCCTGAACCCGGTCCGCCCACCGCACTGGGGCGGCTACCGGCTGTGCCCGGACCGCTGGGAGTTCTGGCAAGGCCGTGCCAGCCGCCTGCACGACCGGCTGAGCTACCGCGCCGACCCTGAGGCCCCAGGAGGCTGGCGCCGGGAGCGACTGGCGCCCTGACCCCGGTCCGTCATTGGCGCCTGGCTTCGAGCAGGCGGTCGATGCCGGCCAGGACCCGCTCGAAGTCCAGCGGCTCGGTCCAGTAGTCGTCAAAGCCGGCCGCCAGCGCGGCCTGGATGTTCTCGGGCATCGCATCGGCCGACACGGCGATGAAGCGGGCCCGTGAAAGAGCCGGCTCGCGTCGGAGCTGGCGCATCAACTCCACGCCGTCGATGTCCGGCAACTGGCGGTCCAGCAGCAGCAACTCTGGCCGTTCGGCCAAGGCCGCGGCATGGCCGCTGGCACCATCGCAGGCCGAGGTCAGCTGCACTTCGGACCGCAGGCCGAGCAGCTCACTCAGGACCAGCAGGTTGACCGGGTTGTCTTCGACGTACAACACCTTCAGCGGCGGCAGATCGACCTGGGGTGGCTGAGGCGCTGTCGAAGGGGACTCGGGTTCGGACTGGATGCCGGGCGCTGGAAGCCCGGACTGCGTTGCCGGCTCGACACGACGCGAGTCCGCCTCGTCGCCCGCGATGTCGAGCATCGTGTCGATCAGGGTCAGCAGATCGCCGGCCGACTGCAGGATGAGGCGCAGGCGCTCCGCCTGATGGGGTGTCGGCGGCTGTTCGGGGTCGTCGCCCATCAGACGGGCAAATCCGAGGATCGCGTTCATCGGTGTGCGCAGCTCGTGGCTCATGCGCGCCATGAAGGCCGACTTGTCGCGGCTGGCCTGCTCGGCGCGCGCCTTGTCGGCCGCCAGCGCCTGCGCCGTCTTGCGCTCGGTGATGTCGAGGTGCACGCCGACAAACCCGGTGCAGAGCCCCTCCGGATCCAGCACCGCCCGTCCTTCGCTGAGCAACCAGCGCCACTCGCCGTCCGGACGCCGAACGCGCAGTTCGCTGCGGTAGGGTTCGCCGGTCTTCAAGCTGGCCATCGCCCGATCGTTCAGCACCGCCATGTCGTCCGGATGCGAAACCGCGCGGGCGAGTTCGTCAACCGAACGCGGGTCGTCGGGCGACAAGCCGCGCTGCTGGTACATCGCGGCGTTCCAGTAGACGATGGCGCCCTGGGCGTCGCGTTCCCAGATGCCCAACTTGGCAGCCTGAACCGCAAACGCCAGGCGCTCCCGTTCGCGCTCGGTCCGGGACTCCGGGCGATGCGGCGCTGTCGGGGGCGTCGTGGCACCCGGGGACGGTTCGTAAGGGTCGGTCGACATGGCCGCGGATTTCCAGTGTAGGGGCCGGGATGGCTTCCGGAGGCCACAAAATGCATCGCGATGCCCCCACCGGAACCCCGGCATGTCCTTGGCGCTGCGATGAAGCCGCCAGAATCGCGCCCGGCGTCAAAACCAAACCCTCCATCGCGCCCCGCTCCGGTCCGACCGCCTCCCGATGTCTTCCGCTTACCTGCCGACGTTGGCGCTGCTGCCCTGGATCGGGGCCTTGGTCGTCGCGCTTCTGCCGGCCTCGTCGCGCCGCACCGCCGCCTGGCTGTCCGGCGCCGTGGCCCTGATCGGCCTGGCGCTCGTGCTGGCATTGGCGCCCGCCGTGTTCGCAGGGGAGGTGCCGTCGTGGGTCAAGCCCTGGGTGCCGGCGCTCGGGCTGAACTTCGGATTCCGGCTCGATGGCCTGGCGTGGCTGTTTGCACTGCTGATCGTGGGCATCGGTGCGCTGATCGTGCTCTATGCGGCCTGGTACCTGGATCCGGCCGATCCGGGGCCTCGGTTCTTCAGCTTTCTGCTGCTGTTCATGGGCGCGATGCTCGGGGTCGTGCTGGCCGAGAACCTGGTGCTGCTGGTCGTGTTCTGGGAACTGACCAGCCTGTCGTCGTTCCTGCTCATCGGATATTGGCGCGACAAGTCAGAGGCCCGGGAAGGCGCGCGCATGGCGCTGGCCATCACTGGCGCCGGCGGGTTGTGCCTGCTGGCCGGTGCGCTGCTGCTGGGGCACATCGCCGGGGGCTATTCGCTCGACACGGTGCTGGCGGCCGGTGATCGCATCCGCGGCCACGAGCTCTACACGACCGCCCTGATCCTGGTGCTGCTGGGCGCATTCACGAAGAGCGCGCAGTTCCCGTTCCACTTCTGGCTGCCGCATGCGATGGCCGCGCCGACGCCAGTGTCGGCCTACCTGCACTCGGCGACGATGGTCAAGTGCGGGGTCTTCCTGCTCGCGCGGCTGTGGCCGGCTCTGGGCGGCACCCCGGAGTGGTTCTGGATCGTCTCGCTGACCGGACTGGCCACGCTGCTGCTCGGCGCGTATGTCGCGATCTTCCAGCACGACCTCAAGGGCCTGCTGGCGTATTCGACGATCAGCCACCTGGGCCTCATCACGCTGCTGTTCGGCCTGGACGAACCGCTGGCGATCGTGGCCGGTGTCTTCCACATCATGAACCACGCCACCTTCAAGGCCGGTCTGTTCATGAGCGCAGGGATCATCGACCACGAGTGCGGGACGCGCGACATGCGGCGCCTCAACGGGCTGATGAAGTACATGCCGTTCACCGCCACGCTGGGCATGGTGGCCGCGGCGTCGATGGCCGGCGTCCCGCTGCTCAACGGTTTCCTGAGCAAGGAGATGTTCTTCACCGAGACGGTGGCCAAGGACAGCCAGACTGCGTTGGAGTGGCTGCTGCCGCTGGGGGCGACGCTGGCCGGTCTGTTCAGCGTCGCCTACAGCCTGCGCTTCATCCACGACACGTTCTTCAACGGCGAACCGGTCAACCTGCCCAGGACGCCCCACGAAGCGCCATTCTTCATGCGCGCGCCGGTGCTGCTGCTGGTGGTCCTGTGCGTGGCGGTCGGCCTGGCTCCGCAGTGGACCGTCGGAGCCGTCCTGGCCGTCGCGGCCCAGGGTGCCCTGCACGGCACGCCGCTGCCGGAGTTCAAGCTCGCGATCTGGCACGGCCTGAACCTGCCGCTGGCCATGAGCGCCGTGGCCGTGCTGGGTGGCGTGGCGCTGTACTTCGGGCTGCAGCGCTTTGTCGACCTGCACCGCGTGGTGCGGCTCCCGGGGTGGATCCGCTCGGGTGGGCGCGAGTTCTTCTCCGCGCTCCAGGCCGGCGGCATCGCCGCCGCCGTGGCCGCCACCGGCGCCTTGCAGAGCGGACGCCTGCAGCGCTACCTCGCCTTGCTGGTGCTCATGGCGCTGCTGGCCGGCGCCTGGCCGTTTGTCGTCGGCCTGGGCGCGGCTCCGGCTCAGGCCGCGCCGTTGCACCTGGACGACCTCTCCTGGCCCGCATTGGCACTGGCGGTGCTCGGCATCGGGGCGGCGCTGGGCACCGCGGTGCTGCACCGCCAGCGCCTGCTGGCCCTGGTGGCCATGGGCACCGCAGGCCTGGTCGTGTGCGGGGTGTTCGTCGGCCTGTCGGCACCCGATCTTGCGCTGACGCAACTGCTGGTCGAACTGGCGTCCATCATGCTCATGATGCTGGCACTGCACTGGCTGCCGGCCCGGTCGCCGGCCAGCCCTGCGGAACAGCCGGCGCGCCTCTGGGACGGGTGGCGGCAAGGGCGCGACATCGTGCTGGCGACCGCCGTCGGGCTGGGCGTGACCGCGCTGGTCTGGATGGTCGTGACGCGGCCGGGTTCGTCGATCAGCGACTACTTCCTGGCCACGACCCTGCCGCTGGGCGGTGGCGCCAATGCGGTCAACGTGATCATCGTCGACTACCGCGGCTTCGACACCCTGGGCGAGATCACGGTGATGGCGGTCGCCGCGCTGCTGATGCAGGCACTGCTCGCGAACTTCAGCCCCGGCCCGGGCGGCCTGCCGGTCGTGCCGCCAGGCCTGCCCAGCGAACGCCACCCGCTGATGCTGCAGCTCGTGTCGCGCCTGGTGTTGCCGTTTGCGCTGTTGATCTCGGTCTACTTCTACCTGCGTGGCCACAACGCCCCGGGGGGTGGCTTCATCGCAGGGCTGGTGCTCGCCATCGGCCTGACCCTGCTCTACGTCAGCAACGGCAGGACCTGGGTCGCGACGCAGTTGGGATCGGGCGCGCATGCAGGCGACTACCGCGCCTGGGCGGCGTGGGGCCTGGCGCTGTCGGCGGCCACGGGCTGCGCAGCCTGGCTGTTTGGCGCGCCTTTCCTGACCAGCACCTACGACTACCCCTGGCTGCCCGGTGTCGGCGGCGTGCCCTTGGCCAGCGCAGGCGTGTTCGACCTTGGGGTGTACCTGGTCGTCGTCGGGGCCACGATGGTGATGCTGTTGTCCATCGTCCGGCTCGGCGGGCCGCTCTCGGGCGCGGCGCTGCCCGGAAGGACCAGGGGCTGAGCGATGCTGCTGCTGCTTGCCATCTTCATCGGCACCCTGGCCGGGTGCGGCACCTGGCTGCTGCTGCGTCCGCGCAGCTTCGACGTCGTGCTCGGGCTGACGCTGCTGTCGTATGCGGTGAACCTGTTCATCTTCGCGATGGGCCGTGTCCGCGTTGACGCGGTTCCCCTCGTGCAGGCCGGAACGACCGCGACCCTTGCCAACACCACCGACCCGCTGCCCCAGGCCCTGGTGCTGACGGCGATCGTGATCGGCTTTGCGATGACGGCGGTGCTGCTGGCGATCGCGCTCGTCGCCCGCGCCGAGACCGGCAACGACCACGTCGATGGCGACGCCGGTCACGCTGCGCCGGAATGCAAGGAGCCGATGGCATGAGCATGGCCATCTCGGTCTCGAGCAGCGCGCCCGATGTGCTCGGCCTGATGGCCGGGCATGGCACCGTGGTCCCCATCGTTCTGCCCTTGGTCGCCGGCGCATTGCTGGTGCTGCTGGAGCAGGCGCGCTCGCGCTGGGTGCAACCGCTGTCGGTGCTGGCCACGCTGCTGCTGCTGGTCACGACGGTGGGTCTGTTTGCACAGTCGCTGGACGGCCAGGTGCGGGCCTACCTGCTGGGCAACTGGCAGGCCCCCTTCGGCATCGCGCTTGCGTTGGACCGGCTGGCTGCGCTGATGCTGTTGCTGACCAGCGTCGTGGCCGTGGCGTCGCTGCTGTACGCCTGCGCCGGCGACGACCGCCGCGGGCAGCATTTCCATTCGCTGTTCCAGATCCAGTTGATGGGCCTGAACGGCGCCTTCCTGACCGGCGATCTGTTCAACCTGTTCGTCTTCTTCGAGGTCCTGCTGGCGGCCAGCTACGGACTGCTGCTGCACGGCGACGCCGACGGCCGCCGCCAGCGGCTGAAGGCCTCGATGCACTATGTCGTCTTCAATCTCACCGGCTCGGCCTTGTTCCTGATCGCGGTCAGCCTGCTGTATGCGGTCACGGGCACGCTGAACATGGCCGACCTCGCGGTCAAGATCCCGCAGCTCGCCGCCGAGAACCAGCGTCTGGCGCAGGCCGCCTCGCTGCTGCTGCTGGTGGTGTTTGCAGTCAAGGCCGCGCTGCTGCCGCTGTACTTCTGGCTGCCCGACACCTACGCCAGCGCCACCGCCCCCGTGGCGGCCCTGTTCGCGATCCTGACCAAGGTCGGCGTGTACTGCATCGCACGCACCACGACCTTGATCTTCGGCACCGGCAGCGCCGACAGCCTGCCGGGTGTCGGTGGCGCAACGGTGGGCATCGCCGACCCGGCCTTGCCGGCGCTCGCCCTGGGGACCGTGGTCCTGGCGGCGATCGGGGTGCTGGCTGCCCCCCGGCTGCGGGCGCTGGTGGCCTACCTGGTCGTCGGATCGGCGGGCACCTTGCTCGTGGCCATCGGCCTGGGCACCGCAGGCACGATCACGGCCGGGCTCTTCTACCTGGTCAACAGCACCTTGGCGGCCGCGTTCCTGTTCCTGCTGGCCGACCGCATCCTGGCGGCCCGTGGCGGTTCGGCCAAAGGCGCCGACCTGCTCAGGCCCCTGCCGATGTCGCCGGGTACCTGGGCGCCACTGGCCCTGGCCTTCATGGCGGCGGCGGTTGCCGCCGCGGGCGTGCCCCCGCTCGCCGGCTTCCTGGGCAAGGCCATGCTGCTCCAGGCGGCGGGCACGACACCCTGGGCCGCTTGGGTCGTGACCCTGGTGCTCGGCAGCAGCCTGGCGCTGATGGTGGCGCTGGCTCGCGCCGGTGCGACGCTCTTCTGGGAGGGTGGGTCGACGACACCCGCAGGCGCGGTCGTCCCAGGGGCGACGACGCCACACAAGCCCTTGCAGACCCTGGCGCTGGTGATGCTGGGTGCGGCTCTGCTGGGTGTGACGCTCAGCGCCGGTCCGCTGACCGCAGCGGCACGCGCCGCGGCCGAGCAGATGCTGCAGCGCCAGGTCTACATCGACGCCGTGCTGAGCGCGCGACCGGTTCCCCCCGCACACGATGTCCGGCGCGAAATGCGCGAGCGCGGAGAGTCCAAGTGATGCAACGCCTGTTTCCGTCGCCCCTGATGAGCCTGTGGCTGCTGCTGGCGTGGTTGCTGCTGAACCAGTCCGCCTCGGTCGGCCATTGGCTGCTGGGTACGGCATTGGCCATCGCGATCCCCTGGTTCAGCGAGAGGCTTCGACCGCAGAAGCCGCGGGTCCGACGCTGGGGCGTCCTGCTGCGGCTGATGGCCACCGTGCTGTGGGACATCTGCAAGAGCAACGTCGACGTCGCCAAGCGTGTGCTGGGCCCTCGCTCGGCCATCCGTTCGGCCTTCGTGTGGGTGCCGCTGACGATCCGCGACCCTCACGGCATCGTGATGCTCGCCGGCATCATCACGATGACACCCGGGACACTGTCGTCCGACCTGACCGAAGACCGCCGGCATCTGCTGGTGCATGCATTGCACTGCGACGACGAGGCCGCACTGATCGCGGACATCAAGTCGCGTTACGAGGCCCCGCTGATCGTGGGCCTGGGCGAGGGGACCGAATCGTGAGCCTGACCCTGACCGTGCTGCCCTGGGTGACCGGGATCTTTTTTGTCGCGATGCTGCTGGCCGCCTGGCGGCTGGCCATCGGTCCGTCATTGCCGGACCGGATCCTGGCCCTGGACACGCTGTATATCGTCGGCGTGGCCGTGGTCGTGATGGCCGGCATGGCCTGGAGCAGCCGCGACTGGTTCGAGGTCGCACTGCTGGTGGGGCTGCTGGGCTTCATCGGCACCGTGGTGATGAGCCGCTACCTCGCGCGTGGGGACATCGTCGAATGACCGCCGGGATCGCACCTTGGCTGGATGCCACCATTGCCGTGCTGCTGCTGGTGGGCGCCGGCTTCACGCTGGTCGGCTCGTTGGGTCTGTTCAGACTGTCGGACTTCTATCAGCGCCTGCACGGCCCGAGCAAGGCCACGACGTTGGGCGTGGGCTGCGTGCTGATCGCGTCGGGACTCTGGTTCATGGCCCGCGGCCAGTGGTTCTGGCACGAGTTGCTGATCACGCTGTTCCTGTTCCTCACGGCACCGGTGTCGGCGCACCTTCTGGTCAAGGCCGCGATGAAGCTCGACCCCAAAAGCAAACCCCTGCCGCCGGCGTCGCCGCCAGGGACAGGGGTCTGAGTCGGTGCGCAGCGCCGGAAACCGGCGCTTGCCTACCGAGGGTGCGGGGATCAGAGCACGCGGATCTTCGAGGCCTGCAGGCCCTTTTCGCCCTGCGTTACTTCGAACTCGACGCGCTGGTTCTCCTGCAGGGTCTTGAAGCCCGTGCCCTGGATTTCCTTGAAGTGCGCGAAGAGGTCCTTTTCGCCGTTGTCGCGGGCAATGAAGCCGAAGCCCTTGCCATCGTTGAACCATTTGACGGTGCCGGTTTCGGTGGCCATGTCGTTTCTCCTGTGGGATCGTTAAAAGTGAGTTGGGAAAACCGCCTCAGCGCCGGGGGGCGCGAGACGTGCTCGTGGGCGCCGGGCCGCGGCGCTCGAGGTGGCGGAAGGTGATGCGGCCCTTCGTGAGGTCGTATGGCGAGAGTTCGAGCGAGACGTTGTCGCCGGCCAGGATGCGGATGTGGTGCTTGCGCATCTTGCCGCCCGTGTAGGCGACGAGCTTGTGGCCGTTTTCCAGCGTGACGCGGAATCGCGAGTCCGGGAGGATCTCGTCGACGACGCCATGCATCTCGATCAGTTCTTCTTTCGCCAAGGGGGTGGGCTCCGATGCGGTGGGGGTCTAGCCGCAACAGGTACGCCGCTGGATGTGGCGAGGCAGTCGAAGCCGGGGTCTGACACTTGCGGCGCGTGGGGCGCGCCGACGGCGGATGAACTCGGTCCGGTGCCCCGATGCACCGCGGCGTGCGGTTGCTAGGGCAACCAGAGCGTCGAGACCGCCGAAGCGATCAGAACATCTGGCGTGGGAAACGTGCGAGTGTAGCAGGCCAACCGATGCTCAACCATCGACAGGGCCCTGAGGCAAGACCAAGCGCATCGTCGTGCCCGATTCGCTGGTCGACTCGACCTCGGCACGGCCGCCGTGAAGCTCCATCACACGGCGCACGATGTACAGGCCCAGGCCATGGCTGACGCGCCCGGGTGCGGCCGGTCCGCGGACCCCCCGCTCGAACAGTTGCGGCAGCAGATCGCCGGGGATGCCCGGCCCGAGATCGCTGACGCTGAACACCAACTCAGGCGGCTCTTCGCGATCGCGAACGCGCAGCACCACGGGTGTGCCAGACGGTGCAGCGCGCAGCGCGTTGGCCAGCAGGTTGCGCAGCGCCAGCCTCATCAGTCCGGAGTCCATCGCGGCGGTCCGGAGATCGCGATCGTGTTCGATGAGGATGCGATCACGGTCGGTGGCCGGCATGTCGGCCACCACGACCGCGATCAGTGCGGCGATGTCGCCATCCACCTGGGCCAGGGCCCGCGCACCCGCCAGCAGCGAGGCCGCGGCGAGTGTGTTGTCGATGCCGGCGAGCACGACGCCCAGGGTACGGCGCGCACGCGCCAGCGGGTCGGCACCCGTGGCCTCGCCACGCTGGGCCAGAGCACTTGCGGCGCTCTGCAAAGCCGCCTGGGCATTGTGCAGAGGCTGACGGACCTCGTGCGCCAGGACGTCGAGCATCTCGCTGCGTTCGGCCAGCAGCACATTGAGCTCACGCGCCTGACGCTCCAGACGCTGGCGCAGGTCACGTTCGCGCCGCAATTCGGCGGTGCGTTCGAGCTTCTCGGTCACGTCCTCGAGGATCGCGAGCGCAAACTGCGGCCGACCCTGCGCGTCGTGCTCGACGATCGCGCTCAGCCGCACCGACAGCGCCGAACCGTCACGGCGCAGCATCTCCAGCGCGATGTCTTCGACTTGGCCTTCGATCAGCATGCGCGGTCGCACGTTGCCCAGTACATGCTCGCGCGACGCCGGGGCCAGGAAGCTGGCGACGTCGCGGCCGATGACCTCGGACCGCTGCCAGCCCAGCGTCTCGAGCCAACGGTTGCTGACGCTGACCAGGCGGGCCTGCATGTCCACGCAATGCAGCATGGCCGGAGTGGTTTCGTAGAAGCGACGCAGCTGCTCGCTGCTGGCTGCCAGGGCGGCGTCGGTCTCGCGACGCCGCGTCACATCCTGGAAGGCACCCATCAGTCGCACCGCCTTGCCGCCCTCGAACTCGACCTCGGCCTGGGTCCGGATCCAGATGCGCCGGCCCTTCGCGGTGACCAAGGGCAGTTCCAGGTCCCAGGGCAGACCATCGGCCAGGGACCGCTGAACAGCGGCCTCGATGACCGGCCGGGCCTCGGGGGCGTAGTACGCAAGACCCTCGTCCATCGTCGGCTCGTGGCCCTCGGGCATGTCGTGGATGCGGCAGGTCTGGTCGGACCAGGTGATGCGACCGGTTGGCAGGTCGATCTGCCAGGCCCCGACGCCGGCCATCCGGCCGCTCCGGTCGAGGAAGGCCTGGCTCTCGCGCAGCCGATCGACGACCGCCTCGGCCGCTCGGCGCCCGGTCTCCTCATGCTGGACGATCCGCTCGCGAAGCAGCAGTGCCTGGACGCAGCTTTCAGCCAGCGCCGCGAGCTGGCGTTTCTGCTGCGCGCTCAGTTGGCGGGGCTCGCGACCGATCACGCACAAGGTGCCGATGCGCTCTCCGCCGGGCATCGTCAGCGGTGCGCCGACGTAGGAGCGGATGTGCGGATCGCCGGTCACCAGCGGGTTGTCGAGAAATCGCGTATCGGCCAATGCATCCGGCACCTCCAGGATCCCGGAGCCCAGGATGGCGTGCCCGCAGAACGCCAGGTCCCGCGGCGTTTGCGACACACCCGGCAGGCCGACACCCGCCTTGAACCACTGCCGGTCGGCATCGATCAGGCTGACCAGTGCGATCGGCATGCCGCTCAGTTCGGCGGCCAGGTTCGCGAGCCCGTCGAACAGCGGCTCGCGCGCCGTGTCCAGCACCGCCAGCGCATGCAATCGGGCCAGGCGGCGCTCTTCGTCGGACGGCAGCGGTGCCGGGATCATGACGCGCGCTCAGGCCGCCATCGGCACCAGGAAGTCACGGCTGATGCCGACCCCGAGATCGCCGACACGATCCAGGAACTGCGTCAGGTAGGCATGCAGGCCGGTGGCCAGGATCTCGTCGATGCGGCCGTACTTCAGGTCGCTTTGCAGCCGCCCGGCACGACGCAGCGTCTCGCCACTCTGCGCATTGGCCACCTGGCTCAGATTGAGCACCAGGTCGTTCATGCACGCCGCGAGCGAGCGCGGCATGTCCGGGCGAAGGATCAGCAACTCGGCCACCCGCTCGGGCCGGATCACGTTGCGGTAGACCTTGCGGTAGATCTCGAAACCGGAGACCGACCGCAGGATGGCACTCCAGTGATAGAAATCGACCTCCTGGCTCTCCTTGATGTTGTCGGTGCCGAAGTAGTCGCCCGCCAGCGCGTGGAACTTCACGTCGAGCAGACGCGCGGTGTTGTCGGCGCGTTCGAGAAAGGTGCCCACGCGCAGGAAGTGCAGTGCCTCGTCCTGCAGCATCGTGCCCACGGTCACGCCGCGCGACAGGTGCGAGCGGAACTTCACCCACTCGAAGGTCTGCCCCGGATCGCGGTCGAAGGCGCCTTCCTTCATCAGCCGGTTGAACTCCAGCCACGTCTGGTTCATGGTCTCCCAGACCTCGGTCGTCAGCGCACCGCGAACGGCCCGCGCGTTCTCGCGCGCGGCACGGATGCACGAGACGATGGCCGACGGGTTGCTCTCGTCGCGGACCATGAAGTCCATGACGTTCCGGGCGTTGATGTCCTGGTGCTTCTGGCCATAGGCCCAGGTCAGCTCGCTGATCGACAGCAGGCCGCGCCAGCCGCGTTCGGACTCCAGCGCCGACTGCGGCAGAAGCGAGGTCTGGTAATTGACATCGAGCATGCGTGCGGTGTTTTCGGCACGTTCGATGTAGCGGGCCATCCAGAACAGATGGTCGGCGGTGCGTGACAACATGGTCGTGATCTCCGTGTCGATGGGGCGTCAGCCTTCCAGCACCCAGGTGTCCTTGGTGCCGCCACCCTGCGAGCTGTTGACGACCAGCGAGCCGGCCTTCAATGCGACCCGGGTCAAGCCGCCGGGCACGGTCTGCACGCTGGTGCCCGACAGCACGAACGGGCGCAGGTCGATGTGGCGCGGTGCGATGCCCGACTCGACGTAGGTCGGACAGGTCGACAGTGCCAGCGTGGGTTGGGCGATGTAGTTGTCGGGCCTGGCCTTCAGCACGTCGCGGAACTCCTCGATCTCGGCCTTGCTCGCCGCCGGGCCGACCAGCATGCCGTAGCCGCCGGCACCGTGGACCTCCTTGACGACGAGCTTGTCGAGGTTGGCGAGCACGTGTTCGAGCTGCTTCGGGTCGCGGCACTGGTACGTCGGCACGTTCTGCAGGATCGGGGTCTCGCCGAGATAGAACTCGATCATCTTCGGCACGTAGGGATAGATGCTCTTGTCGTCGGCGATGCCGGTGCCGATGGCGTTGGCCAAGGTGATGTTGCCGGCGCGGTAGACGTCCAGCAGCCCGGCGCAGCCGAGCGTGGAGTCCTTGCGGAAGTGCGTCGGATCGAGGAAGTCGTCGTCGACGCGCCGATAGATCACGTCGACCCGGCGCGGACCCTGCGTCGTGCGCATGTAGACGAAGCCTTCGCGCACGAACAGGTCCTGGCCTTCGACGATCTCGATGCCCATCTGCTGGGCCAGGAAGGCGTGCTCGAAGTAGGCGCTGTTGTACATGCCGGGCGTCAGCAGCACGCAGGTCGGCTCGTTGACGCCGGCCGGTGCCACGGTGCGAAGCGTCTCGAGCAGCAGGTCGGGGTAGTGGGCGACCGGGGCCACGCGATGCATCTCGAACAGCTGCGGGAACAGGCGCATCGTCATCTTGCGGTTCTCGAGCATGTAGCTCACGCCGCTGGGCACCCGCAGGTTGTCCTCGAGCACGTAGTACTCGCCGCTCCCGTCGGCCTGACCGGCGCGCACGATGTCGATGCCGGCGATGTGCGAATAGACGTTGCCAGGCACGTTGACGCCCATCATCTCGGGCCTGAACTGCGCGTTGTTCAGGACCTGGTCCGCCGGCACGACACCGGCCTTGAGGATCTCCTGGCCGTGGTAGACATCGTGGATGAAGCGGTTCAGCGCCGTCACGCGCTGGGCCAGCCCGAGCTCCATGCGCGCCCACTCGTCGCCGGGGATCACGCGCGGGATCAGGTCGAAGGGGATCAGGCGTTCGGTGCCGGCCCCGTCCTCGTCCTTCGCGCCGTAGACGGCGAAGGTGATGCCGACACGGCGGAAGATCAGCTCGGCCTCCTCACGTCGCTGGCGCATCAGGTCCTCGTCCTGGCTCGCAAGCCAACGGGCATAGGTGGCGTAGTGCGCCCGCACCGCGGACCCGGCCGCGTACGGCGGCGTCGGCAGCATCTCGTCGTAAGGATGGTTCATCGTGGTTTCGCCTCGTGGGCTGGGGATTCGGCGATGGGCTCGTCGTGGGGGAATGTCGTCGGCAGTTGCCGGGTGCGCACCGCGACCTGGAAACGATGCGTGCCGCCACCGCGAATGGTGCCTCGCAGGGGTGCCACGTCGCCGTAGTCGCGACCGACGGCCAGCCGGACGTGACCGACGCCGGGCACGCAGTCGTTGGTCGGGTCCAGGTCCAGCCAGGCGTCGCGACCGTCGAAGCCCGGCAGCGCCCCAGGGCACCACACCTGGACCCAGGCGTGCGACGCATCGGCACCGACCAGGCTGCGACCGTCTTCAGGCGCGTGGGTCAGAAGATAACCGCTGACATAGCGGGCCGCCAGCCCGGCCATGCGCAGGGCGCCGATCATCGCGTGGGCGAAGTCCTGGCACACGCCGCGACGCTGCATGAGCACCGTGTGCAGCGGGGTGTCCACCGTCGTGCTCGCACCGTCGTACGCAAACTCGCCGTGCACGTGCTGCATCAGCGCAAGAGCCAGCTCGGCAACCGGACGCCCGGGGGTCAGCAGCGGCTCGACCAGGGTGCGCAGCACGTCGAGCCGCGGCACGTAGGGCGATGGAAGCGAGAACTCCACGGCCGGGTGCGGGGGCCGGTGCGGCCGATAACGCAGCGCGTCAGCCACCTGCTCCCACGGTTCCGAAGCCGCAGCGTCGAGCGCCCCGAAGCGCGGCGCGACGCGCACGCGGCTTCGCGAGCGCACACGCAGCGACGAATGGCTGCGTTCGAGCTCGAAATGCAGCTGCGGGTTGCCGAAGCTGTCGATGCTGCTGCGCCGGTGGCTGGGCTCGGGTGCGACCTCGAGATCGAAGTCCATCACCTGCTGCGCGGCATCGGCCAAGGGTCGCAGGTGCGCGCGGTGATGGGCCAGTCCCACCGGGCTGGCGTAGGCGTAGTGCGTGATGTGCTCGATCTCGAGCAGCGCAGGGGCGGGACTCATCGCGTCAGACACTTTGCTGGCTGCCGTGGGCGGGCGTGAAGCAGCGCTCGGCGATGCGGTCCGACAGCGTCGTCGCGCGGGTTTCAAGGTCGCTCGCGAGCGCGACGATCATCGCGGCGAGCGCTTCGTCGGTGGCGGCATCGTCCAGCTCCTCGGGGCCAAGACCGACGCCGCGGGCCGGCAGCAGGCTGACCAGCACCTCAGCGCCCTCGTCGACGCCGGAAGCGGGCAGCTTGGACAGCTCGGTTCGCAGACGCCGCAGCACGCCCGCGAGCGAGCGCGGGTTGGTCGAGTCCAGCACCAGCAACTCGGTGAGCGCCAGGGCGTCGTCGTGGCGCTGGTAGCGCGCACGGTAGGTGATGGCGCTGTCGAACAGGGCCAGCAGCAGCTCGGTGCCAGCGCCACCCCCGGCAACACCGCCCGGCGAGCTGGGGTCGAGCAACAGGCGCAGGGTCTGCGACATGCCGATCAGGCGCTCGATCAGCCGGCCGGTGGCCAGCAGCCGCCAACCGTGGTCGCGGGTCATGCGATCGGTCTGCGCACCGGTGACGGCCGCCAGCTGCCAGGCCAGGGTGTCGAGCGCGGCCAAGGCACGCGCCGGTGTCGGCAGCCGGGCGTCGGATTCGCCCGTCGCGTCACTGGGCGGCTCCGAGATCTGGGCCAGGTCGGCATCCCCGGAGCCGTCACCGTCCAGCGCGAAGCTGTCGTCCGCCGGCCGGGCCGCAGCCTGCAGTGCTTCGTGCAGATCGCTGCGCATGCGGCGCAGCAGCAGCCATTGCTCGTCGGACAAGCGTTCGCGCAGCGCCAGCGCCAGGTTCTCCAGCGAGCGAAGCGACTGCGCGACGCTGCCCCCTTGTGCATCGCCCAGGGCGGCGAGGACGGCACGCTCGAAGAGCTGCGGCGACCGGGCCAGCGCCGGCACGGCCGTGCTGACGAGCCCCTGGGCCCAGGCCAGTTGCGACAGCGCGCGGTCCAGGCGCTGCGGTGCGGTGCCGGCCAGGGGGCTTGCGGACATCGACTGCATCTGCGACATCGGCGACATCGACGACATCGACGACATCGGCGGGAGCGGCGGCAACGGTGTCAAGGCCCCTGACTCGTCGACGTCGGCCACATCGTCGCCGCTGCCCAGCCAGGCCAGCGTGGCGCGCGCCAGGCGCAGCTGCTGCTCGCAGCGCTCGGTGTAGCGGCCGAGCCAGAACAGGTTCTCGCCCGTGCGGCTGGCGACCAGCCAGCGCCGCTGGTGGATGTCGCTCCAGACCAGGCGCGGCCGGTGCGGCGCTTCGACGGCCACGCCGGCGCGGCGTTGTGCGGCCTCGGCCAGCACCCATGTGTCCAGACTCGAGCCGCCACGCTGCATCGAGACACTGGCGTCCTCGCGTTGGGCGACACGGGTCATGCCGCCGGGCAGCACCTGCCAGCGGCCGTCGCGGTCGAGCATCGCGTAGACACGCAGCATCGCCGGCCGCGCGCCAAGCACGCCACCCTGGCGGATCGGCGCGCGCGAGAAGCGCAGCCGGCCCTGCACGGTCCAGGCGCCGGGGTCGGCGTCGAGGTCGAGCGCCGCGGCGTCGTGCACCTGCGAGGTCCGGCCGGCCCTCGGAAAAGTACTGCGCACGACCTTGCCGGCCTGCCGCTCGCGCACATCGGTCAACGCGGCGGCTTCGCCACACCACCAGGTCGGCAGCGACGGCAGCACCAGCGTCTCGTCGAACAGGGCCTCGGCGATGCCGGGCAGAAAACCCTGGAGCGCCGGCGACTCGACGAAGGCGCTGCCCAGCGCGTTGGCCATCACGACCGTGCCCGCGCGCGCCGCCTGCATCAGGCCGGGCACGCCGATCGACGAGTCCGGCCGCAGTTCGAGCGGATCGCAGTAGTCGTCGTCGAGCCGGCGCAGGATGCCATGCACCGGCTCCAGGCCCTCGACCGTCTGCAGGTACAGCCGCTCGCCGCGCACCGTGAGGTCGCCCCCTTCGACCAGCGTGACGCCGAGTTCACGCGCGAGGTAGACATGCTCGAAGTAGGTCTCGCTGTAGCGCCCGGGGGTCAGCAGCACGAGCCGTGGCGCGCCGTCACCGGCCCGCCGGGCGACCTCGGTCGCCGCGTGTTCGAGCGCATCGACGAGGGAGCGCACGCTGTCGGCCACGGGTCGCACCGCCAGGGCCTGGAAGGCCTCGGGGAACTGGCGTGCGATCAGCATCCGGTTGTGCAGCACGTAGCCCAGGCCCGAAGGCCCTTGTGTGCGCTGCGCGACCAGCCACCACAGACCGTCGGGGCCGCGAGCCAGGTCAAAGGCGACGATGTAGAGGTGACGCTCGCCACCGGGCACCGAGCCCAGCAGGCCCCGCAACCAGCCGGGGTGGCGAAACAGCAGCTCGCCCGGCAGGAGGCCCTCGCGCAGCAGACGCTGCGGACCATAGGCATCGACCAGCACCGCCTCCAGCAGGCGCGCCCGCTGGACGACGCCGGCCTCGATCCGGGCCCAGTCGGCCGGTGCGATCAGCTGCGGCAGCAACTCCAGCGACCAGGGACGTGCGGCGACGCCCTGCTCGCCGAAGACGTTGTGGGTGATGCCATCGCGCTGGAGCTGCTCGGCGACCTGCGCACTGCGACGCTCGAAAGCAGCCGAACCCGCCTCGCCAGCGATGCCCGCGGCCGGGAGCGTGGCGGCGAATCGGCGCCATGGCTCGCGCAGGCTGCCGTCGAGGCCACGCAATTCGTCCCAGACGCCGGGCTCCGGCGGCAGCGCCCGATGCAGCAGCGCACGTTCGCCGAGCGCCGCAGCCTGAGGTCCGCCAGTCACGGTGTCGGGGTCGGCAAACAGTGGCGGGGTGCCGGGACGCATGCGATGGCGGCTCAGCGATGGATCCGGGCGCTCATGGCCGGCGCAGATCGAGCGTGAACGGGAACTCGAGGCTGGCCACCGCCGGCTTCACGTCCATCGTGCCGGGCGTGTGGCCGCTGCGGAAGAAGCGCGTCAGTCGCCGGCTTTCGGCCTCGTAGGCGTTGACGGGGAAGCTGTCGTAGCTGAGTCCGCCCGGATGGGCGACGTGGTAGCGGCAACCGCCCAGCGAACGCCGCATCCAGGTGTCGACGACGTCGAAGGTCAGCGGCGCGTGCACGCCGATCGTCGGGTGCAGCGCCGACGGCGGCTGCCAGGCCCGGTAGCGCACGCCGCAGACGAATTCGCCGACACGGCCCGTGGGCTGCAGCGGCACCGCGCGCCCATTGACGGCGATCACATGGCGATTGCCGTTCATGCCGCTGACCTTGATCTCCATGCGTTCCAGCGACGAATCGACATAGCGCGCGGTCCCGCCCGGGGCGCCCTCCTCGCCCATCACGTGCCAAGGCTCGAGCGCGTTGCGCAGCGCGATGTCCAGCCCCGCCACGTGCAGCGTGCCGACCAGGGGGAAGCGGAAGCTGAAATGCGGCGAGAACCAGGCCGACTCGAAGGCGAAGCCGGCCGCGTTCAGCTCGGCGATCACGTCGTCGAAGTCCATCTGCACGAAGGTCGGCAGCATGAAGCGGTCATGCAGCGACGTGCCCCAACGCGTCAGCCGGGTCGTCGTGCCACCCCGGTAGGGCTCGTTCCAGAAGCGCGCCACCAGGGCCCGCAGCAGCAGTTGCTGGGCCAGGCTCATGCGCGCATGCGGCGGCATCTCGAAGGCGCGCAGCTCCAGCAGGCCGAGCCGCCCGGTCGTGCCGTCGGGCGAAAACAGCTTGTCGATGCAGAACTCGGTGCGGTGGGTGTTGCCGGTCACGTCGACCAGCAGGTTGCGCAGCAGCCGGTCGACCAGCCAGGGTGGGCAGTGGCCCCAGTGCGCCACCTGCCGCTCGAGCTCGGCCAGCGCGATCTCGACCTCGTAGAGCTGGTCGTCGCGCGCCTCGTCGACCCGAGGGTGCTGGCTGGTCGGGCCGATGAACATGCCCGAGAACAGGAAGCTCAGGGACGGGTGGTTGTGCCAGTAGGCGATCAGGCTGGCGAGCAGGTCCGGCCGGCGCAGGAAGGGGCTGTCCGCCGGCGTCGCGCCACCGAGCACGAAGTGGTTGCCGCCCCCGGTGCCGGTGTGGCGGCCGTCGACCATGAACTTCTCGCTCGACAGGCGCGTCTGGTGCGCGGCCTCGTAGAGGAATTCGGTGTGGTCGAGAAGCTGCGTCCAGTCGTGGGCCGGGTGGATGTTGACCTCGATCACGCCCGGGTCGGGCGTGACCTGCAGCATCTTCAGCCGCGGGTCGCGCGGCGGGCCGTAACCTTCGAGCACGACGGGCATCGACAGGTCGGCGGCCGTGGCCTCGACGGCGCTCAGCAGCAGCAGGTAGTCCTCGAGGAAGCGCAGCGGCGGCATGAAGACATACAGCACGCCGCTTTGCCCGCCGTGGGCGCGTTCGGCCTTGGGACCGTTCGCGCGCTGCGGGTCGCGGACCTCGACGCACAGGGCGGTGCGCGTCAGCTCGCCGGCGGACTCGAAGCGTGCCGGTACTTTCAGCGGGTCGCGCGGGTGACCATGCTGCGGCAGATGCTCGCTGGACGCGACCGGGCCGGCGGGCCCGACGCGCCCGTTGGCGTCGCCCCCCCAGCCCATGCGCGGCTGGCCTTCCGCGCCACCATGAACCGGATGCGCCGGCGTGGGCGCCGCCTCGGAGCCCTTGCCCTCCGCCGTGGCATCGGCGTCAGCCGTCGCAGCACCGGAGCGGCTGGCCAAGCCCTGCATGCGCAGCGACGCCGCAGCCGGCAGCGCCGGCTGAGGCGCAAACGGGTCTTGGGCCATCGTCCAGGGCCGGTCACCCGGCGCGGCCCAGGGCTGCGAGTCCAGCGGCAGCCGGTAGCCCATCGGTGAATCGCCGGGCATCAGGTACAGCCGCTCGTCGCGCATGAACCAGGGGCCACTGACCCAGGACGGGCCGGCCGTCCCGACCTGCCACTCGCGCTTGAGCGGCAACAGGTAGCCCACCGGCTTGTCCAGGCCAAAGGCGAAGACCCGGCGCAGGCGCACCCGCTCCATCTCGTCGTCGAGTCGCGCGTCGAAAGGATCGACGTTGACCGGCAGCCGGCGCTCGCGCCAGAGGTAGTACCAGGTGTCCTCGTAGCCCGGCTGCACCCAGCGCGGCGACAGCCCGAGCCGGACACTCAGGTTCTGGATGAAGCGCTGGGCGTCGGCGGCGGTGCGCCGCTGCGGGATGCGCTCGTCGGCAAACAGGCTCGGGTCGGTCCAGATCGGTTGGCCGTCGGCCCGCCAGCAGACCGACAAGGCCCAACGCGGCAGCTGCTCGCCGGGGTACCACTTGCCCTGGCCGAAGTGCAGGAAGCCGCCCTGCCCGTACTTGGCCAGCAGTCGATGTGTCAGTTCGGTCGCGTAGCCGCGCTTGGTCGGACCCAGCGCATCGGTGTTCCACTCCGCGGCGTCGCGGTCGCGTTCGGCGATGAAGGTCGGCTCGCCACCCATGGTCAGGCGCACGTCGCCCGCCGCCAGCTGCGCGTCGACCTGGTGGCCCAGAGCCACGATCTTCTGCCACTGCGGCTCGGTGTAGGGCAGCGTGACACGCGGGGACTCGTGGATCCGCGACACCGACATCGTGTGCTCGAACTGCACCTCGCACTCATCGACGGCGCCGCTGACCGGCGCTGCGCTCGAGGGCTCCGGCGTGCAGGCGACCGGGATGTGGCCCTCGCCGGCCATCAGGCCCGAGGTCGGGTCCAGCCCGACCCAGCCGGCACCGGGCAGGTAGACCTCGCACCAGGCGTGCAGGTCGGTGAAGTCCGAGTCGGCGCCGACCGGGCCGTCGAGTGCCTTCACGTCGGGCTTGAGCTGGATCAGGTAGCCCGAGACAAAACGCGCCGCCAGCCCGCAGTGGCGCAGCAGCTGCACCATCAGCCAGCCACTGTCGCGGCACGAGCCGCTCTTCAGGGTCAGCGTCTGCTCCGGCGTCTGGACCCCAGGCTCCAGGCGGATCAGGTACGACACGTCGCCCTGCAGGCGCTGGTTCAGTCCGACGAGGAAGTCGATCGTGCGCTTGGGCGTGCGCGGGATCGACTCGAGGTAGGCCGCCAGCAGCGGCGTCAGCTCGCCCTTCACGAGATAGGGCGCGAGGTCGTGCGCCAGATCGGCGGCGTAGACAAACGGGAACTGCTCGGCGTCGGGCTCGAGGAAGAAGTCGAAGGGGTTGTAGACCGCCATCTCGGCGACGAGATCGACCGTGACCTTGAACTCGCGGGTCTTCTCCGGGAACACCAGGCGCGCCAGGTGGTTGGCAAACGGGTCTTGCTGCCAGTTGACGAAGTGCTCAGCGGGCTCGATGCGCAGGCTGTAGCTGCGGATCGGCGTGCGGCAGTGCGGCGCCGGGCGCAGGCGAACGACCTGCGGCGACAGCGAGACACGGCGGTCATAGCGGTAGTGCGAAACGTGGTGGAGCGCGACGTGGATGGACACGGGTGCAGGCTTTCGCTGTCAGGCTTGGAGGCGCCGGGAGGCCAGGGAGCACAGGCCGTGCCGGGCGACCCTGGGACGCACAAAAGCACGCTCAAGGCGGTCCGGACCCACTCTCCTCCAAGGCCCCGGGATGATGCCAGTAACGCCGTGCGACATTCCTCTGGCAGACCCCGCTGGACAGTGGTGCATCGCTGCGCCAGATCCAGGCACCGCAGCGGTCACTGCGCACCACGGTGATGCGTCGCTCGCGGTACCGGGCCTCGACTTCCGGCGCCGGATGGCCAAAACGGCTGCGGTAGCCGGCCTGGAACAGCGCCAACCCGGGCGCCACGGCATCGAGGAACGCCGGTGACGACGAGGTCTTGCTGCCATGGTGCGGTGCCACCAGCACGGTGCTGGCCAGCGCCGTGGCGGAATCGCGGGTCGTCGCCAGAAGCGCAGCCTCCTGCGCCGCCTCGATGTCGCCGGTCAGCAGGGCGCTGGCCGCACCGGCGCTCACCCGGAGCACGCACGACAGCGCATTGGCCCGCGGCGGCACGGCCTCGAACGACGGGAAGTCACCGCTCCGCGGGTGCAGGATCTCGAACCTGACACCGTCCCAGGTCCAGCCCTGGCCCGCAGCGCAGCGCGTGTGGGCCGGTGTCTGGGCACGCAGCGGGTGGCGTTCTTCGAGCGAGCTGCTCCAGGCCCGCACCGGCAGGCCTGCAAACAGCGCGGCGGCGCCGCCGGTGTGGTCGCTGTCGCGGTGGCTGAGCACGAGGCGGTCGATCTGGCGCTCGCCACGGGCCCTCAATGCCGGCAGCACGATGCGGCTGCCGGCTTCGCTTTCGGCCGAAAACGCGGGCCCGGCGTCGTAGACGAGCAGGTGGCGAGCCGTCCGCACGACAAGGCTCGTGCCCTGGCCGACATCCAGCGCCAGCAGCTCGAAGCTGCCGGGCGCCGGCCGCGGCACTGGCGGCGCCAGCAGCGGCAAGGCCATCGCCAGGCCACAGGCCCGCAGACGCCAGGGCAGGCGCAGCACCGCCACCGCACCGCCCAGCAGGCCCAGGCCCAGCAGCAGTGGCGGGGCTGCGGCGGCGTGCCACAAGGCTCCGGACCAGGTGGCCAGCGGCGCCAGCACCACGCTCAGTGCCTGCACGGCCGCAGCCGACAGCAGCCACAGTGGCGGCAACACCATGCCGGCCAAGGCCAGAGGCGTGACGACCAGCGTGACCCAGGGGATGGCCACCAGGTTGGCCAGGAAGCCGACCACCGACACCTGGTGAAAGAACAGCAGCGTCAGCGGCGCCAGCGCCACCGTGGCCACGGCCTGGGTGTGCAGGCCTGCGAGCATCAGCGCCCGCAGGCGCAACGCCAGCGCGGCGCGGGTCGGCAGAGCCGGATCGTGCAGCGCCCGGCTGGCACCGGGTTCGGCCGCGATCAGCACCGCCACGGCGACAAACGACAGCCAGAAGCCGGGCTGCAGCAGCGCCCACGGATCGAGCAGCACGACCGCTCCGCCAGCCGCCCCCAGCACCGCCAGCAGCGGCCAGGACAGGCCCAGGCTGCGCAGCACCACCACCACGGCGAGCATGCACACCGTGCGCTGCGCCGGCACCGCCCAGCCCGCGAGCACGGCATAGGCCAGTGCCGTCGCCAGGCCGATCCAGCGTGCCGCCAGGGGCGCCGGCAGACGCAGCAGCAGCCGCTCGCCAATGCGACCCGGCACCCGCCGCCAGGCCCAGCCACCCACTGCCGCACCCAGCCAGGCCAGCATCGTGATGTGCAACCCACTGATCGCGACGAGGTGCTGGATGCCGACGGCGCGGAAGAGCACCCAGTCGTCACGCTCGATCGCCGCCTGGTCGCCCACCGCCAGCGCCGCGATCACGCCGGCGGCGCCACGGTCGGCCACGGTCGCCTGGATGCGGCTGCGGATCGCCTCGCGGCAGCGCTGAACGCTGGCGCCGGCCTGGGCATCGAGGCGTCGGTTGCGGGCATCGCCCCCTGTGCGGACATAACCGGTCGCGGCAATGTCCTGCTCCCAGAGCCACAACTCGAAGTCGAAGCCGTTCGGGTTCATCGCCCCGTGTGGACGACGCAGGCGCACGGTGAGCTGCCAGCGCTCGCCGGCACTCGGGGGGGCGACAGCATCGCCACCGGTCCAGGAGCCGTCGCGGGAGTACCAGGCCAGTTGGATCCGGGGTGGCAGCGTCACCGGGCGGCCCAGCCACTCGGCCGTCTCGGGTTCGAACACAAAGCGGCTGGCTGGCGTGCCCTGGCGCGGCAGCGACGCCACCACTCCGATGACCACGAGGTCCTGGCCTTCGAGTGCCGCGGGCAGCGCCTTCGCCAGGCGCTGCCCGGCGCGCCATTCGGTGGTCGCGAAGCCGGCCAGGACTGCGGCGACCAGCATCGACCCGGCGACCGCGCGGCCAGCTGCGGCGGGGCGCACGACACGCCGCAACCCGAACGCGGCGACCAGCAGCAGCCCGGCCATCGCCAGCAAGGCCTGCGGCAGCAGCGGCACGCCCAAGGCCGCCTGCTGCAACTGCAAGGCCACGCCCAGCACCCAGCCCACGCCGCCGGCCAGCAACGCAGCGGACCGCACGGGGGGCGTGGCAACGCCAGACATCGTTGCAGTCTGGCAGTCCGGGGCCGTCGCGACCAGCACCCGCGACGGGGCCCCCGTTAGGATGCCGCCTTCCGATTCCCTGCCCTGCCCAGACAAGGTCCGCTGCATGAACACCACCGCCCAGATCGAACAACGCCTCGCCGACCTCGGCATCGTGCTGCCCGCCGTGGCCGTGCCCGCCGCCGCCTACGTGCCCTACGTGCGGACCGGCTCGCTGGTCTTTGTTTCCGGCCACATCGCCAAGCGCGAGGGCAAGCCCTGGGTCGGCCAGCTCGGGCTGACGATGACCACCGACGAAGGCAAGGCCGCCGCGCGGGCCATCGCGATCGACCTGATGGGCACGCTGGCCGCCGCTGCGGGCGGTCTCCACCAGGTGCGACGCATCGTCAAGGTGCTGAGCCTGGTGAACAGCACCTCGAGCTTCACCGAACACCACCTGGTGACCAACGGCTGCAGCGAGTTGCTCGGCCAGGTCTTCGGACCCGAGGTCGGTGCGCACGCGCGCAGCGCCTTTGGCGTGGCGCAGATCCCGATGGGCGCCTGCGTCGAGATCGAACTGGTCGCCGAACTGGCGTGATGGCGTCCGCTGCGCGGAGCCGGGTCGCCCTGCCGGCCCTGGCCTTGGTCGTGCTGCCGCTGGCCGCGGTGGCGGCAGCGCTGGTCTCGCAGCACCACTTCGGCATGCTGCCCTGTCCGTGGTGCGTGCTGCAGCGACTGGTCTTTGTGGCGATTGCCGTGGCGGCATTGCCGGCGCTGCTGGTGCGCACCCCATGGACCGTCAGGCTGGGGGCGGGGCTGGCCTTGCTGCTGTCGCTGGCCGGCGCGGCGGCGGCCCTGTGGCAGCACTTCGTCGCCTCGTCGGCGGCCAGCTGCAACCTGACGCTGGCCGACCGCATCATGGCCGCGACCGGGCTCGACCAGGCCTTCCCCGGCGTCTTTGCGGCCTGGGCGTCATGCGCCGATGCCGCGGTGAAGCTGTTCGGCCTGCCCTACGAGTTCTGGAGCCTGGCGCTGTTTGCGGGGCTGGCTGTGCTGTCGCTGGTCCTGCTTCGCCGGCCGGCGGCGGCCGGGCGCTGAAACCGCGCGCTGAAACCGCGCGTCGACAGCGGCCGGCTCGTCACGCCACAGCGGCGCGACGACGTGTCCCGGCGATGGCGCCCAACCCCAGCAGGGCCAATGCCACCGTCGCGGGGACCGGCACCGGGTTCGGACCTGAGGCCGGCAGCACGAGCAGGAAGTCCTGCGAACCGGCGGATTCGAGTGCCCAGACGCGCATCGGCATGGCCGACTGCGGCAAGTCCAGCGTCGCCAGGAGAGTGTTGGCATGGCCCGCGAAGGCGCTCGTGTCGCGGAAGGCGCTGCGGGCGCTGACGTTGAAATCCGTGTCGTAGATCAGGTTCCAGACGGCGAGCTGAAGCGACGTCGATTCCGAGTCGCTGTCGACCAGCGCAGGCGTCGCCGAGACCTGGGCCATCAGCGCACCCAGCTTGTCGGCAATCGCCGCATTGCCGCGGCGGCGGGCAAAGTAGTCGCGACCCTCGACCAGCGTGTAGGCCCCCAGTGCGTTGGCGCCGAAAGCGAACTGCTCCTCGATCTCGATGCAATAGGTCAGGAAGGGCGTGGCATCGAAGCCCGCGCCCGCGCCGACCAGCGAGCCGGTGAAGCCGCCGGCCAGTCCGACGTAGCCGCTGGCGCGAACCGAATGGGCCTGGCCAAAGGCCCAGCCGTCGAGCGTGACCGTTGCGGCTTGTGCCGCCGAGGTGGCCGACAGCCCGGTCGCGGCCAGGGCCAGCGTCGTGGCCGTGCGGGTGAAGAAGGAGGACATGGAGAACGTGTTCGGGGCTCGTTGCGCACCGGTGATGCGCTTTCCCGGCCCGTTGACGCCATCATGTCCAGGGCCCTCTTTCAGGGCATCCCCGCGTCCCGAGGGTCGACCGCCATCGGGCGTGGCATAGCTCACGCGGCCTGCGCCGTCGTGCTCCGCGACGCGGCGTTGTGGGCCGCCGGGGACAGAAAAAAACAAAGCCGCCCGAGGGCGGCTCTGCAGCGGGGCCCAAAGGCGCCCGGGGCGATCAGGCCTGCTTCGAGCGACGACGCGAGGTCGCGCCCAGTGCGGCCAGGCCCAGCGCGGCCAGCGCCAGCGACGCCGGAGCCGGGACGGCCTGGAGCAGCAGGAAGTCCTGGCTGCCGACCTTCCGCAGCACGTAGACGTTGAACTTGGTCGTCGTCGCAACCGCGTTCGACAGGAAGCTGTCGGCCAGCGCGTTGATGCCGACGTTGGTGGTGTTCTTGAAGGCGCCGCCGCCCAGAGTCAGGTCGTTGTCGTAGATCGTGTTCCAGATCGCCAGCTGCAGCGAGCCCGACTCGGCCGAGTTGTCGACGAAGGTCGGGTTCGAGTAGGCATAGGTCATCAGCTTGCCGAGCTTGGCGGCAACGCCAGCGGCAAAGTAGCTGGCGCCGCTCATCACGCTGTAGCCCGTCATGTTGCTGGGCAACGCAAAGCTCTCGCCCAGCTCAACGCAGTACGTGATCAGGTTGGCGTTGTTGAACACACCGGCGTTCGTCAGCACGCCCTTGAAGGCGCCCGCCTGACCGTTGTAGGTCGGCGCGGCCACGTTGACCGACTGACCCGTGCCAAAGGCCCAGCCCGTCATGTTGATGTCGGCGGCGTGTGCGGGCGCGAGCATGGCGGCCCCGAGGACGGCGGCCGAGGCGGTGGCAAGAAGGCGACTCTGTGACATGTGGAACTTCCTTTTGGGACTGTTTTCGGGCGCTCGAAGCGCTGTGACGGATTCGGGGAGACACGGAACGCGTGTCCAAGACCCTACTGAGACCAAAGGTTACGCATGTAACCCACTTTGCGCACCCCCTGAGATCCGGGGTCGGGGGGTATTGATCGTGAAAAAGGGACTCGGCATTAACCCGAGGTCACCGTCCGGGCGGTCCTTGATCACGGCCGGCGGGCCGGGGCGCGGCCCGCGCGGGCGAGCTCCAGCGCCGCCACCGTGACCTCGCGATACGGCGTCGCGCGGGTCTGCACCGTGCGTTCGAACCAGCGCAGTGCCTCGTCGCGCTGGCCCTCGGCCAACAGGCGCTGGCCGATGAAGAACGTCGCTTCGGCGGTGTCCAGCCGTTCGGAATCGGGTCGGGCGCGGGCGCGGGCCATCACGGCGTCGCGGTCCAGGGTGCCGGCAAACCAGCGCAGCAGCGCGCCGGTGAGCTTGTCAGGCTCGACACTGTCCAGGTGCGGCGCGATCGCGGCCTTGCCGCGTCCCGCGCCCTGGCGTTCGGCCGCCAGGTAGAGCCAGATCAGCGCAAACTCGCGTTCCGGGCCGCCGGCGCTGTCGATCACGTCGCGCAGCAGCTTCTCGGCTTCGTCATGGCGACCGAGGTGGAACAAGGCATGGGCCAGCCAGGTCCTGGCCCCGCTGCGCCCGGTGCGGTCGGCCAGCGTCTGGAAGACGCCCAGCGCCTCTTCGCCACGCCCGAGTCCGAACAACGCCACCGCGCGGGCCTCGACCGCTTCGTCCAGCATCGGCTGAGCGACCAGCGCGAGGTCGGCATCGACCAGCGCCGTGTCGAAGCTGCCCAGCAGGTTGGCCGCCTGCGCCCGGGACGCCAGCGCCTGCGCCGCCAGGGGGCTGCCAGGCGCAAGACGGGCGATCGCCTGGCTGTCGACGATGCGGTGGAATTCGTTGGCGACGACGATGCGCGACAGGTTGTCGTTGCGCCAGCCGGGAGCCGCACGGACGCGCCGCTCGGCGCGCTCGAAGTCGGCCGACAGCGCCGGAATGTCCACCACCGCCAGGCGCAGCGAACTGCTGGCCTGGGCGCGCGCCTTGAGCAGGTTCTCGCGCCAGGACTCGAAGTCCGCCGGCAGGACCTGGTCGCTGCGCTGGTCCAGGCGGCGCTCGAACACGACGGTCCGGTCCTGGATGTCGACCCGGCTTGTCATCCGGAAGTGGCGGTCCGCGAGTTCGAACGGCGGTGGCACCTGGAACTTGGGCACCAGCGGACCGGTGATGCGGATGCGGCTTTCGACGCGCCGGGGGTGGTCGAGAAGAAACGGCGTGCGGCGCTGGGTCTCGGGTGGGCCGACCAGGGTGTCCATGACCTCGAACGCGGTGTAGTCGGCGCCGATCGCACCGCGTGCATACCGACCGAAGTTCGGGTGTTCGAAACGCTGCGTCAGCGTCAGCTCGTTGGCACTGCGGTCGTCCTGGACCTCGGCTGGCCCCTGGCGCAACAGCCCCGGCACGGCACGGGCCAGACCGCCGGAAATCGATTCGGCGACCTTCTCGATGCCCACGGCGCCGACCGCGGCGCGCCAACGCTCGGCCGCCAGGCCCTGGGCGCGCAGCGTTGCAACCAGGGTCGTCGGGCCGCCCTTGACCGACGCCGCATCAGCCAGGCTCCAGCGCTGCTCGAAGGCCAGCCGGTCGGGTGCATCGGGGTCCTGCGGAACGGCCTGCAGTCCCTGGCCGCTGCCGAGCACCAGCGCGGCACCAAACGGGTAGCGGCCGCGTGTGGCCAGCTCCAGCCCTTGGCCGGTGGCGGTGGCGTCGAGGTACCAGGTCTTGCCGTCGAGTTCGACCGCGCTGACGACGTGGTCGAACTCGTCATGGCCGGGCAGGAAGCTCATCAGCCCCCGATTGCGGATCGTCGACACCAGGGCCGGCCGGGCCAGGACGCCCAGCTCGCGGAGCAGCGCGTTGAACAGCACGACCTTGTCCTTGCAGTCGCCGATGCGCTCGGCGAGCGTCGCCTCGGGTGGCTTGGGCCGGTGCGAGCTCTCGCCGAGGCTGACGCTCAGGTAGCGGATCTCGTCCTGCACGAAGCGCAGGACCTCGGACACCAGTGCGCCGCCCTTCTTGCCGCTGGCTGCAAACTCGCTCGCTCGGGCCTGCACCGCCGGATGGGGCGTCGCCGGCACCGCCATCAGCTTGACGGCCCAGGCCTCGACCGCCTGCCAGTCGGCGTAGTCGCTGACCTCGAGCGCGGGGTGCAGCTTGAACCACGGCGGCATGGCCTGCTCGGACTGCACCGCAGCAACCTGGTGGCGCACGATGCGCACGACAGGTCGGCCGGCATCGTCGGCCAGGCGCTCCGGTTCGAGCGTCGTCGCCAAGCCGCGGGTGAACAGCGTCCGACCGGCCGGGCCGGTGAGCCGGTAGTGCAGCAGATCGATCGGCGTCTCACTCGCCAGCCTCATTCCGGTGGCGATGCGGCCCTCGAAGATCGGGTTATCGCCCACCACGGTGTACGCGACCTCCAGCCCGTCACCGACGCGGACGTCGGTCGGCACCGCCAGCAAGGTCTCGTTGCCATCGAGCACCAGCTGCTCCAGGCGCTGCTCGCGACGCATCAGGTCAAGCCTCGCGTCGGCCAGCTTGTCGATCGCCTGGCCATCACGCCAGACCCGCAGCCGGTGAAGCACCAGGGTCTGGAACGCGGGGTTGAACTGCAGCTGCGGCTGCGACACCTGGCCCAGCGCCGAGGCGTCCAGGGCAACGGTGCGGTAGCGCACGAAGGTCTGCGCGACCGCGGGCCCGCCGGCCACGGCCGGCAAGGCGTAGTGGGTCTGGATGTCGATCAGCTGCTCGCGGCGCGCGCCGACACTGGGCGCCGCCGGCAGGCCAGGGGGCGGCGCAGGCGGCTCGACCACCCAGGTCGGGATCCCGCCCGTGGCCCACCCCTTGCCACTGCGCGCAGGCGCGGCGGGCACGGCGGGCGCTGCAGCCACGCTTGTGGCTGTGGGCCTGGGTGAGGCCGCCTTGACGGCACTTGCCGCCGCCGGCCGCGCTGCCGGTTTGGCCGCCGGTTTGGCGGCAGAGTTGGCCGCTGTGGCGGGCGCCTGCGCCGCCGCGGGCAACGCCAACACGATGGCCAGCGCGACGGCGGCACACGACAACTTCAACTTCATGGTCCCTGCCCTGCTTGTCTCTCGATCCGGCATCAGGCGGCTTCCAGGCCGCTCGGTTTGAATCCTTGCACAACGCGGCCCTTGCGCGCCCGCTTGCCCACGTGCGTCTCGAGTGCCGCGCCCTTGAGCAGCTCGTCGCGTGGCTTGCCGCCACGGCCGGTTCCGCGCACCCGCAGCACGTCGGCAAAGCTCATGGCCGCGACCAGCGGCGTCTTCGCATCGGTATCGGCCATCAACATCAGGCCACGTCCGCCGCCGCTCTGACGCTTGAGCTCGGCCCGTGCAAACACCAGCAGCCGGCCGTCGGCGGCCAGCACGGCGACCTGGTGTTGGCCCGGGAGCACCACGGCCGGCGGCAGCGGCACCTCGCCGTCCTCGAGCGTCATGAATGCCTTGCCGGCGCGGTTGCGGGCGTGCAGGTCACCGGCCTCGGCGAGCAGGCCGCAGCCCCCCACCGAGCCCGCCAGCAACAGCAGCGTGTCCACCGGCCCGGCAAAGTAGTGCAGCGGCTTCACGCCCGGGGCCAGCTCGATCAGGGTCGTGATCGGCGTGCCGTCTCCACGCCCACCCGGCAGGGTCGACACCGGTACGCTGAAGCTGCGGCCGTCGCTGGCCAGCACGACCAGGGTGTCCACGCTGCGACACACGAAGTGCGCCTGCAAGGCGTCGCCGGGCTTGAAGCCCAGCTCGGCCGGGACGACCTCGTGCCCCTTCAGCGCCCGCACCCAGCCCTTGGCGCTGGCGACCACGGTCACGGGTTCGTCGACGATGCGCAGCTCGGCGATCGCCTTCTTTTCTTCCTGCACCAAGGTGCGTCGCTTGTCGCCATGGGCCTTGGCGTCGGCCTCGATCTCGCGCTGGATCTGGCGCTTGAGCAGGCTCGGGTTGGCGAGCAGGCTTTCGAGCGCCGAGCGCTGTTCGCTCAGCTCGGCGATCTCCTGGTCGATGCGGATGGCCTCGAGCCGCGCGAGCTGGCGCAGCCGGATCTCGAGGATGTCCTCGGCCTGGCGCTCCGACAGGCGGAAGCGTTCCATCAACGCCGGCTTGGGCTCGTCGGCGTTGCGGATGATGCGGATCACCTCGTCGATGTTCAGCAGCACCGCCCGCCGGCCTTCGAGCAGGTGCAGCCGGTCGATCAGCTTCTGCAGCCGGTGGCGCGTGCGCCTCTCGATCGTCGCCCGGCGGTAATCGAGCCACTCGGTCAGGATCGTCCGCAGTCCCTTCTGCACCGGCCGGCCATCGCGGCCGATCATCGTCAGGTTCAGCGGCACGCTGCCTTCCAGGCTGGTGTGCGCGAGCAGCGCCGTCACCAGTTCGGACACCTCGACGCTGCGGCTCTTCGGCTCGAAGACCAGGCGCACCGGCGCGTCCTTGCCCGATTCGTCGCGCACGGTGTCCAGCACCGCCAGCAGGCTCTGCTTGAGCTGCACCTGCTCCTGCGTCAACGCCTTCTTGCCGAGCTTGACCTTCGGGTTGGAGAGTTCCTCGACCTCTTCCATCACCCGCTGGGTGTTGGTCTGCGGCGGCAGCTCGGTGATCACGAGCTGCCACTGCCCACGGGCGAGGTCCTCGATGACCCAGCGCGCGCGAACCTTGATGCTGCCGCGGCCGCTGCGGTAGGCCTCGCGGATGTCGTGGTCGGCGCTGATGATCTGTCCGCCGCCGGGGAAGTCCGGCGCCGGCAGCAAGGCAAACAGCGCCTCGTCGGTGAGCTTGTCTCCGTCCTTCAGCAACGCGATGGCGGCGTCGGCGACCTCGCGCAGGTTGTGCGGCGGCACCTCGGTCGCCAGGCCGACCGCGATGCCGCTCGCGCCATTGAGCAGCACAAACGGCAGCCGCGCCGGCAGCAGCGTCGGCTCCTCGGTGCTGCCGTCGTAGTTGGCGCGCCAGTCGACCGTGCCCTCGTCGAGCTCGTCCAGCAGGAGCCGCGCGATCGGCGACAGCCGGGCCTCGGTGTAGCGCATCGCCGCCGCACCGTCGCCGTCGCGGCTGCCGAAGTTGCCCTGGCCGTCGATCAGCGGGTAGCGCTGCGAAAACCCCTGCGCCATGCGCACCAGCGCGTCATAGGCCGCCTGGTCGCCGTGGGGATGAAAGCGCCCGAGCACGTCGCCCACGACCCGCGCACTCTTCACCGGCCGCGCCCCGTTGGCCCCGGAAAACCCCAGGCCCATGCGCTGCATCGCGTACAGGATGCGCCGCTGCACCGGCTTCAGGCCGTCGCAGACATCGGGCAGCGCCCGGCCCTTGACCACCGAGAGCGCGTATTCGAGATAGGCACGCTGGGCGTATTCGCCCAGGTCCAGCGTGTTGTCGTCGGGCGCCGGAGCGCCGGGTTCGGCGGGCAGCAGGGTGTCGAACAGATCGGGCATGGCGCCGTTGGCGGGCTGCTTGGGCAGCGATGGTGTGGATTGTCGCTGGCGGAAGGCGTGCCACCCCCGTGGAGTTCGTCGGCGCAAGGGCGCCGCTACTGCGCAAGGCGGGCGAGGCGATTTGCGTCGCGCCAACACTCTTGCCAACCGGAATCAACAATCTGAGTGATGACATCCAACCCGAGTCTCGCTGAGCGAGCCGCTAGGCGAGCACTTCATCCCTTGGGAGCTTCCAGCGCGTCGAACAAAGCGGCCAACAAATGGCCACAACCCCGTTTTTTCTGGGGATTCAGATTCGGTTAACTTCGAGTGCATTCAGCCACGACGGTACGAGTGAAGGAGCCATGCCACTCCTGGGCTAGCAATTGCGGCAATTGGCGAATGCAAATCAACGGGGAAATCATGTTCGCTCGATTCTTTCTGCTTCTCATGCTCTGTTTGCAATTCTCTTCGGCGGCAGCCAAGGATGAAGCAAAGAAGTTGGCGGAGGTTCCCGCGGTTGAGCCCCCAGTTCAAACTATTGTGGTTACCGGCAAGCGCCTGCCGAAGTCGACAACATCTGCTGGGAACGTTGGGGATACTGGCAGATCGACCGCGACCGTATCGACAAGCCTCGCGAATCTTTCGCCGTCGTTGGACTTCAACAATCCGCTTCGCTCGAACAACTCGAACCCCAACTCGACCAACCCGGTCGGATGTAATCCGGTGGTTTATTCGACCGGCGAGAAACTACTCTCAGAGAGCGACTTCATCGCCGAGGGCCTCTACGGCCTCAGTCAGACGAGGCACTACCGTAGTGCGCCGGTAGCGGCCGGACATTTCGGACCGGGTTGGTACTCCAGCTTGCTACGTCCGGAATTGGCACTTTCTGGTTGCTACCTGGATCCGAACGACGAAATGGGGGGATGCATCCCGACACAGGTCGGCGTGTATGAACCAGATGGCAGCAGCACGACCTGGCATCTCCTAGCTGGAGGAACAGATGGTTGGCGTTACGTCGGCCCATCGAATGTTGGAAACGGCCGACTCATTCTCGAGTATGCCGATCCCGTGAACTATACCGGTGTCGGAAATTTTGTCAGAACGATTGGAACGGAAACCCACCGCTATTCTTACTGGGGCCAGATTCTGAGCATCGAGAATCTCAGCAACTCGAAACTCGTTTACACCCACAGTCAGACTTGGCCGAGTTTTCCGTTGCGCGTGACAAACACGTCGGGTCAATATGTCGAGTTTGTTTAGAACCAGGGACGGATCTCTCAGGTTCGAGACACGGGTGGGAATTGGTGGAACTATCAGTACAACCCGCAGGGCATGTTGATTGGTGTGACCAACCCGGCGGGCGCGCAGAACTCTCGGCAATACCACTACGAAAGTTCAGCTGGTTCGGGCCTGCTGACCGGCGTGAGCATAAACTCGGTTCGGCGATCGACCTACAGCTACTACGCGGACAAGCGTGTCCACCAAAGCGGCACGACAAACGGCGAAGCCCGCGAGACACTTAGCTACGCCACCAACCAGACCACGGCAACCAATGCTGCCGGTCATTCGGTAACCTACAGCTTTCAGGAAATCGGCGGTGTCAAGCACCTGTCCAACACCACGCGGGCCGGCACAACGACTTGTGGCGCAACCGTCGCGACAACCGTCTACCACCCCAGCAAACAGGTCGACCACACGCTTGACTGGAACGGCAATCGTACGCAGTACCAATACGATGGCAGCTGGCGTATCCAGTCGGTCACGACCGCCGCTGGTACACAAAGCCAGCAGACCGAGGCCCTGACTTGGGAAGGCCTTCAAACACTCGTACTTCTGACGCGAACCATTCTTGGGGCCAACAACGTCGCCTTCCAGCGCACGAGTTATACCTAGTCGGCCCTGAACAACCCCAGAACCCGCATGAATGCTAGCGATTGGGGGTGATGCCGATGGTGGAGATTGCAGGATTCGGGTCGAATCGGTACCAGTTCCTTGCAAACTGCATCGAGGTTGCCGATGGGTCCGAAGCCTGCGGAGTCGCGAGACGACCATGACCTGTTCCGCACGGAATTGGTCAACCTGATCGACCAGCGCCACGAGCTTGTGCGGCTGGCCGAGTTGATTGACTGGCAGGCGTTGACGGCCCAGTGGAGCCCGCAGTTCGTGTCCACCACTGGCAGGCCAGCGCTGCCCACGCGGCTGATGGCCTCGCTGCTGTACCTCAAGCACGTCTATGCGCTGAGCGACGAGGACACTGTCGAGCGCTGGAGCGAGAACCCGTACTGGCAGTACTTCAGCGGCGAGCGCTACTTCCAGCATGAACTGCCCTGCGACGCGTCCAGCCTTGTGCGGTGGCGCCAGCGCATCGGCGAAGCTGGCTGCGAGTGGCTGCTGGCCCAGAGCATCGAGGCGGCCCAGCGTGGCCGTGTGATCAAGCGCGCCAGCCTGGACACGGTGGTGCTGGACACGACGGTGCAGCCCAAGGCCATCGCGCATCCCACCGACAGCCGTCTGTTGAACAAGGCGCGCGAGCAGCTGGTGGACGCGGCGCAGGACGCCGGCATCACGCTGCGCCAGAGTTACGCCCGCGTGGGCAAGGCGGCTGAGCACCAGGCAGGCCGCTACGCCCACGCCCGGCAGTACCAGCGCATGCGGCGCGAGATCAGGAAGCTGCGCACCTGGCTGGGCCGGGTCATCCGTGACGTGCAGCGCAAGGCAGGAGAGATCACCGGTGCGCTCAAGGCCAAGATCGACAACGCCCAGCGCCTGTACGAGCAGCGCCGAGACTCCAAAAACAAGCTTTACGCGCTGCACGCGCCTGAGGTGGAGTGCATCGCCAAAGGCAAGGCCAGGACGCCGTACGAGTTCGGCGTGAAGACATCGGTGGCGGTGACGGCCAAGGAAGGCCTGGTGGTGGGCATGCGCTCGATGCCAGGAAACCCATACGACGGGCACACGGTGGACAGCCAGATCGAACAGATCGGCATCCTGACCGGAACGACGCCCAAGATTGCGCTGGTGGACCGGGGTTACCGCGGCGTGCAGGCCAGCGCGGACACGCAGCTGCTGGTCAGCCACACCAGGCGACTGCCCAAGAGCCTGAAGAAGCTGCTCAAGCGGCGCCAGGTGGTCGAACCCATGATCGGCCACATGAAGACCGATGGGTTGCTGGGCCGGAACTGGTTGAAGGGCACCCTGGGCGACGCGATGCACGCAGTGCTGTGCGGCGCCGGGCACAACCTGAGGATGATCCTGGCGCACCTGCGGGTGCTTTGCTGCACCCTCGTCAGCCAACTCATGTTGGCGATGGCGCTGGTCGTGCCGACTTCGTTCGCGTCGGTATCACGGGCTCGGCGGTGAAAGCGGGTTGTTCAGGGCCGACCACCTACATCCCGATGGCCAGGGGCTGGGTTTACCTCGTGGCGGTGCTGGATTGGCACAGCCGCCGGGTGCTGGCCCACCGGGTGTCGATCACGATGGAGGCCGACTTCTGCGTGCAGGCGCTGCGCGAGGCAGCGGCCCG
>JAJTGU010000072.1 GCA_021297985.1 Rubrivivax sp.
GTCGAGGGCCGTCGCCTGCGTCTGCTCGAAGGCCACTCCGGCCGCGCGCGCCAGCGGAGACAAGGCGATCGCGCCCTGGTCCTCGGCATAGTGCCCGGCGACGATGCCCGGGACCATGCCGGAGTACATCTGGCGGTCATATGGCGACACCAGCAGCACCTGGGCGCCGCCCAGCGGCTGGCGGGCAAACTCGCGGATCAGGTGGACATGGGCATGTCCACCGCCCAGCAGCAGCAGGCGCTTCACGGCGCGCTCCCGGCTTCGATGCGCAGACCGGCGAAGTACGCCCGCGAGCGGCCACCGGTGTTGTCCGCATCGGCGGCCACCAGCGCCATGATCGCCAGCGGTGGTGTCGCCCCGTCCCACTCGTCGCCAAACGCCAGGCGGAAGTCGGCATGCACGTCGCGCCGCTCGTCGTGCCACTGGCCCAGCGCATCGGCCCGACCCCGCAGGACCAAGGTCCGAACCCGAGCGGTGTACGGGTTGACGACCACGGCGCCCGGGGTCTCGGTCGTGCCCCAGGCCCAGCACAGCGTGGCCGCCGGCAGATCCAGGCCACTCATGCGGCGCCCCACGCGCAACAACTGGCGCTCGACAAAGGGCAATCGCTCCAGCGGGGTCGCAAACCCCACGCAGACCCGGGCCGGTGTGTCGTCGCCCTCCTTGCGCGCGAGGTCGACACCTTTGGGTGCCTCGTCGACACGCCAGCTCCAGGACAGCCACTGCGGCATCGAGACACCCGCCGGCCAATCGAAGGCCAGGTTGCCGTAGGACCGGTCGGCCTCGACACGCAGCACCTCGCGCCCGTCCAGGCGCTGTGCTGCATAGCGCGTCAGCGGCGGCTTCTGCTGCGGCAGGCCCACGACCCGCCAGCCCGGGCCGAGCGCATCGCCTTCGGTCAGCCGGGGCAACACCGCCAGGCCCTGGGCCGCTGCCGGAGCCGCCAAGAAGAGCGCTAGCAACAAGGCGGCACCATGGGCCCGGCCCCAGGGACGGGCCACCCGCTCAGCCGCGCCGCCAGTCATGGAACTTCGCGACCCACTTCAGCAGGCCCTGTGGCGCGTGCGCGCGCTTCCACTCACCGGCGGCGTACTTGTTGGCCTCGGCCAGCGTCGGGTAGGTGTGGATGGTGCCCAGGATCTTGTTCATCCCCAGGCCGTACTTCATCGCGAGCACGTATTCCGCCAGCAGATCACCGGCGTGCACGCCGACGATGGTGACACCGAGGATGCGGTCCTTGCCCGGCACGGTCAGCACCTTGACCCAGCCATGCGCCGCGCTGTCGGCGATGGCGCGGTCCAGGTCGTCGATGCCGTAGCGCGTCACCTCGAACGGCACACCCTGGGCCTTGGCATCGGCTTCGTTCAGGCCGACCCGCGCGACCTCGGGGTCGGTGAAGGTCGCCCAGGGGATGACGCGGTAGTCGACCTTGAACCGCTTGAAGGCGCCGAACAGGCCGTTCACGGCCGCGTACCAGGCCTGGTGCGCCGCCGTGTGCGTGAACTGGTAGGGCCCGGCGACGTCGCCACAGGCCAGGATGTTGGGGTAGCGGGTCTGCAGGTACTCGTCGGTGACGACGGTGCGCTCGGTGACGATGCCCAGCTCTTCGAGCCCGAAGCCCTTCAGCCGCGCGACGCGGCCGACGGCGCACAGCAGCTGGTCGAATTCGAAGCGACGCTCCTGGCCGTCGGGGGTCAGCGCAACGATGAACTTCTCGCCCGCCGGCCCCCGTTCGCAGCGCAGCGCCTTGTGGCCGGTCAGCACCTGCACGCCGTCGGCGGCCAGGGCTTTCTGCACATAGGCCGAGACGTCCTCGTCCTCGCGCAGCATCAGGCGGGGCGCCATCTCGAGTTGCACGACCTCACTGCCCAGGCGGGCAAAGCTCTGCGCCAGTTCACAGCCGATGGGCCCGCCACCGAGCACCACCAGCCGCCGCGGCTGCTCGCGGATGTCCCACAGCGTGTCGCTGGTCAGGTAGCCCACGTCGTCCAGCCCCGGCAGCGGCGGCACAAAGGGCGCAGCCCCGGTCGCCACGACGATGCCGCGGGTCGTCAGCACCTGCTTGGTGCCGTCGGGCGCGACGATCTGCACGCGCCAGGGGTCGAGGATCTTCGCCTCGCCGATCTGCACGTCCACGCCCAGGCCGCTGTAGCGCTCGACCGAGTCGTGCGGCTCGATCTCGCGCACCACATGGGCGATGCGTTCCATCGCCTGGGCGAAGTCGAGCTTGTAGTCGGCCGAGGCCAGGCCGTAGTCGGCGCTGTGGCGGATCTGGCGCGCCAGCGACGCCGTCTTGATCAGCGCCTTGCTGGGCACGCAACCGTAGTTCAGGCAGTCGCCGCCCATCTTGTGGCGCTCGACCAGCGTGACCTTGGCCTTGACCGCGGCGGCGATGTACGACGTCACCAGTCCGGCAGCGCCGGCACCGATGACCACCAGGTTGCGGTCGAAGCGCTGCGGCTTGTTGGCGATCCAGGGCGCGTAGACCTTGCGCGCCTTGACCGCGTCGACGATCTTCTTGGCGATCAGCGGAAAGAAGCCCAGCAACACAAACGCGCCCAGCAGGCCCGGGCTGACAATGCCGGCGAGCGAGTCGATCTGCGCCAGTTGCGTGCCCGCCAACACGTAGACGATGGTGCCGGCCAGCATGCCGATCTGGCTGGCAACGTAGTAGGTGCCGGTGCGGATGTTGGTCAGCCCCATCAGCAGGTTGACGGCGAAAAACGGGATCGCAGGCACCAGGCGCAGCGTGAACAGGTAGAACGCCCCGTCCTTGGCGATGCCCTTGTCGATGTCGGCGACGCGACCGGCAAAGCGCGCCTTGACCCAGTCACGCAGCGCATAGCGCGAGACCAGCATCGCCAGCGTCGCGCCCAGGCTGCTCGCGAACGAGACCACCAGCACACCGACCACGAGCCCGAAGATGGCGCCAGCCAGCAGCGTCATCACCGCCGCGCCGGGCAGCGACAGCGCGGTCACCGCGACATAGACGGCAAAGAAGCCGCCGATCACCACCGCGGGCTGCTGCGCGTACAGCGCCGCGAAGTCGGCCTGCGCGCCCTTGATGTAGGCCAGGCTGAAGAACCGCCCGAGGTCGAAGACGAAGAAGACGACGACCAGGGCAACCAGCCCCGCCAGCAGTGCGAGTTTTCGTGTGTTCATGGCCCCTTCAGTCGCGGTCCGACCCGCCGACGTTACAGGGTCCAGGGGGTTACAGGCGGCGCCATCCGGCCGCGATGCGGCTGGCCCAGGTGATGGCGCACAGCGCGGCAAATCCGTAGGCCCAGAGCGCAAAGTGCTGCGGCCACAGGCACATCAGCGCAAAACACACGAGCGTCTCGCCGGCCTCGGTCAGCCCGCCAAGGAAGAAGAAGCCCTTGCCCGGGTGCGCGGTGTCGGCCAGTCCGCGCTTTTCAGCCATCACCGCAAACGCCAGGAAGCTACTGCCCGTGGCCACGAAGGCCGCCAGCAGCACCGCCGCCGGCAGGCCATTGGCAGCCGGCTCGTACACGGCAAAGGCCAGCGGGATGCTGGCGTAGAAGACGAAGTCCAGCGCGATGTCGAGGAAGGCCCCGCGGTCGCTGGCCGCGGTCAGCCGCGCCACCGTGCCGTCCAGCCCGTCAAGCAGCCGGCTGGCCAGGATCAGCACCAGCCCGAGCGCCGGCTCCCCGAGCGCGATCGTCCCCGCAGCGGCGATGCCAACCGCAAAACCGAGCAGGGTCACGGCATCCGCCGACACGCCGGCGGCGACCAGCGGCCGTGCCAGCAGGGTCAGCAACGGCTTGAGGGCGGTCTGGGCGGGGCGGTCGATCACGGAGCGATGATGCCGGGAACGCTGACTTCCGCCGCGCCTGCTCCGTGGCCGGGTCGAGACGCCGCGTTCGGCGGTGGGGGGTTTCGGTTTCCGGCCGCCCGCATTACAGTGTCGCTCATTGTAAGGAGCTGCGCCATGACGGAGTCCACCATCACCAGCAAGGGGCAGACCACCGTGCCGGCCGATATCCGCGCGCTGGTGCACGCCAAGCCCGGCACGCGTCTGGTCTGGTCGGTGATGCCCGACGGCACCATCATCGTCAGGGCAAAGACGCAGTCCATCCTCGACATGGCCGGCATGCTCAAGGCACCGAAGGGCAAGCGCGTCACCATCGACGACATGAACCCCTGGCGCTGATGGCGGCACTCGACACCAACGTCCTGGTGCGCTACGTCGTCCAGGACGACGCCGCTCAACTCTCCGCAGCGAAGCGGCTCATCAGCCGCTGCGTCCGAGAGGGCCTGCCGCTGTTCGTCCCGGTGACCGTCGTGCTGGAACTCGAATGGGTGCTGAGGGCCCGCTTCGGGTTCGGGAAGAACGATGTGCTGCTGACACTGTCCAGCTTGTTCTCCGCGACAGAGCTGGGCTTCGAATCCGAGCGGGCACTTGAAGTGGCACTGCAGTTGTTCCGCGAAAGCTCGGCGGACTTCGCCGATTGCCTTCACGTCGCATTGGCCGCCCAGGCCGACGAACAGCCGCTGTGGACCTTCGACAAGGGCGCCGCCAAGGTTCCTGGCGCCCAGCTGCTCGTGAGGGCATAAGGGCTGCGCCCAAGCCGGGAGGCGGCACACTCCCTTCAGCGACGCCCGTCACACTGCCCCGTAGCCCCCGCCACCCGGCGTCTCGACGACGAACACGTCGCCCGGCGCCATCTCGGTGCTGCCGATGTGGCCCAGCGTCTCGTGGCGGCCATCGGCCCGTTCGATGCGGTTGATGCCCAATGCGCCCGCGCCACCACCGGCAATGCCGAAGGCCGGCACCTGGCGGCCGTTGGACAGGATGGACGCGGTCATCGCCTCCAGAAAGCGGACCCGGCGCACGCCGCCGTCGCCGCCCCGCCAGCGGCCGGCGCCGCCACTGCCGGCACGCAGCGCGTAGCTCTCGAGCAGCACCGGGAATCGCCACTCCAGCACCTCGGGGTCGGTCAGGCGCGAGTTGGTCATGTGCGTCTGCACGACCGAGGTGCCGTCGAACCCTTGCCCGGCACCGCTGCCACCCGAGATGGTCTCGTAGTACTGGTGGCGTTGGTTGCCGAAGGTGAAGTTGTTCATCGTGCACTGGCTTGCGGCCAGGGCGCCCAAAGCACCGTACAGCGCGTTGGTCACGCACATCGAGGTCTCGACATTGCCGGCCACCACGGCTGCCGGTGGCCGCGGGTTCAGCATGCAGCCTTCGGGCACGATGACGTCCAGCGGCTTCAGGCAGCCGGCGTTGAGCGGGATGTCGTCGTCCACCAGGGTCCGGAAGACGTAGAGCACGGCCGCCATCGTCACCGCCTTGGGGGCGTTGAAGTTGTTCGGCAGCTGCGCGCTGGTGCCGCTGAAGTCGATGCGGGCGCGGCGGGCGGACGCATCGACACGGACATCGACGACGATCCTGGCGCCGTTGTCCAGCGGCAGCTCGAAGTGGCCGTCCTTCAGGGCGCCGATGACACGGCGCACGCTTTCCTCGGCGTTGTCCTGCACGTGCTGCATGTAGGCCGCCACCGTGCCGGCGCCGAACTGCCCGACCATCGCGCGAAGTTCCTGGACACCCTTCTCGTTGGCCGCGATCTGCGCCCGCAGGTCGGCGATGGTCTGCTCGGGGTTGCGCGCCGGCCAGGGCCCGCTGGCGAGCTGGGCGCGCAACTCGGCCTCGCGAAGGCGCCCGTCGCGCACCAGCAGGAAGTTGTCGAACAGCACGCCCTCTTCGTCGATACGGGTCGAGAACGGCGGCATCGATCCCGGCGTGATGCCGCCGATGTCGGCATGGTGGCCGCGGCTGGCGACGTAGAAGGCAGGGGCTCCCACCCTCACCCCTGCCCTCTCCCGCCCTGCGGGAGAGGGAGCCGCCGGAGTGCTGTCTTGCTCCCTCTCCCGCGTGCGGGAGAGGGTTGGGGTGAGGGCCTCGTCATCCAAGTACACCGGCGTCACCACGGTCACGTCGGGCAGGTGGGTGCCGCCGTGGTAAGGGTCGTTCAGCACGTAGACATCGCCGGGCCGCATCTGCGGGTTGCGCGAGATCACGGTCTTGATCGATTCGCTCATGCTGCCCAGGTGCACCGGCATGTGCGGCGCGTTGGCGATGAGCTCGCCCTGGGCGCTGAACAGCGCGCACGAGAAATCCAGCCGCTCCTTGATGTTGACGGAGTGCGCGGTGTTCTGCAGCCGCAGGCCCATCTGCTCGGCGATGTTCATGAACAGGTTGTTGAACACCTCCAGCATCACCGGGTCGGCCTCGGTGCCGACGGCATGTCCACCGACGCGGGCCTGCACGCGGCGCAGTTCCAGCGCACCACCGGCCACCCGGCGCGCCTGCCAGCCGGGCTCGACCACGGTGGTCGCGTTCTGCTCGGCAATCACGGCCGGCCCGGCAATGGTGGCCCCTGGCGACAACGCCTCCCGCACGTACAGCCCGGCGTCGTGCCACGCCCCGCAGTGCATGCGGACGACGGCCCGGTGCTCGGGCACATGCGCGGTGGCCTCGGCCTCGCGCGTCGCCACAGCGTCGTGCACCGCCTCGCCGGCCGCGATGGCTTCCACCGACACGGCCTCGATCTCCAGCGGTCGATCCGGCATCAGGAAGGCGAATCGCTGGCGGTAGCCGGACTCGAAGGCCGCCACCACGTCGGCCTGCGGGCCCAGCGGCACCACCAGCGCGGTGTCGGTGCCGCGGTAACGCACGTGCACGCGTTCACGCCGGCGCACGTCGCCTTCGGCCACGCCCTGCTCGTGAAGCTCGGCGGCCGCCATGTCGCCCAGGCGTTGCAGAAGCGCCTGCGCCGCCGCCAGGCCGTCGCCATCCAGGGCCCGCTCGAGGCTGGCCTCGCGCATCGCGATCTGGTCCGCCAGGCCCATGCCATAGGCACTCAGGACACCGGCCAGCGGGTGCACGAAGACCCGCTCCATGCCCAGCGCATCGGCGACCAGGCAGGCGTGCTGGCCACCGGCGCCCCCAAAGCACTGCAAGGTGTACTGGGTCACGTCGTATCCGCGTGCGACCGAAATGCGCTTGATCGCATTGGCCATGTTCTGCACCGCGATCTGCAGGAAGCCCTCGGCCAGCGACTCGGGTGTCGCCGCGCGGCCCGTGGCGGACCGGACCTCGGCGGCCAGGGCCTCGAACTTCGCGACCACGCCGTCGCGGTCCAGCGGCTCGTCGGCGCCGGGGCCGAAGACCTTCGGGAACCACGCCGGCTGGATCTTGCCCAGCAGCACGTTCGCATCGGTCGTCGCCAGCGGTCCGCCGCGCCGGTAGCTCGCCGGGCCCGGGTTGGCGCCGGCGCTTTCCGGGCCGACACGCAGCCGCGCGCCGTCGAAGCTCAGCAGCGAGCCACCGCCGGCCGCCACGGTGTGGATGCTCATCATCGGCGCACGCATGCGCACCCCGGCAACCTGCGTCTCGAAGGCGCGCTCGAACTCGCCTTTGGCGCCGCCGGCAAAGTGGCTGACATCGGTGCTGGTGCCGCCCATGTCGAAGCCGATCACCTTGTCGTGACCACCGGCCACCGCCGTGCGCACCATGCCGACGATGCCACCGGCCGGGCCCGAAAGGATCGCGTCCTTGCCCTGGAACCGATGCGCCTCGGTCAGGCCGCCGCTGCTCTGCATGAAGAACAGGCGCACGCCCGGCATCTGCTCGGCGACCTGCGCGACGTAGCGCCGCAGGATGGGGCTCAGGTAGGCATCGACGACCGTCGTGTCGCCGCGCGAGACCAGCTTCATCAGCGGGCTGACCTCGTGCGACACGCTGACCTGCACAAAGCCGACCTCGCGCGCGATGCGTGCCGCGGCGAGCTCATGCGCCGGGTAGCGCCAGCCGTGCATGAAGACGATGGCGCAACCGCGAACGCCCGCGTCGAAGGCCGCCCACAGCCGCTCGCGCAGCGCGGCCTCGTCCAGCGGCGTCAGCACTTCGCCCTGCGCGGTGACCCGTTCGTCGGCTTCGACCACCCGCTCGTAGAGCTGCTCGGGCAGCACGATGTGGCGGTCGAACAGCCGCGGCCGGGCCTGGTAGGCGATGCGCAACGCGTCGCGGAAGCCCCGGGTCGTGATCAGCAGCGTGCGTTCGCCCTTGCGTTCGAGCAAGGCGTTGGTGGCCACCGTGGTGCCCATCTTCACGCATTCCACGCGCTCGGGCGTCACCGGCTCGCCGGCGGACAGACCAAGCAGCCGGCGGATGCCTTCGACGGCCGCATCGCGGTAGTGCTCGGGGTTCTCGGACAGCAGCTTCAGCGTCGTCAGGCTGCCGTCGGGTCGGCGCCCGACCACGTCGGTGAAGGTGCCGCCGCGGTCGATCCAGAACGGCCAGCGCGGGGGAGTCGTCATCGCGGATTCGCTCTCACATCAGGGAGGGCAGCCACAGTACCAGCTGCGGAAAGGCCCAGATCAGGGCAGTGGCCAGCATCAGCAGGCCGAAGAACGGCAATGCGGTCTTGGCGAGGTACGGCACCTCGCGCCCGGTCAGACCCTGCAGGACAAAGAGGTTGAAGCCCACCGGTGGCGTGATCTGCGCCATCTCGACGACAAGCACGACGAAGATGCCGAACCAGATCAGGTCGATGCCCGCGGCCTGCACCGTCGGCAGCAGCACGGCCATCGTCAGCACCACCATCGAGATGCCGTCGAGAAAGCAGCCGAGCACGATGTAGAACACCATCAGCAGCAGCAACAGGCCCACCGGGGACAGCTGCAGGGCCCCGATGAAGCTGGCGACCTCGCGCGGCAGCCCGATGAAGCCCATCGCCAGCGTCAGGAAGGCCGCACCGGCGAGGATCAGGCCGATCATGCAGTAGACCCGGCACGCCGCGAACAAGCCGTCCTTGAAGCCCTGCCAGGTGAGGCTGCGCTCGATCGCGCTCAGTGCCAGCGAGCCCGCGACGCCGAGTGCCGCGCTTTCGGTCGCGGTGGCGATGCCCGAATAGATCGAGCCGATGACCAGCGCGATCAGCACCACCACCGGGCCCAGGTGGCGCATCGCGCGCAGCTTGTCACCCAGCGTCATGGCCGCTTCATCGGCCGCCGGCTCGGGGATCTGCCCCGGGTGGCGCCAGGCCCAGAACGCCAGGTACAGCGAGAAGATCGCCATCAGCATCACGCCCGGCACGACGCCGGCGACGAACAGCTTGGCGATCGAGACATCGGTCGCCACCGCGTAGACGATCATGATGATCGACGGCGGGATCAGGAGCCCGAAGGTCCCGGCCCCGGCCAGCGAGCCCATCGAGATGCCGTCCGGGTAGCCACGGCGCTTGAGCTCGGGCAGCGTGATCTTGCCGATGGTGGCGCAGGTCGCGGCGCTCGACCCCGACACCGCGGCGAAGATGCCGCAACCGATGACGTTGGTGTGCAGCAGCCGCCCGGGCACGCGGTGCAACCAGGGCGCCAGGCCCTTGAAGAGATCGGCGGTCAGCCGCGAACGGAACAGGATCTCGCCCATCCACAGGAAGAGCGGCAAGGCCGTCAGCGTCCAGCTCGAGGTGCTGCCCCAGATCGTCAGCACCATGCTGTCGCCCACCGGTCGGCTGGTGAAGGCCTGCATCGCGATGACGGCCACGCCGAGCAAGGTCAAGCCGATCCAGAAGCCCGAGGCCAGGATCGCCAGCAGAAGCCCGATCAGCAGCCCGGCAGTGAAGATGTCCATGGTGGGTGTGGCCCGTGTTGTCGACCGACGCCGTCACTCGATGTTGGCTGCAGTGCCGGGTGCCGCATGGCGCTCGAAGCCGCCGCCGACGAAGCGCGAGACGGTGGCGTCCAGCATCGCCACCGCCAGGCCGACGCAGCCCAGGGCCATCGCGCACTGCGGGATCCACAACGCCGTCGCGTCCGAGCCCTGCGAGACATCGTGCGTGGCATGCGACACCCACACCAGGCGCAGCGCGTACCAGGCGAGCATCGCGCACAGCCCTGTGCCGGCCAGCAGGCACAGGGCCTCCATGCCTCGCCGCATCGGCACGGGCAGCCGGTCCAGCACCAGAGTCACGCGGATGTGTTCGCCCCGCTGCAGGGTGCCCGGCAGCGCCAGGAACAGCGCCGCCGCGATGGCGTAGCCGGCATAGGCGTCCAGCCCCCGCAGGCCGAGGCCGAACTGCCGGTCGGCAATGCCGGCGACGACACACAGGAACGCTGCCAACAAGGCCGTCGCGGCCAGGACCATCAGGCCCTGGTAGAACAGGTCGAACGTTCGACGCATGGTGGCGGGCCCGATGGTTGAAGCGCGGGAGATGTCAGATCACTTCTTGATCACTTCTTGATCACTTCTTGTTGTAGGCGTCGAGCACCGCCTTGCCCTCGGGGCCGGCCTTCTCCAGCCACTCGGCCGTCATGCGGTCGCCGATGGCCTTCAGTTCACCCTTGAGCCTGGCGCTGCTGCGGTCCACCGCCATGCCACGCGCACTCAGCTCCTTGAGGTACTCGTCGTCCTTCTGGTCGCTGACCTTCCAGCCCCGCTCGCCGGCGGCAGCGGCCACGCGCACCACGGTGGCCTTGGTCGCGGCGTCGAGCGCGTCGAAGGCCTTCAGGTTCACGACCACGGCGTTGCGCGGCAGCCAGGCGTTGACGTCGTAGAAGAACTTCACCTGCTCGTAGAGCTTGCTGTCGACCCCACTGGCGCTGCTGGTCAGGAAGTTGTCGACGCCACCGGTGGCCAGCGCCTGCGGCAGCTCGGCGAGCTGGATCGTCACCGGCTGCGCGCCGATCAGCTCGGCGATGCGGGTCGTCGCCGGGTTGTAGGCGCGCATCTTGGTGCCCTTCAGGTCGGCGAGGCTGGTCACCGCCTTCTTGGTGTACAGCGACTGGCCCGGCCACGGCACGGTGTACAGCAGCTTCATGCCCTGGCTGGCGAGCAGCCTGTCCAGCGCGGGCACCGAGGCCGCATCGAGCCGCTTGGCGTCGGCATAGGTCGTCGCCAGGAACGGGATGCTGTCGATGCCGAAGAGCGCGTTCTCGTTCGCGGCACCGGACAGGATGAACTCGCCCACAGGCGTCTGGCCGGTCTGCACCGCGCGCTTGATCTCGTTGGCCTTGAACAGCGAGGCACCGGGGTGTACGGTGACCTTGAGCTTGCCGGCGGTGGCCTTGTCCAGCTCGTCGGCAAACCACTGAAGGTTCTGCACCTGGAACGTGTTGACGCCATAGCCCGAGGGCAGGTCCCACTTGGTCTGGGCCTGGGCCGCAAACGAGGCCAGAGCGGCGCCGGCAATGGCGCAGGCGGCGAACAAGGTCTTCATCGAGGGTTCTCCTTCGGGGTGGTGCCGACGGCGTTCAGAAAGCCGCGAGCTGGTGGTTGAGCAGATCGGTGATGAGCATCTTGCCCGGCGCATGCGTGATGGCCAGCGGCAGCCGGGCGTTGACCAGCGCGGCCTGTGGCGTGACGCCGCAGGCCCAGAACACCGGGACCTCGTCCGGCATCACCTCGCAGGCGTCGCCGTAGTCGGGCCGGGTGATGTCCGGGATGCCGATCAGCGCCGGGTCGCCCAGGTGCACCGGTGCGCCATGCACGGCCGGGTAGCGCGACGTGATCTGGACCGCACGGATGGCGTCGGCGGCGACAAAGGGCCGCATCGTCACCACCAGCGGCCCGGCAAAAGGCCCGGCCGCGACGGTGTCGATCGAGGTGCGGAACATCGCCACGTTGTCACCGCGCTCGACGTGGCGGATCGCGACGCCCTCGTCCATCAGCGCCTGCTCGAAGCTGAAGCTGCAACCGAGCACGAAGGCGACGAAGTCGTCCTGCCACAGCGCCGCGATGTCGGTCGTCTCGTCGGCCAGCACGCCGTCGCGCCAGACGCGGTAGCCCGGCACGTCGTGCCGGATGTCGATGCCCGCAGCCAGCGTCGGCAGCGACGGGTCGCCAGGCTCGCCCACTGCCAGCACCGGGCAGGGCTTGGGGTTGCGCTGGCAGTAGCGCAGGAAGTCATCCGCATGGGCGGCCGGCAGCACGACGACGTTGCCCTGCACGTGGCGGTCCGCCAGTCCGGAGGTGTGGCCGACATGCTGGCCCGTGCGGATGGCGGCCCGCCACTCGGCGGGCGATCGGCTTGCAAGAGGGGTTGGGCTCAACATGGGGCGGATTCTTCGGGCCCCGGGGCCGTTGCGGCAAACGCAAAGTTTTTCTATGGCTTGATCGGTTTTTTCGATTTCAGGGAAGACCCGATCCGGGCAGACCCGAGGCCTGCGCCCTGCGCCGCGAGCACCAAGGGCACGACGCTGCCGGCTGCCGAACTGGCCGGGTCGTCGCGCCAGGACAGGTGGATCGGCAGCGGCGCCAGCGTCGCCGTGCAGCGGCAGGCCACCAGCCCCTGGCTGGCCGTCAGCCGAGCCACTGCCGCCGCGGGCAGCGTCGCGACACCGAAGCCCTGCTCGACCAGCTGGGCCATCGCCGAGATGCTCGAGATCGTGTGCACCCTGGGCGACTCCACGCCCTCGCGGCGGCACAGGTCGAGCAGCGCCACATGCGGCTGCGAGCCGCGCTGGAAGGTCAGCAGCTCGTTCTCAGCCGCCAGTTGCGCCAGCGTGAAACGGCGCCGGGCGTGGCGCTGGGCATGGCCGGCAAACACCATCGGCATCGGCGCGAGCGCTCGGGTCTGGATCCCGTCGCCCGCGCCCGGCAACGCGCACAGCACCAGATCGGCCGCACCGCGGCGCAGGTGGTCCTGCAGCACGGGCGTTGTTTCAACCGACAACGCGAGCTCGAGCGCCGGATGAGCCTGCCGCAGCTCCTGCAGCCAGGCCACGAGCCAGGAATGCAGCACCGACTCGATGACGCCGATGCGCAGGCTCGTCGCCGACACCGTGCCGGCGCCGAACTCGGCCTTGATCTCGCGCTGCAGGTGCAGCAGCCGCTCGGCCTGGCGAAAGAAGCGCGTGCCCGCCGCGGTGAGCCGGAACTGCTTGTCGCGCCGGTCCAGCAGCAGCACGCCGAGTTCCTCTTCCAGCGACGCGATGCGGCTGGACAGCGCGGACTGCGTGATGAACAGCTTCTCCGCCGCCCGCGTCACGCTCTTGAGCGTGACCGCCCAGTGGAAGGCTTCGACGAATCTCAGGTTCATGGGCGGGCGAGCATAGCGAGCGCCCGACCCGTGCAACGCTGTCGGACCGCACGATGGGGGCGACAGCGCTACGTTCGACGGGTAGGCAGCGTCATTCCACGCGAAGGTTCAACTGCCGAACCAAACCACCCCAGCGCGCCACCTCCCTGCGGTTGTGCGCAGCAAACGCCTCGGGCGTGCCGCCCAGCACTGTGGCGCCCGTCTGTTCCAGCGCACGCTTCACCTCCGGCAGCGCGATCACCTTGTTCAGTGCCGCGTTCAGTCGCTGCACCAGTGCAGTCGGTAGTCCTGGTGGGCCGTAGACGCCAAACCAGCCGCTGGCTTCAAAACCGCGCAGTTCGGGCACACCGCTTTCGCCCACTGTAGGCACGTTCAGCAGCTGCGAACTGCGCACCGCCGAAGTGACAGCCAATGCACGTGCGCGGCCATCCGCCACCGGACCACGCGACACCACCGCGGTGTCGAACATCAGGCCCACTCGCCCGGCCAGGAAGTCGGGCAGGCCCTGTGCGCTGCTGCGATACGGGATGTGGACGCTGTGCGTGCCGGTTGCGGCCTTGAAGCTCTCTGCGACCAGGTGCGAGAGGGTTCCGTTGCCCGAACTCGCATAGTCCCAGCGCCCGGGCTCGCGCCGCAACAGAGCCACCAGCTCGACCAGCGTCGTGGCCGGCACCGAAGGGTGCACCATCACCACGTGCGGCACGCTGCACAACAGGATGATCGGCGTGAAGTCGCGCAGCGGGTCATAGGGCGGATTGGGGTAGAGGCTGGGTGCGATGGCGTGGTTGCTCACCGTGCCCCAGGCCAGCGTCAGGCCGTCGGGTGTGGCACGCGCCACCTCGGCAGCCCCCATCAAGCCACCCGCGCCGGGCTTGTTGTCGATGACGATGTCCTGGCCCAGCTCGCGCTGCAATGCCTCCATGATGGGCCGCGCCAGCAGGTCACTGGTCGCGCCCGCCGAGAACGGAATCACCAAGCGGACACGGCCGCCCTGTGCCCTCGCGGGCACTGCGACGGTGGGCAGCGCCAGCGCTACGGCAGTGCACTTCAGAGTGTTGCGCAGACATGTGCGCCGCTCAGGATCGGGCTGAGGGCGCTGCTGCGAACCCGGGGTGCTTGACATGAAGTTTCTCCTCTTTCGAGTGGTGACTGTGTTTGCAGCCGCTTCGACATGCATCGGGCGGATGGGTTAGACGCGTGCAGGGGCGGGTGTCGTGAAGGCCTTGCAAGGGTCGTCACGAGCTGCGGCAGGCGTAGTCCATACGATGTCGTAGAGCGTGTGCTGGCGCTCGGGAGTCGACGCTGGCTCATCGAACCCGATCGTGAGCACATGTGCGCGGGGCAGCCGCCGACTCAGCAAGGCCGGTACACCGTAGTCGCGCCGCACGTGGCCGTTTCCAGCCAGCAGGATCACCGGCCGCAGGCCGGGCGTCGACGGTGAGAGCTTCAGCTGCTCCATGAGGGAGTGCGCCATCGCGGCGTCTCGGCCTTGCTGGGCCGCCACCATGCCCGGCATTCGGCTGGCGCTCAGGTGCCCACAGTGGCCCTGCATCAGGTCGTGCTCCAGCGCGGCGCGCGCATTGCTGGTCAAGGGTGCAGCGGCGATCCAAGGTACCAGTTCGGCCGGCAAGACATCCGCACCCTCGCGCGCCAGCCGTCGCGCTGCGTCGCGTTCGAGGTTGCCGCCGCGCAGCGGCATGCCGGCGCGGGCGATGGCGGCAAACAGCGGTTCGTGCAAGGGCCAGCGCCAGCCCTTGATGTCGAAGCCGCTGGCCTGCAGCGCCGCGCGCAGCGCGTCGCCTGTCATGCCCGTCGCCAGCGCGGGCGCTGAACCGCGCGGCAGGTGCTCGACCACCACGGGGGTGGGTGCGCCCAATGCGGCGAGCAGTGCTGCACGGCGCGCATGGTGATGCGGGTTGTCGTGCAACTCGCCCAGCAGCACGATCTCGGCGTCGCGCATCCTGCGGGCCACGTCCGCTGGCGACAGTGTCACGCCGGTTACGGTGTCGACGATGCGATCCCCGGTCTTTGCCACCTTGCTCGTGCAGCCGGCGAATGCAGCAGCTGACATCGCGAGCCAGGACCGCCGCGTGCAGCGCAACGCAAGCGGGCGCAGTTGCTGGGTGGCGGCCAATGCCACAAAGCGGACGGCGAGCGCCTTCAATAGGATCGTCATCGGCGATGCACCTTGCTGTCAGAGGCAAGAGAAGGGGATGGCAAGTCAGATGCTGATGGCACTGGCACCCACCAAAACACCAGCGCCGACAGTGTCGCAACAAGCGCCATGACTGCGGCCGTGTGCGTTTGGTTGCGACGATCGGCTTGGCGTCGGTATTCCGCCTGTGTCGGTACGCCCGTGACCCGCGGAGGGCGGGTGGGGTCAGCATCCCCATCGACACCTTCCAAGCGGCCACCTGAACAACGGACTCTCGCGCGGTCGATGGCTTTAGCCCGGCGCATGCTCGGCTCCCTTTGCAAGTGCCAACGCCCTGTCCAACCGGGAAAGGCTGGGCCGGTCCAGATAAACGCAGGGTGTACCGGTGCGATCGCAGTGACGCTTCACCCGGTGATAGGCCTCGTGGTTGATGCACCCAGCCTGGCAGATGACGACATCGGCGCGGCCCAGGCGTGCATCCAGCGAATGCGCGCTGTCTTCAATGCCACCGTCGTGGTGTTCGAAGCGACCACCCAGTTTCTCGATCCGCCCGCGGTAGCGCGCCACAGCATGCTGGATTCCGCCCACGCAAAGCACACGCTGGCCAGCCACAGCCAACTGGGCCGATGGCATTGCGGCAGGCGCAGGCGCTGTGGCCTCTACGGACATCCGGTCTGGGGCAGGATCGCTCGCACGGGCGCGAGGGCCGTCCTCGGGCCGCTCAACTCGGCGATGGACTGGCGCCGGAGCGACCGTCGCTTGGGCACCAAGCTGCAGCCGCGCCACTTCGCCCTGCAGCCGGGCGATTTCCAGCTGGGCCTGTCGCAGCATCGCCGCCGAACGCCGGTGCTGCGCAGTCAAGCGCGACTGCAGGTCCTCGGCATGCCGGCGGGTCTGTTGATCCTTGGCTGCAGTCTGCTGCTGGGCCATCGTCAGAACGACGCTCCGGCGTGCATGTGCGAACGCCCAGGCGCGAGCCTCGTACAGCAAGTCCGATTGCACGGTCTCGCCCAGCGCATGGGTCAACACGGCCCACAACACCGCGGGTACGCCGGCGGGCGGGCTGTCTTCGGCGAGGGCGCAGGCCCAGGTTGCTCGCAACGCGGTTTCGTCCTTCACTGCGGTCACGTTGCGCAAAGCCGGGGCGTGCTTGGCGTCGAGCTGCTTGTGCATGGCCTCTGACAGAGGGTTGCGGGTCGCCAGGGCGTGCACAGCGCTGTACAGCACATCCGCGTCTCGTCCCCGCAGCAGGCACCGGCCCTTGTGCAGCCGCCCCATCGTGCGTGCGACCTCGCGCCGAAGCGTTTCGGTCGTGAAGCTCAGTGCCAGCAGCAGTTCGTGGGCCTGGGTGGGTAGCTGCCAAAGGCGGCGTCGCTGGCTGCCTTGTGCGGAGTTCCCAGCGATCCGTGTGCCGGTTGAAACGTCTGGCGCCGCATCCGGGCAAACGCGGCCGAGAGGCAGATGCGCCGCTGTCATCAGCTCACCTTGGAGGGCAGACCGAGTTGCTCGCCGACACACTGGACTCGCGCTTGCAGCTGTGCAGGCGTCTGGGCATTGTGACGAGGGGTCCCTTTCCACAAGCTCGTCAGGCGCGCCAGCGGCCATGCCGTCTGCTCCAGGCAAGCGGCGCGCCACGGCCAGGGCAGTGCCTCGTCGGCTGCTGTTTGCAGCAGGACCGCCAGCGTGCGGCGCTGGATGCCGTCCTCGTTGTGAGGCTGCTGCCGCGACAGGCGACGACCGAACTGGATGTAGAGATGAAGCGCGCCCAGCCCTTGCGGGTTGTAGGCACAGCGCACGCCCAAGCCGATCCGGTCCCAGCGCATTTCAAGCACCGATGGCACCAAGCTGTCCGCGGGATTCATGTGGCCCGGACTCCATCAGCCCGCACCCGCGCGAGCGCGGCGAAGCTGGAATTGAAGTCTGTTGATTCCTGCATCGCAAACGGCTCCTTCAGTCGGTCAACCCGCCAGCGCAAAGCGCACCGGAAATTCGACCCAGCTGTCGATGGCCTGGCCGTCTTGGGTGGCTGGGACGAAGCGACACCCTCGGATCTGTTGCAACGCGGCGTCGTCAAACAATCGCCAGCCACTGCCCGCCAGCAGTTGCACGTCGGCCGGACGCCCTTCGATGTCGACCTTCACGCGCAACAGGACGGCGCCTTCGATGCCCCGCTCGCGCAGCGCGGCCGGGTGGCGCGCTGGCGGACAGTGACGATGGTCCGCAAGGGCCTGCACCCGCCGCGGGGTTTGCGCCGGAGCGACTTGTGGTGTCGGCGTGGAAAGGGTGGCCACGGGTTCGGCGGGCGACTCCGCGAACCCAGACGCCACAGGCGGCACTGCAGGCATCGCCTGGGCCACAGCGAGTGTGTCGCCAGCCGTTGGCAGCAGCCACGGCACCGCAGCTGGATCGGGCAGGGTCACCTGGGATTCAGAGGGCAAACGCCGCGCCGCGGCAGGGCGGGATGTGGGCTCCGTCGCCCGTGGCCAAGGGTGCGAAGGATGCAGGGTCGCCCAGATGGGCCGCCGCGTGTCGAGCGCAGCAGCCCAGGGGTGGGACGGGAGCCCGGCAGGTCCGGCCGCCAACAACATCCAGGCCAGCCAGGCATGGGCCGCACACACCAGCACCAGGGCGGGCGGGTGACGCCGAATGCGGCCCGGCGGCGTCATGCCGTGAGTCCCATCACCGCCGCGGGTGTGTTCGCGCGGCCAGCCAGCACCGCGATGCGACCGTGCTCAATCGCGATGCAACGCAGCCGTATCGCAAACAGCCGCTCCAGTGCCGGTACGGCCCCCGATTCCGCCGCCAGATCCCCCACCAGTCGCCCGTTCTGCACCAGCCACAGCCGATCGAACCCCGCCAGCGCCTGGTTCAGGTCGTGCAGCACCGCCACCAAGGCATGGTTGCGGGTCCGGGCAAAGTCCCGCAGCGCGTCCATCAGCTCGAACTGCAAACCGGGGTCCAGTGCGGCCAGAGGTTCATCGACCAGCAACAGGCCTTCATGGACGTCCCACAGCTGGGCCAGCACTCGCGCCAGCTGCACACGGGCCTGCTCTCCGCCGGACAAGGTGTCAAAGCGGCGCCCAGCGAGATGGCCGGCACAAGCCGCCGACAAGGCTTGCGTCACGATCCTTGCCTGATCGCGGTCGGGCTCGCGCGCGATGCGCCCCAGCGCCACCACCAACTCCACCGGCATGCCAAAGGCCACCGCGTGCGACTGCGGCAAGACTGCGCGCCGCTGGGCGAGTTGCGGTGCCGGCCACTGCGCCAGCGGCTCGCCCCGCAGCGCCACTTGCCCACCGTGGGCCCGGCGTTCACCGGCCATCAGGCGCAGCAGCGTCGACTTGCCGGCGCCGCTCGGACCCAGGATGGCGACCCGCTCCCCAGCGGTCAGTGTCAGGTCGAATGGCCCAAAGCCGCGGCCTGGCAACTGGGTCGTCGCGCCTTGCAACTGCAGCAGAGCCGTGGCCCGCGTCGACCTCATGCATGGCCCCCTTGCTGACGGGCCATCGTGCGCAGCATCAACAGGAACATCGGCGCGCCGATCAAGGCGGTGAAGATGCCGACCGGGATCTCGGCCGGGATGGCGACCGTGCGCGCCACCGTGTCGGCCACCACCAGCAGCAGCGCGCCGGCGGCCATCGCCAGCGGCAGCACCCGGCGCTGGTCGCCCCGGGCCAGCCCGCGCACCAGATGCGGCGCCATCAGGCCGATGAAGCCGATCAGCCCGCACCAGGCCACGGCCAGCGCGCACAGCACCGCCACCACCACGATCAGGCGCATGCGCAGGCCGGCCACGTCCACGCCCACATGTGCGGCTGCCGCTTCTCCCAGCGCCAGTGCGTTGAGTGCATGGGCCAGCCGGCGCGATTGCCACAGCGCTGCAGCCAAGGCCACAGCGAGCACGGCCACGACCGCCCAGGTGGCGCCGGCGATGGAGCCCAGCGTCCAGAAGGTGAGACTGCGCAGTTGCTCGTCAGTGGCCAGGTAGGTGCACAGTCCCACCAGAGCGCCGGCCAGCGCGTTGAGTGCCAGGCCGGTGAGCAGCAGGCCGGCGACCGAGCCCGGCGTGAGCCAGCGCGCCAACCGTTCCAGCCCGAAGCACACGGCCAGGGCGCCGACAAACGCCGAGGCTGGCAAGACCCACACGCGCCAGGCCAAGGGCACCGCAGCGGCCGATGCGGCAAACACGGTGAGCACCAGCGCCACCGCGCACACGGCGCCGCTGGTCACGCCCAGCAGGCCGGGGTCGGCCAAAGGATTGCGGAACAGGCCCTGCGTGAGCGCTCCGGCCAGCCCCAGGGCGGCGCCCACGCAGGCCGCCAGCAGGGCACGTGGCAGCCGCAGTTCCCACAACACGTAGGCGCCGGCGGTGGCGGGTGCATCGCCTGCCCAGGCCCACCAGTCATGGGCCGACACGGGCACGGCACCCAGTTGCACGGCAACGGCCAGCGCCAGCAGCAGGGCGAGCACCAGCGCAGGCCCCGCCGCGAGCGTGACGGCACGTCGCGGCATCACCGCGCCGGCCGCGTCGGTGGCGGTGGCGGTGTTCATGCGGCCCTGCCGTGCAGCGCGTCGGCCAGCGCCACCACGGCGTGCGGCAGGCGCGGGCCGAAGCCCAGAAGGAACAGCGCTTCCAGCGCCACGACTCGCCGCGCCCGGCCCGCAGGCGTGTGCGCCAGGCCCGGCGCCTTGAGCAGGCCGTCGATGCCGCCGGCGGCCTGCAGGCCCTGTTCGGTGGCCAGGATCACGTCGGGCGCGGCCGCTATGGCGGCTTCGGGCGTCAGCGGCTTGTAGCCGTCGACATGGCCCAGCACGTTGACGGTGCCGGCGTAGCGCAGCATCGCGTCGGCGGCCGTGCCGCTGCCTGACACCCGCACCTGTGCCATGCTGTGCGACAGCACGAACAGCACACGCGGGGCCGGTTTGCCCGTGGCCGCGCGCTTCGCGGTCTGGTCTTGCACCTGAGCCCAGCGTTGCTGCAGTCCGGCAACCAGCGCGCGGCCCGCCTCGACCCGGCCACTCAGTTCCGCCAGCCGCTGCGTCCGGGCGACGACGCCTTCAAACCGGTGGTCCGCGTCCAGCATCGCCAAGGGCACGCGTGCCGATTCGATCTGCCGCAGCACGGCCGGTGGCCCGGCCTCTTGCGAGGCCACCACCAGCGTGGGGCGCAGCGACAGCACGCCTTCGGCCGACAGCGCACGGGCGTAGCCCACGCTGGGCAACTGCCGCGCCGCGTCGGGGAACAGCGAGGTGGTGTCGGCGCCCACCAGGTCACCTTGTGCGCCCAATGCGTACAGTGTCTCGGTCAGCGCACCGCCGACACTGACGATGCGCCGCGCCGACGTGGCCCACGCGGCCGGTACGGCCCACACGGCTCCCGAGCCGATCAGCCAGGCGCGGCGCGTGGTCGCGAACGTCACGGCAGGCACGGCGACTCCTCGAAGTCCGCGCGGTCGCCCACCAGGCCATCGATCAGCTCGCGCCAGGCGCACAGCTCGGGGCGGCCGGGCTTGCGCTCGCCGAATAGCATGGCGATGGTCTCGCCCTGTGCGTCGAACAGCTCCAGCGACGTCACCAGGCCGTCGCTGGTGGGCTTTCGCACCAGCCACGCGGAAGCGATGTGGTCTTCGCGCAGATGCAGGTTGAAACCCGGATCCAGCACGTTCAGCCAAGGGCCCATCACCACGACCTTGTTCACTGGGCCGGTGTGGATCTGGATCATCCCGGGGTTGCCGACAAACACCATGATCGGCGTGCCGGTGCTGGCTGCGCCCGACAACACCTGCTGCGCGCAGGCGGCGTCCACTGGGCGCACGAAACGCGGTTCGGCCAGGCGCAGCGCCTGTGTGCGCGTGACGCCGTGCGTGCGCAGGAGGCCGAAGAACTCGTGCGTGTCGCGCATCGAGGCCCAGGCGTGGTGGAACGCCGCGACATCGATGTCGGCGTCAGGCTTCTGCGCGGCTGGCACCTGTGGCGCAGTGGGTTCAAGTCCGGGCGCGCCCTCCGCGTCCTCGAAGTCCACCACCAGCCGATCCCAGGCCGCCAGGTCGGTCGCAGGCTTGACGAACACCTTGTGCACCGCCGTGCCGCTGGCGTCGAAGAACTGCAGGCTGCGCTGCACGCCCTTGTCGCGGGACTCATCCACCGCAAAGCCGTGCGCCCAGCGGCTGTAGAACACGCGCAGGTCGATGTCTCCACCCAGCGCCAGGCCCATTTCGCGGCCGGCCGGGCCGTTCGCGCTGATGTGGCGGTAAGTGCCGGTCTTCTCGTGCACGCAGGATGCGTTGCGTGTCAGCGCCATCACGGGGCCCACGGGTTCGAGCGCTGCGATCACGCGGGGCCATTCGGGGCGCAAGCGCCGCGCCCGCAGGCCATGCAGCCGTGGACTGGCATTCACATGCGCAGCGATCAGCTCGCCTTCGCTGACGCCCAGCTGCGCAGCGATGTCACGGTGGCGCGATGCACCGGCGCGGCGCGCCGTCTGGTACGCCTCGCGCAGGTGTTCACAGGGATCGGCGGCGATGTCGAGCGTGCTCATGGCGGGTTCCTCTCAAAAGTCGTGGCGCAGCGTCAGCTGCAGATGGCGGCCGGGGGCCGTGAAGGCGTCCTTGACGGTGCTGGTGTCGGGCACACCACGCACGTCGCTCCAGCGCCAGTAGGTGGCGTCGGTGACGTTGTTCAGGTTGGCGATGAGCGTCCAGCGTGGGCTTGCCTGCCAGCGCGCGCTGAAGTCGAGCACGGTGTAGCCCACGGGCGCGAAGGCAGCGGGCGTGGCGGCGCGGATGCGGTCGCGCGTTTTGGCTTGCGCGTGCAGCACATCGGCGCGCAGGTCCCAGGCGCCGGCCCGGTAGCGCAGGCCCAGCGCCGTGCGGGCGGGCTCCACGCTGTCCAGCGGCTCGGCCACGCCGTTGCGGGTGCTGGTGCCGCGGGTCAGTGCGGTGGCGGCGTTCAGGCTCCAGGCGGGCGACAGGCGCCACTCGCCGCGCAGTTCCACGCCCCGAATGCGCGCTTGGGCCAGGTTGATGAACTGGAAGAGGGTCGGATCGGCTGGCGTGCCGGCGCCGCTGACGGCTTCCTGGCTGATGAAGTCGCGGTAGCGGTTGTCGTAGGCGGCCACCTGCCAGTGCCAGCCCCCGGCCTTGCCGCGCAGGCCGACTTCCAGGCTTTGTGCGGTCTCGGGCTGCAGGTTCGGATTGCCCACGCTGCGGTAGCCCGAGGCCACGTTGGTGAAGCCGTTGTTCACCTGGCCGGGCGTCGGCGCGCGGAAGCCGCGCGACCATTGGGCGTAGGGGGCAAAGGCATCGGCCAAGCGCCACACGGCACCCAAGCGCGGCGTGACGGCGCTGTCCGACAGGCTGACGATGGCGCCGCCACCGTAGCCCTCTGCCGACGGGTCGAGCATGAAGCGGTCGTAGCGAAGGCCTGGAATCAGCGTCAGGCGGCCCGGCAATCCGGCCAGCCCGCCCAGTTCGATCTCGCTCTGCAGGTAGGCACCGGCCAGGGTGTAGTCGGTATCGGGGAAGGGCTTGGCCGGAAAGGTCTCGCCAAAGGGTGGCGGCGCGCTCGGGTTGGGTGTGCCGTCGCGCACCGAGGTGATGCGCGTACGGCTGGCATCGATGCCGTAGCTCAGGCGCTGCGGCAGCGTGCCCGACAGCGAGGTTTCGAACTGTGTGGACAGACCCACCACCTTCTCGCGGTAGCGGCTGGTGCGGGTGCGGTCGGCAGCGGTGTTGCGGTCTTCCATCGCGAACTGGCGCGTGTCGGCGTCCTGCACGTACGCCCGGGATTCGGCCTTCTGGAACCACAGGCCGTTGAGGTCGTCGTAGCGGTGCTCGGCCGAAACGCGGGCGCGATGCACTCGGTCGCTGGCGTCCAGGTCGATCACGGCGGTGGCGGGCAGCACGGCGGGCGGGGCGGGTGGCAGGGCGCGGGCCGAGAACACATCGGTCTCGGCACGTCGTTGCATGGCCTCCACGGTGGCCCCGAAGCGGTGGGCTGGCACCGGGCTGAAGAAGACCTTGCCCAGCAGCACCTGCTGTCGGTAATCCAGCGGGTTGGGTGCGGTGCGGCTGCTGTTCAGCGCTTCATGGGTGCCCTGGCTGCGCGTCTCGTGACCTTGGCGCTGGCTCAGCAGCAGCAGCGCCTGCCAGGACCCCTGGCGCACAGCGGCAGCGGCCGTCAGCGCCACCGAGTCGTCCACCTGCGTGCCGGCAAGGCGAACAAACCCGCCCAGCGTCTGGCCACGCTTCAGCACGTCGTCAGGGTCCAGCGTGCGCAGGCTCAAGGCGCCGGCCAGGCCGTCGCTGCCAAAGGACGTCGAAGCCGGGCCGCGCAGCACTTCGGCGGCCTGCGTGGCCTCCAGCGCCAGGTAGTCGGCACGGCCGGTCGCGAAGGCGCCGAACGAAAAGCTCCCGGGCACACGGATGCCATCCACCAGCATCAGCACCTGGTTGCCTTCCAGCCCGCGGATGTTGATACCTTCGTTGCCGGCGCGCCCGGTCGAGGCCCCGGCCAGGCCGAAGCGGCCCGGCGCATGGCGCACCGTCAGGTCGACCTGGTTGCGGAACAGGTCCTTGATGTCACGCGCGCCGGCGGCTTCGATGTCGGCGGCCGGCACCACGGTGACGGTGGCCGGCACCTCGTCGACTCGCCGGTCGGTGCGCGTTGCGGTGTTGGTGACGGCCGGAAGCGGTGTGGCCGCGATGGCGTCTGTTGGCGTGGAGGACTGGGCCAGCGTTCGCGTGGGGCCAAGGCCCCAGGCGACCACCAACGCCAGCGCGAAGGGAGTCTTGCGCAGCAAAGTGAAGTCCTGGCGAGGAGCACTTGCTGGCGGCTGGCTGGCGGGTGCGGGGTTTGAAGAAGCGGAGTCTCTGGATCGAGGCCTATTTGGTGAGGATCAGCTTGCCCAGGGCGGTCAGGCGCAGCCGATAGACCGCATGCCCGTGTTCGATTTCGATCTCATGGGCCGCGCCGAAAAGCTCGGCACTGCGCCAACGTCGTGCCGAGGCCAAACGGGCGTGAGCCGCCGCGGTCGGGTCGGCGACATGGCCCAGCGCCGGCAGTCCCGCCGAAGCCGGTTTGCCGCCGAGACGAAGAAGCTTGGCCATGGGTCAGAGTGCGGTGGAGGCTCGCGGGACCAAGCGTTGGACGGCCGCAATGGCAACAACCGGATCGATGCGATCGGTCTTGGCGCATGCCGGCCGGACATGGCGATCAAAGGTTTCCCGGGCCACGTCATGGCACTTGCCACAGCACGTCGCAACGGCGAGCTTGAACTGCAACTCGTCGAAGCTGGCACAGCCGCACTGTGCCGCGTGGGCAATGTCGCGGTCAGAGATCCGGTGGCAGACGCAAACAATCATGACGCTACTGTAATGCGAACGATTCGCATTTGCAATAGCCAGAACAACCACGGCCTTCACCCGCTGCGGCCAACGCCGGAGCGGTAGCCGCGTCAGCTGCCGAGTTGCGACTGCAGGTAGTTCTGCTCGCCGATCTTGCCCACCAGCTCGAGCTGGGTTTCCAGGAAGTCGATGTGCTCTTCCGTGTCCTTGAGGATGTGGCCGAACAGATCGCGCGAGACGTAGTCGCGGCTGATCTCGCACTGCGCGATGCCGGCCTTCACCGCTGTCTGCGACGCCTGCTCGAGCTTGAGGTCACAGGCCAGCGCTTCGGGCAGGGTCTCGCCAATCATCAGCTTGCCCAGGTCCTGAAGGTTGGGCAGTGCGTCGAGCGCGAACAACCGCTCCATCAGCGCGTCGGCATGTCTCATCTCGCCAATCGACTCGTCGTATTCCTTCTTGGCCAGGCGCTCGAAGCCCCAGTGCTTGAACATGCGGTAGTGCACGAAGTACTGGTTGATGGCCGTCAGCTCGTTCTTGAGCTGGGACTGGAGGCACTGAACGACGAGCGGATCACCTTGCATGGCTGCGGTTCCTGCCGAAAAGGGTTGGCGCACGTCATGTCATGCCGTGCGCAGATCGGTCATTGTGTTGCGCGCCTGAGCCCCCTGTCGGCCAGGGGCTCCGCCGGCACCTCGAACTGCTGCACGACGCCCTGCCAGGACCCGGCCGTCAGCGTGAGCTCGGTGTAGCGGCCCTGCGTGAACGCGCCGACGACCTGCCGCCAGAACGCCTGCGCCGCGTGGTTCTGCGGCATCTGGCCCACCTCCCAAAGCCCTGGGTGGGCGCGCAGCACATGCTCGGCCAGGGCCCGGCCGGCGCCCGTTCGCCGGTATCGCTTGAGGACGAAGAACTGCTCCATCCACGACCCAGCCTGGCGCGTGACAGCCGCCGGCGCGACCAGCGCACAGCCCACGTACTGCGAGCCCTGCACGGCGACGTGGGCATGGAAGCGTTCGCCCAGCCGGTGCCGGGTCAGGTCGTAGCCGTAGAGCGCCTGAGCGTCGGCGTCCTGCGGCCAGATGTCCGACAGCTCGTACTGGTACAGCTCCAGCATCTGCTGGACGGCCGCAAAGTCGTCGGGAAGGGCCTTTCGGGTTTCAAGCCGCATGGGACGGACCGCGTCGGGGTTGCGTTGGGGTTGATTTGTGTTGCTGTTGCGACGACGCGCGGTCGCGACGACCGGATTGCCCACATCATGCAGTCACTCGGCCTTCCGGTCGACCCAAGGTGCCAGCATGCAGATTCGAGTCGGGTTCGACATGGAGTACGAGTGTCCGAGCCCGACACCGATGATCCTGTCGCTGAGCATCCACTACTCGCGCGCTTCGGACCTGGTCCGGCCCGACATCCTGATCACCCGCCCTTCGGTTCCGGTCATGGCGTACCGCGACTCCTTCGGCAACTGGTGCAGCCGGCTGGTCGCGCCGGCCGGCCGCTTTGAGCTCAGCACCGACGCCCTGATCAACGACACCGGGCTGACCGATGCCGTGGCTCCCTGGGCCTTGCAGATCCCCGTCGAGCGGCTGCCCGAGTCCACGCTGGTCTACCTGCTGGCCAGTCGGTACTGCGAGACCGAACTGCTGTCGGACCTCGCCTGGCAGCTCTTTGGCAACGGCCCGACCGGCTGGGCACGGGTGCAGGCGATCTGCGACTTCGTGCACCGGCGCATCCGGTTCGACTACGCGCACGCCCGGCGCACCCGGACCGCCTTCGAGGCCTTCCACGAGGGCCAGGGGGTCTGCCGCGACTACGCCCACCTCGCCATCGCGCTGTGCCGCTGCATGAACATCCCGGCGCGCTACTGCACCGGCTACCTCGGCGACATGGGAACCGACCCGCCCTACGGTCCGATGGACTTCGCGGCCTGGTTCGAGGTCTGGCTGGGCGACCGCTGGTACACCTTCGATGCCCGCAACAACACGCCCCGCATCGGGCGCGTGCTGATGGCGCGGGGTCGTGATGCCTGCGATGTCGCACTCGCCAGCACCTTCGGTCCCAACCAGCTGAAACGCTTCAAGGTCACGGCCGACGAGGTGGTGGCCGTGGCGTGAGCGTCCGCAGGGGACCGGGCTCGCGTCACCGCGGCGGCCCCACGGCCGCTCGATTGGGCGGCCTCAGCCCCGGGGTTCGCCCTGCTCGTTGACCGAGACGGTGGCGCCGGGCGGCGTGCGGGTCTGGACGCGGTGTTCGACGCCGCGGAAGGTGTAGGTCACGTCCCAGTACGTGGGCCGTGCACCCTCGGGCGCGGCACTGCAGCGCTGGACGTCCTGCGTCGTCTCGGCACCGCCGCGGCGACCCACGTTGTTGCCGATCACGGCACCGGCCACAGCGCCGATGCCGGTGGCCACGTCCTTGCCCGAGCCGCCACCGACCTGGTGCCCCAGCACGCCGCCGATGACGGCACCCAGCAACGCGCCCGGCACGTTGGCATCGCTGCGCCGCTCCGTCGCCACCTGCCCGCGTTCGACCCAGCAGCGCTGGCCACTGTCGTCGACCACGGCACGGACCGAGACGACGTCGGCACGGTACAAGCGCTCGTTGCGGCGCTGGCCGTAGTCGTAGGTCGCCTGCGGCGGCGGGGCGTAGCGGCTGTCGTCCACACGGGCACCGACGCCCAGGGCGCGCACCGACGACACACGGTCGTTCAGGCCCATCGAGGCCATCGACGCGTACTGGCCCGGTCGGAGCACGGCGCAGCGCCCGCCGAAGCGCGAGTTCTCGCAGACCTCCCAGCGGCTGCCGCGCACGATGATCGACGAGGCGCGATCGTTGAAGCCGCTGGCCTTGAAGTCGGCCACCGGTGCCTGCGCGCTGAAGCTTCGCCCTTCGAAGCCTTCGTTCTCGAACAGGACCACTTCGCTCGGCGCCTTGGGTGGCGGCGCCGGGGCGTAGCGGTCGTCGTCGACACGCACATGGCTGGCGACGGCACGCACGGAACCGACGCGGCCGTCCATGGCCATGGCCGAGAGCGACGGATAGTCGCCCGGACGCAGGATCGAGCAGCGCCCCCGGTAGCGGGGCTGGTCGCAGACTTCCCAACGGTCCGAGGCGCGGCCGCGCACGACGGCGGACGAAAAGCGGTCGCCGAAGCCGATGCGGGCCGAGTCGCCGATCGAGCGCGACGTGGTGTGCGAGCGGCCCTCGTAACCGGCACGCTCGTACAGCGTCACCTGAGCCGCAACGGGAGCGGTACACGCCCAGGCGGCCAGGGCCAGGACCAGGCGGGCGTTCACAGCCGGCCCATCAGCAGCAGCACGATCACGACCAACAGCACCACGCCGATGCCGCCGCTGGGCGCGTAGCCCCAGTTACGGCTGTGGCCCCAGGTGGGGAAAGCGCCGATCAGCATCAGCAGCAGGACGATCAGCAAGATGGTGCCCAGGCCCATGGTGTTCTCCTCGAAGCAAACCCGCCGCCTTCGATCCGGCGACGGTGCGACAGGCGCCGCGGATGCGGCGCCGTTGTCGGCGAAGCCATCGTGGCGCTGGGCACGGTTGCGGTCGGTGCGCTAGGGAACACACGCTGCCGCGCCGGCCGGATCCAAGCGGCCGCTTCGCCGGGCGGGTCTGTGAGCGCCGGCCTACACGCCGGGCCGCGCTGTGGCACGGGCACGACGCGGCCGCCACCGACATCGCCCGACCGCACGCTGAAGCACCGTGGGCGTCTGCCCCCCAGCATCGAAAGCACACACCATGAACCGCCTCCGCTTCACCGCTCCTTCGGTCACCTTCTCCCTCGTGCTGGCCTGCCTGGCTGCCACCGGGCCGGCCTGTGCCGTCGAGAGCACGGCCGAGATGGCCGCGCGCTACCACGACGAGCGCAGCATCTGCATGAGTCCGCAGTTCGTCGGCGACCGCAAGAACTGCCTGCTCGAAACCGTGCGCGCCTATGCCGAGATCCGGCGCAACGGTCCGGCCGACCTGCCACCGCCCTACGCCCAGAACGCGCTGCGCCGCTGCGATGCCCACCGCGGCGACGACCGCGTGGCTTGCCTTGCGCGCATGCATGGCGCCGGCACCACCAGCGGCAGCGTCGCCGGCGGTGGCATCTATCGCGAACTCGTGACGATCGAGCCTGCGCCCGCCGCCGGCCATGCGCCCGCCCAGACGCCCTGACCCGTTTCGGCCGCTGCTTGCGACGATGGGCATGCAGCGACTCCGTGGGCTGCCGCACAGACCCTGAAGCCTTGCCATCGCAGAGTCGCGAATGCAGACAGCACCCACCCCCCGCGCGATGGCACCAAAGCCCGGTCGCTACGCCTGCCCGAACTGCCAGGGGATGGTGATGCGGACGCCGCGCACGATGCTCGACCGCATCATCGCCATGATCGTCGGCATGCCGATGCGGCGCTACCAATGCCGCTTGGCGACCTGCGACTGGAGCGGCAACCTGTTGCAAGCACCGGCCGGCCGCGGCCAACGGATCGACGGGCCGGCGCCGGCGAAGAAACCGGCGTGGCGCACCAGCCCCAGTGTTCGGCATCGCACCGACCGTCGCGACCGAGCCGCATAGCCTGACCGGGCCCGGATTGCGGGCACCGCTGCCTGCACGACGCCGGCGCCGTCGACACCCTTCGGACTCCCCATGAAGTACACACACCTGACGATGATGGCCCTGGCTCTGCTGACCCTGGCCGCCTGCAGCCGACAGCCCGAGCCGGCGATGCCTCCACCCGCTGTGGCCGTGCCCGGCCCGCCAGGCCCGACAGGCGCCACGGGGGAAACAGGCGCCACCGGCCAGCCGGGCTCGGGCACGACCGTGATCGTCGTTCCGCCGGCAGCCTCGGCGGCGAGCAGCTGACCGCCGAACGCCCGGATCCGTCATGCGTGCCGGGGCCCGCCGATCAAGAGGATCCGGGCCGCGGCGGTGGGCTCCGTTTCTGGCCCTGGCCCTGGCGGCCTGTTCGCCACTGCCCAGGCTCGACCCGGAATTCGGCCACAGCGGGCAGAAACCGCCGCGACTGGTCGGCGCCAAAGGTCCGTTGTCCGCCGCGCGCAGCGACGCCGTGCTCGACGCGCTGGCGATCCGCAGCCCGCACGCCGACATCTTCGAGCGCCATCTGGCGCTGGAGGAGGCGGTCGCCGACAGCCCGCTGACCACCGGCAACGCCGTGCGGCTGCTGCAGGACGGGCCGGCCACCTACCGCGCGATGCTGGCGGCGATCGACGCCGCGCAGGACCACATCAACCTCGAGACCTACATCATCGAAGACGACGATGTCGGTCAGCGCTTCGCGCGGGCGCTGCTGGCCAAGCAGCGGCAAGGCGTCCAGGTCAACCTGCTGCGCGACAGCGTCGGCACGTTGGGCACCTCGGCCGCCTTCTTCGACGAGCTCGCAGCGGGCGGCATCGCGGTGCTGGAGTTCAACCCGATCAATCCGTTCGCCGCCCGCATCGGCTGGAAGCCCAACCGGCGCAACCACCGCAAGCTGCTCATCGTCGATGGCCACACGGCGTTCCTGGGCGGCATCAACATCAGCAGCGTCTATTCCGGAGGTTCGTTCAGCCGGTCTTCCAGCCCACGCCCGGCCGCGCGCCCCGCCCCGCGTCGGGATCCGCCGCCGGCGACCGATGCAGCGGCCGCCTGGCGCGACACCGATCTGCAGCTGCAAGGCCCGGTGGTGGCCGAGCTGCAGAAGCTCTTCATTGCCAGCTGGGCGCAACAACAGGGCCCGCCGCTGGCCCACCGCCACTACTTCCCGGCCCCGTTGGTGGCCGGCAAGGAAGTGGTGCGCGTCATCGGCAGCTCGCCCGACGCGGCGTACAGCCGGATCTACGTCACGCTGCTGTCGGCCATCGGCAGCGCCGAGGCCAGCATCCACATCACCAACGCCTACTTCGCGCCCGACCCGCAACTGCTGGCCGCGCTGAAGGCCGCCGTCGCCCGCGGCGTGGAGGTGGTGCTGATCCTGGCCGGGCAGACGGACTCCTGGCTGGTCTTCCACGCCGGCCGCGGCTACTACGACGAACTGCTCGCGGCCGGGGTCCGGATCCACGAGCGGCGCGGTGTCGTGCTGCATGCCAAGACCGTGCTCGTCGACGGCGTCTGGGCGACCGTGGGCTCGACCAACCTGGACTGGCGCAGCTTCCTCCACAACCACGAGTTGAACGCCGTGGTTCTGGGGGTGGACTTCGGGCGCCAGGTGCGGACGATGTTCGATGCGGACCTCGCGGCCTCGGAGGCCATCGAACTCGACGCCTGGCGACGCCGCTCACTGGCGCTGCGGCTGCGCGAGTGGTTCGCGGGGCTGTGGGAGTACTGGTTGTGACGATCCGGCGGCGCCACAGCCGTCAAGGCAGTCGCAGGGCCACGTAGAGCTGGATCCTGGCCCGCTGCACCAGCAGTGCGACGGCGCGGCGGCCGGATGCCACCTGCGCCGCTTCGACGGTGTCGACCTCGCGCCCGTCGACCGCCAGCACGACATCGCCCGCCATCAAGCCGGCCTGCGCCGCCGCTCCGTCGACCGCTTGCACCAGCAGCCCCTTCGCGACGCCGAGTTCACGCAGTTCCCCGGGCGCGAGCACACGCAAGGCCAGGCCCAGACGTCCGCCCGGCACCGGCGGCGGCTGCGCGCCGATGTCCACCGCCGGCTCGCCGTCGTCGAGCCGGGCCTGCAGCATGCGCCGTTCGCCTTGGCGCCAGACCGTGAAGCGGAGCACGTCGCCCGGCGCCGCCAGGCTCACCGCCACGGGCAGATCGCTCGACCATTCCACCGCCTGGCCGTCGACTTCGATGACCACGTCGCCGCTCCGCAGCCCGGCCCGCTCGGCCGCGCTGCCAGCCGTCACGCCGATGATCAGGGCGCCTGCCGGCTTGGCGAGCGCAAAGGCCTCGGCCAGCGCCTGGTCGACCTCCTGGACGGCGATGCCCAGCCGCGCGTGGCGCACCCGACCGGTGGACAGAATCTGCTGCATGGCGCGCTGCGCCACGGCGATCGGGATCGCGAACGAGAGGCCCTGGTAGCCGCCGGTCTGCGAGTAGATGCGGGCGTTGATGCCCACCACCGCGCCGCGCATGTCGATCAATGGTCCACCCGAGTTGCCGGGGTTGATGGCGGCATCGGTCTGGATGAAGGCCACCGCGCCATCGCCCGGCAGCGCGCGCGTCACGGCGCTGACGACCCCGGCCGTGACCGTGCTCTCGAAGCCGAACGGCGAGCCGATCGCCACCACCCACTCGCCGACCCGAAGAGGGCGGGGCGGCTGCAGCACCGCCACCGGGAAACCGTCGCCCTCGATCTTCAGAACGGCGATGTCGGTGCGCCGGTCCAGGCCCAGCACCCGGGCGCGGAACTCGCGCCGATCGCCCAGCTTGACCCGCACCTCGTCGGCATCGGCAACCACGTGCGCATTGGTCAGGATCAGGCCGTCGGCACGCACGATCAGGCCCGAACCGGCGCCGCGCACCGGCAGCCTCAGCGCCGGCGGCAGGCCACCAAAACGCATCTGAAAGCCGCGCAACAGTTCGAGTACCGGGTCCTGCTCGTCCGCCGGTGGCGTGCCGTCGCGCTGCGCGCTCGGCGGATCGGCAAAGACGCTGCGACTGCCGATGACCGCGATGTTGACGACCGCGGGCGCAAAACGCGCCGCGATCCCGGCAACGTCGGGCAGGACCTGTCCCGTCCTGGCGCGCGCAGGTCCGTGCGCCACGCACCCCAGCACCAGCATCACGAACAGGAACTGCAGCCCGCGTGCGGCCGCGAACCGCGTCCCCCAGTGCTTGGCTGCCTTCATCGAACCGGTGCCGCTTCGAGCCGGCCTCCGGCACCCCCCAGCGCCGCAGCGGCCAGGCTTGCAGGGATCGAGATCGAGACGCGCGTACTCATGATTCGGGACCGATGCAGGCGCACCGGTGTCGCTGTTGGCCAAGCACATGCTCCGACGTGTTGTAGGGGCGGGCCGGCCGAGCGTCTGTTCGACGGCGCACACGCGACCCGGGGTCAATGCCACGCCTTCATGCGTGCGATCCCGGCCCGCAGGTCCAGCGCGATTCGCAGGCCGCGCCGGCCGCATGGACGGTGGCGCAGCGCACAGACCGGTGCGTCGGTCTGTTCGATGCTGGTCGGAGCCTCATTCACACAAGGAACCCATCATGCTGAAGAACAAGGTCGCGCTGGTGACCGGCGCCGCCGGGGGCATCGGCCGTGCGGTCGCGTGGGTGTACGCGCGCGAAGGCGCCAAGGTTGTCGTCTCGGACACCGACAACGCCGGCGGCGAAGAGACCGTGGCGCTGATCCGCCAGCACGGCGGCGATGCCCTGTACGTGGCCGCCGATGTCGCCAGACCCGCTGACGCGCAGGCGCTGGTGGAACGCACGGTGGCGCACTACGGCCGGCTCGACGTGGCCTGCAACAACGCCGGCATCGGCGGCCCCACCGCGCCACTGGCCGAGTACCCGCTGGACGGCTGGGCCAAGGTCCTCGACATCAACCTCTCCGGTGTGTTCTACGGCATGCAGCAGCAGATCGCGGCGATGCTTCGCACGGGCGGCGGCAGCATCGTCAACATGGCGTCGGTGCTGGGTGCGGTGGGCTTCGCCGCGAGCTCGGCCTACACCGCGGCCAAGCATGGCGTGGTCGGGCTCACGCAGGCGGCGGCGCTGGAGGTCGGCACCAAAGGCATCCGCATCAACGCCGTGGCGCCGGGCTTCATCCACACCGCCATGGTCAGCAGGCTCGAAGCCGACCCCGCGCGCATGGCCCTGCTGGTCGCGGCGCACCCCCTCGGTCGTCTGGGCCGGCCCGAAGAGGTGGCCGAGCTGGTGGCCTGGCTGTCATCGGAGCGGGCCTCGTTCGTGACCGGCGCCTACTACCCGGTGGATGGCGGCTACCTGGCCCGCTGAGCCGGCACGCACCCGTCTCGGATCCTCATTGGGGATCGTCTGGACGGACCTCCGTGCCCGCGCGACCGGTCAGCATGTCGTCGATGCGGTCGAGCGAGCCGATCACGGCCCGCCGCTTCATCGCTTTCACGAAGGCGATCGCGGCCTCGACCTTGGGCGCCATCGAACCCGGCGCGAACGTGATCCGGGACAGTTCGTCGGCGCTGACCGTGTCCAGGCGGCGCTGCGCGGGCAGCCCCCAGTCGAGGTAGACGGCGTCGACATCGGTGGCGATGAGCAGGCAGTCCGCCTGCAGCTCGATGGCCAGCAGCGCACTGCACAGATCCTTGTCGATGACGGCTTCGGCGCCTTGCAGCCCGCGCCAGCCCTCGCCCTGCGCCGTCACGACCGGGATGCCGCCACCGCCGGCGGCGATGACCAGCGTGCCGCGCTCGAGCAGGCCGCGGATCACGGGCAGGCCCGGCACCCGCAACGGCCGCGGCGAGGGCACCACGCGGCGCCATCCGGGGCCGTCCGCCGCCATCGTCCAGCCGTGCCGAGCGGCCACGGCATCGGCCTGTTCGCGGCTGTACACCGGGCCGATCGGCTTGCTCGGCGCCTGGAAGGCCGGATCGTCGGCATCGACTTCCACCCGTGTGATCAGCGTGGCCACGGCGCGCGCCGCGGGCATGCGGTTGGCGAGCTCCTGCTCCAGCAGATAGCCCAGCATGCCTTCGGACTCGGCCCCCAGCACGTCCAGCGGATAGGGCTCGATGGCGGTGTAGGCCGCGGCCTGCAGTGCCAGCAGGCCCACCTGTGGGCCGTTGCCGTGTGTGAGCAGCAGGTCGTGCTCGCCCGCCAGGCGTGCCAGCTGGGTGGCGGCCTTGCGCACGTTGGCGAGCTGGTGCGCGGCCGTCGGTGCCTGCGCGCGGCGCAGCAGCGCGTTGCCTCCGAGCGCGACGACGAGTCTCATCGACGCCTCACGCCAGCGTGGCCACGAGCACGGCCTTGATGGTGTGCAGGCGGTTCTCGGCCTGGGTGAAGACGATCGAGGCTTCGGACTCGAACACTTCGTCGGTGACCTCGATCTCGGACAGACCGTACTTCTCGTGCACCTGACGGCCGACCTCGGTCTCCAGGTTGTGGAAAGCCGGCAGGCAATGCATGAAGCGGGTGCGGGGCTTGGCCGTGGCCTGCATCAACGCCGCGTTCACCTGGTAGGGCATCAGCTGCGCGATGCGCTGCTGCCACACCGCATCGGACTCGCCCATCGAGACCCAGACGTCGGTGTAGAGGAAGTCGGCCCCGGCCACCGCCTTCAGCGGATCGGTCTCCAGCGCGATGCGCGCGCCGGTGGTGCCGGCCAGCGCGCGCATGCGCGCCACCAGCGCAGGCGGCGGCTGCAGCTCGGCCGGTGCGGCGATGCGCACGTCCATGCCCATCTGCGTGCCGCCGACGAGCAGCGAGCAGCCCATGTTGAAGCGCGCGTCGCCCAGGTAGCAGAACGTCAGCTCGTGCAGCGGCCGCTCGCCGAACTCGGCCATCGTCATCAGGTCCGCCAGCACCTGCGTCGGGTGCGCCTCGTCGGTGAGGCCGTTCCACACCGGCACGTGCGAGTTCCGCGCGATCTCCTCGACCACGCTCTGGTGGAAGCCGCGGTACTCGATGCCATCGAACATGCGGCCGAGCACGCGGGCGGTGTCCTTCAGCGACTCCTTGTGGCCGAGCTGCGAGCCGGCCGAGTCAAGGTAGGTGACATGGCCGCCCTGGTCGTGCACCGCCACCTCGAAGGCGCAACGCGTGCGCGTGGAGGCCTTCTCGAAGATCAGCGCGATGTTCTTGCCCTTCAGGCGCGGGTGTTCGGTGCCTGCGGCCTTGGCGCGCTTGAGTTCGGCCGCCAGGTCGAGCAGGTAGCGGATGTCGCGCGGCGAGAAGTCGATCAGGTCGAGCAGGCTGCGGCTGTGGAGGTTGAAGCTCATGGAGTGGCCCGGTCGTGTCGAGGCGCGCGGTGCGCTCAATGCAGGTTGAAGAGTTCCTGGTGGAAGTCGCGGCCGGGCAGGCCCATGGCGAGCAGGTCGCGGCGCAAGGCCTTGCCGAAGGCTGCCGGTCCGCAGAACCACACATCGGCTTTTCGCCAACCGGGCGCCGCCGCGCACAGCCGCTCGGCGGTCAGCCGCCCGTCCACCGCGTCCACCATCACATGCAGGCGCGCGCCCACGGCCAGCGCCGCTGCCGTCAGCCGCGCTACGACACCATCGTGCGGTGTGGCGGTGGTGTAGAACAGATCGATCGCCTTGCCATCGGGACGCAGCGCCAGCTGCTGCAGGCGCGCGATGAACGGGGTGATGCCGATGCCGCCGCCCACCCACACCTGCCGGCTCCGGTCGCTCACGAAGTTGAAGCAGCCATACGGGCCTTCGACGCGCAACAGGTCGCCCACCTTCAGAAGCGCGGGCAGCTGCCGCGTGTAGTCGCCCAGGCTCTTGATCAGGAACACCATGCGCCCGTCACCGGTCCACGGTGAGGTGATGGTGAAAGGGTGTGCGCCTTCGCTCGCATCGAAGCGGACGAACGCGAACTGGCCGGCATCGTGGCCCGCCCACCGGCTCTTGAGCCGGACCTCGACCTGCAGCACGTCGGCACCGGCGGGCAGGCCGGTGGCCTGCACCTCGGCGACCGCCTGACGGCTGCGGCCCACCGCGCCAAACAGCACCATCAGCGCCGCCACGGTGCCCGCCAGCATCAGCAGCGCCATCACCACCCCGACGGGCTGCGTCCGGCTTCCGTCGCGGGTGAGCACCACGGCGTGAAACACCAGCACGAGGTAGACCACGGGCAGCAGCCGGTGGGTCTGGAAGAAGCGGCGGTAGGGAAAGCGCTTCCACAGCGCCAGCGCGATCAGCAGCACCAGCGCATAGAACGCCCACTCGCCCAAGCCCTCGGCCGGATCGCGCAAGCCGTGCAGCAGCGCCGACACCGCAGTTTCCGGTTCAGCCGACGGCACCCGGGCGGCGCGCGCCGGGCGCACCAGCCAACCGAGTTCGAGCATCCACTTCGGCGCTTCCACCCACAACCAGTGGCAGACCGCGAACACCAGCGCGGAGATGCCCAACCACTGGTGCAGGCGGTACATCTTGTCGAGTCCGCCCAGCCAGGGTTCGAAGAACACCGGCCGGGTCGCGAGCACCATGGCCACACTCATCGCGGCCATCGCCAGCATGCCGGTGCCTTGCAGCGATGGCGCGCGCAAGGCGAACACGCCCGGTCCCAGGCCACTGAACGGTGCGGTGGCCAACCAGAGCGCGAGCACCGCCAGAAGCACCCCGGCGAGTGACCACTGGATGCGGTTCAGGCCGCCGCGACCCACCGTCATATCGGGTCGCGCTCGACCGGGCAGCTCATGCAATGGCTGCCGCCACGTCCGCGGCCGAGCTCGCTGCTGGGCAGGGTGATCACCTCGACACCGGCCTTGCGCAGCAGCGTGTTGGTGTAGACGTTGCGGTCGTAGGCCATCACCACGCCGGGCGCGACGCACAGCAGGTTGTTGCCGTCGTCCCATTGCTCGCGTTCGGCCTCGTAGGCGTCCCCGCCGGTGGCCACGGTGCGGATCCTCGGCAGGCCCATGGCCCGTGCCACGACCTCGATGAAGGGCTTGCTCTCGGTCCGCACATCCAGGCTGCCCTCCCGCTTGCCGGGGCGCAGGCTGTGCACGCGGATCGCGTCCACCGTCTCGGGGAAGAAGGTCGCCAGGTCGCGGTCGCAGAAGCTGAACACCGTGTCCATGTGCATCGCACCCCGCGACTTCGGGATCTGCGCCGCCAGCACCTCGTCGGCCGCGCCTGCCGCGAACAGGCTGCGGGCCAGCTGGCACACCCCCTGCGGCGAGGACCGCTCGCCCATGCCGACCAGCACCACGCCGGCACCCAGCGGCATCACGTCGCCGCCTTCGAGCGAGGCCAGGCCGTGGTCGCGGTCGGGGTCGCCCATCCAGACCCGGTGACGGCTGCCGTCCGGCGCCGCAAACGCGGGATGGAAGCGGTAGACCGCCGCCATCAGCAGCGTCTCCTGCCGGCGCGCGGGCCAGAACATCGGGCTCAGCACCACACCCTCGCCCACCCAGCAGCTGTTGTCGCGTGTGAACAAGGTGTTGGGCAGCGGGGGCAGCAGCATCTCGCTGGGCGCGCTGAAGGCCCCCAACAGCCCTCGAGGCTCGAACGGCAGCTCGGCGCGCGCCACGCCGCCGATCAGGTGCTCGGCCAGCCGGGCCGGCGACAGCGCTTCCAGCCAGGGGCGCAGCTGAGCCGCGGTCTCTTCGTCGACGAAGTCCGGACCGAGCTTGCGGTCGAGCAGCCAGGCCCGTGCAACCGCGTCGGACACGGTCACGGCCAGAAGCTCCTGCAGCTCCAGCACCTCGATCTCGCGCTCCCGGAGCGCGGCGGTGTAGGCGTCATGGTCGTTGCCGGCCCGGGCGACCCACAGGACGTCGTCGAACAGCAACTCGTGGCAGTTGGCCGGCGTCAGTCGCTTCTGGGCCAGGCCGGGGCGGCAGACGATGACGCGGCGCAGCCGGCCGACCTCGGAATGCAGACCCGGTCTCGTGGGGTTCGTCATCACAGCACCAGCCTTCCGGACCACAACATCGCCGCCGACGCCGCGCCCAGCAGCAGCAGGCCGGCGAGCACGGCCCACTCGCGGCCGGTGAAGGGCCGCTGGGCGCGCTGCTTCTTCGCCAGCACGTAGACAGCCGCCCCCGGCGCGTAGAGCAGCGCGCTCAGCAGCAGGTACTTCAGGCCCGCGGCGTACAGCAGCCAGACGCAGTACACCGTGGCGATCGACGTGAAGACCATCGCGCCGCGCGCCGACGGTGCGGCCTTGGCATCGCCGCCGCCCGTCCATGCCAGCCGGGCGCCGTAGGCCGCCGTGAAGAGGTAGGGGATCAGGATCATCGCCGTCGACAGCGAGATCAGGGCCAGGTACGAAGCCTCGGACCACAGCGTGACCAGAAGGAAGAGCTGCACCATGCCGTTGGTCAGCCACAGCGCGTTGGCGGGCACGCCGTTGGCGTTCTGTTCGCCCAGCCAGCGCGGCATCACGCCGCCGCCCGCGGGCGTGAACAGCGATTCGGCCGCCAGCAGCATCCAGGCCAGGAAGCCCCCGCCCACCGAGACGATGAGCCCCACGTACACGAGCACCGCGCCCCAGGTGCCGACGGCGCGCTCGAGCACCGGCGCCATCGACGGGTTCTTCATCGCCGCCAGCTCCGGCTGCGTGGCGACACCCAGCGACAGCAGCGACACGCTCGTCAGCAGGGCCAGGCAGATCAGGAAGCCGATCACGGTCGCCCGCCCCACGTCGGCGCGGTTCGCGGCGCGCGCCGAGTACACGCTGGCGCCTTCGATGCCGATGAACACCCACACCGTCACCAGCATCGTGCTGCGCACCTGGTCGAGCACCGAGCCCAGGGCCGGGGCGCCCCAGAAGTCGAGCTGGAAGGTCTCGAGCCGGAACGCCAGGGCCACCAGCACGATGAAGACCACGAGCGGCAGCAGCTTGGCCATCGTCACCACGGCATTGAGCACCGTGGCGCCACGGATGCCGCGCAGCACCATCGCGTGCACCGACCACAGCACCACCGAAGCGCCGAACACCGCAGCGCCGGTGTTGCCATCGCCGAACGCGGGCACGAAGTAACCCAGCGCCGCGAAGGCCGCGACCAGGTAGCCGACGTTGCCGATCCAGGCGCTGACCCAGTAGCCCCAGGCGGCATTGAACCCCACGTACTCGCCGGCCAGGGCCCGGGCGTAGGCGTAGACGCCGTTGTCCAGCTCGGGCTTGCGCAGCGCCAGCATCTGCACCGTGAAGGCCAGCATCAGCATGCCGACGCCGGTGATGGCCCAGCCGATGAGGATGGCGCCCGCTCCGGCACCGGCGGCCATGTTCTGCGGCAGGCCGAAGATGCCACTGCCGACGATGGAGCCGACGACCAGTGCGATCAGCAGGCCCAGACCGAGCCTGCCCGGTGCGGCGAGCGAACGCGACCCATCGTGGGCTCTGGGCAGTGGGGGCAAGGGCATGGTGGGCTTTGCGGCAGTGGCCATGGCGGCAACCGTAGGCGGCCCAGGGGGTGAAGGTCTGTACGGCGGCGAACACAGCGCGCACGACGGCGCCGAGGTCGGGCGCGGATCGGATCGACACCGCACAGACCGCCACCGGGCCCGTCCGGGAGACTGCGGCATCGCCTTCGCCGACCGCGCCTCGAACCGGACCCGGCAGCCCACGACGCCATGAAACCCCCGCCGACCGACACCCCCCTCCTCGGCCCATCGGGCCCCTGGACCTTTCCGCACAAGGTGCTGCTGGTGGCCTTCGTGGCCCTGCTGGCACTGGTGGTCTGGCAGTTGCTCGATCTGCTGATGCTGGCCTTCGGCGCCGTCATCGTGGCCACCGCCTTGCGGGCCTTGGCCTCGGTGCTCGAACGGCACACCCGCGTCCCGGCCCGCTTCAGCGTGGTGGCGGGTCTGGTGCTGGTGACGCTGGTGCTGGCGGCCGGCGCCTGGCTGATCGGCGAGCCGCTGGCGGTTCAGTTCGAGAAGCTGCGCCAGGGCCTGCCGGCGGCCACCACCGCGGCGATGGAGTGGCTCAACAGCCACCGCATCGGCGTGGCGGCGCTGCAGTACGTCGAGCAGGCCCGCAGCGCGGCGGCCAGCCCGTGGGCCACCCGCGTGGCGGGCGTCGCGGGCTCGACCCTGGGGGCGCTGGGTGGCGCCGCGCTGATCCTGGCGATGGGCGTCTACCTCGCCGTGGCGCCTGCGCTGTACCGGGACGGCGCGATCCGCCTGCTGCCGCTTTCAGTGCGCGGCCGTGCCGCGCTGGCGCTCGACGCCTGCGGGCATGCGCTCGGACGATGGCTGCTCGGGCAATCGATCTCGATGCTCTTCGTCGGCAGCACCACCGCACTCGGGCTGTGGCTGCTGGGGGTGCCGCTGGCACTGTCGGTGGGCGTGCTGTCGGGCCTGCTGGCCTTCATCCCCTACTTCGGCGCCATTGCTGCGGGACTGCTGGCGGTGCTGCTGGGCTTCATGCAGGGGCCCGAAACGGCATTCTCGGTCGTCGTCCTCGCGGTGGCGATCCAGCAGGTCGAGGGCAACCTGCTGATGCCGTTCGTGCAGCGCCGGGCGGTCGACCTGCCCCCGGTGCTGGGCATCGCCGCGGCGGTGATGTTCGGCGTGCTGTTCGGCGTGCTCGGTGTCCTGCTGGCGACACCGGCGATGGTCGTGCTGATGGTGCTGGTGCAGAGGATCTACATCGAAGGAGTGCTGGAAGCCGAGCCCGTCGAGACCGGTCCCGGCTGAGCGGGCTATCCGCTATGGCGCGCTATGGCGGCCCGCGTCTTCTCGCGGCGCGACGCCTTGGGGGATCCATCGGCGCCTGCACGGCGCGGGTCGTGTTCCGCTTGTGGTGTTCCGCTTGTCGTCTTCCTCAAGTCCGGCCATGTGGCCCCTCGCACAGACCGGGGCCGACAAGGCGGCCACCGTTCCGGCTCGCGGGCTGCGCATGGACGGCCGGCGCCTCCGAAAGCGCATCCTGGACGATCCCACCCTCCTCGACGCCACGGCCGTGGCCCAGGCCGCCGGCGTCGATCCGGCGCAGGGGCTGACACCTGCCGAGGCGGCGCTCCGGCTCGCGGACCAGGGCCCGAACGAGTTGCGCCCGGCCCCCCGGGTGCCAGGCTGGCGGCGCTGGCTGGCGCAGTTCCAGGACCCGCTGGTGATCCTGCTGCTGGTGGCGGTCGGCATTGCGCTCGTGGCCTGGTGGATCGAAGGCGGCACGGGCTGGCCGGTGGATGCCGTCGTCATCGCCGTGGTGGTGGTGCTCAACGCCACGCTCGGCCGCTTGCAGGAGGCCAAGGCCGAAGGCGCGGTGGCCGCGCTCGCCCGCATGACCGAGGCCACCGCCACGGTGCGCCGCGGCGGCCAGCCACAGCGCGTGCCGAGTGCGGCGCTGGTGCGCGGCGACGTGCTGCTGCTGGTCGAAGGCGATGCGGTGGCGGCCGACGCGCGGCTGCTCGAGACGGTCTCGCTGCGGGTGCAGGAGGCCGCCCTCACCGGCGAGAGCGAGGCCGTGCTCAAGGACGCCGCCACCCTGCCCCAGGCCGGCGCGCTGGCCGAGCGGTCGAACATGGTGTTCAAGGGCACGGCCGTGGCCCAGGGCCGCGCCAGTGCCATCGTCACCGCCACCGGCATGGACACGGAGATGGGCGGCATTGCGCGGCTGCTGGACGCCACGGCCGCCCAGCCCACGCCACTGCAGCAGGAGGTGGCGCGCACCGGCCGCCTGCTGGGTGCGGTGGTGGTGGGGATCGCGGTCGTCGTGGTGGCCACGATCCTGGTGCTGTCCCACGTGCACAGTGCTGCCGACGCGATCCCGGTGCTGCTGCTCGGCGTGTCCCTGGCCGTGGCCGCGGTGCCCGAAGGCCTGCCGGCGATCCTGTCGGTGGTGCTGGCACTCGGGGTGCAGCGCCTGGCCCGCAGGCAAGCCGTGGTCAAGGGCCTGTCCTCGGTCGAGACGCTGGGCTGCGCCTCGGTCATCGCATCGGACAAGACCGGTACGCTCACCCGCGGCGAGATGACGATCAAGCGTGTGCTGAGTGCGTCGGGCCGCGTGTCCTACATCGGCGCTGGCTATGCGCCCGAGGGCCGCGCGGAGCACGACGGCGTCCCGCTGCCTGCGGGCCCGCTGCGCGACGAGCAGGCGGCGGTGCTCGGCGGCGGCAGCCTGGCCAGCAACGCACAGTGGCGGCAGGTGAGCGCCGACCGATGGGAGACGCTGGGCGATCCGACCGAGGCCGCCTTCCTGGTGGCCGGGCACAAGCTGCAGCTCGTCGACGAACGCGAGCGTCGCTGGCGGCGCGAGGCCGAGATCGCCTTCACGTCGGAGCGCCAGGCCATGGCCGTCATCGTGGCGGACACCGACACCGACACCGACACCGACACCGACACCGACACCGACACCGACACCGACATCGACACCGACGCCGACGCCGACGCCGACGCCAA